>DDWA01000029.1:16445-16588 GCA_002345425.1 Caryophanales bacterium UBA2298 | reverse complement strand
ATAAAGCTTAATGTTTTACGAAAAGAAATTTTTAAAATTCACGAGCTAGCAAAACACGAAGAAGATCAATTAATAAAAACTGCTTTAAGGGTTTTAGGCCATGCTTTAGCAACAGCGCATACAACAAAACATTTAATAGTTTC
>DDWA01000029.1:0-16280 GCA_002345425.1 Caryophanales bacterium UBA2298 | reverse complement strand
CCTAAATACTTTTCAAAGATTTGCATCTTTTTCATATTCATGATAAATGGTGGTCTAAGAGCAGCAATCAGAACACAAATGATTCCATAAACAATTAAAATGATTCCTAATACTTCCATTAATATTCCCTCCTATAAATTGCTTCTTTTTGAATATATTTTCATAAATAAAGTCACAAAAATTAAATTGTAAATCACGCCTAGAATAAAGTAAACTATCAAAGTAAAATTAGCTTCTATGGATGTTATCAATTCCATCTGAATCATTCTCGCTGACCAAAATCCTGGCGCGAAAACCAAGAAAACTTCTTGCCAAGATTGAACGAAAAATGCAATAACTGGAAATGCTAAAATAAGAGCACTCATTTTCATAATTACAAAACCTTCAACCTTATTATCGGAAAAAGAATTAACTATCAAGGCAATTCCTGGTGCTTGCATAGCACCAACAAAGGAAATCATTAAGATTACCCAAAATGATGAATCAGGCAAAAAACCAGTAGCTAAAATAATTACCAATGTCGCAATGAAACCGAAGATGAAACTTACAATCATCTTAACCATCACATAAGCTTTGACTGAGATTGGTGTAACCTTTAAGCTCATTAACACAGAATCATCTTTGTCATCCAAAAGCGTAAAGGCTGACAATGCTCCAAAGATAAATCCAGTCATTAGTATCAACAACATTGCTACTATTTCAGGTAAAAGATTTCCCGGAGCTACTGTGGTTTTTAAATATGGAATCAAGAAATAACCAGCGACTCCAAGAATTACTGGATAAATCCCAAAGAATAAATACATTCGATCTCTAGAAATATTTCTCAATTCAGCCTTTATTACTGTTTTTAACATCTTAATCACACTCCACTAATAGATACTGCATAAGCATTGAACTTAGGAACAATCAAGAATTTGTAAGTTAATATTCCGCCAACAATTAAATATCCTAAACTAAAATAATACTTCCAGTCTAGAGTTACAGCTCTAAATCCACCCATAATAATTTCTTGTGCTGCTTGGATAGGATTAAGTAGCAATATGTATTCCCATACATCAGCTTTTAAAACGCCAAAACCGTATAAAGCTGATGGTAGTAAAAACGCAAACATCAGTAACATCAAATTAGTCAACATTGTTGTAAAATCTTTTTGAAAATAAGACAACAATAATCCTAATCCTGTAAAAACAGCAGTTACTAATATTATTGCCAGCAACATCAATATATAATTTATCTTAACATCTTTAATAAAGATAAAAACAATAATTATTAAACTAGTTGAAAATAAATTATGAATTGTATTAGCAAGAATCTTCGAAAGAATAATTTCTTGGTTTGTAACAGGAGTTACTAACACAGAAGATAAAGTTGATTCTTTCTTTTCAAAAAACATCACGCTACCAATATACATCAAACTCATCATCGTTGCATCAACAAGAATCAAGAAAGGTAGAAGTGCATTAAAGATAACCGAATCAACAAAGAATAAAACTACTCCCCAAATTAGTGCGATAAAGATACTGATAAAGACAACATTATACTTATGAAGTCTTAACAACTCACCTTTAATCAATAAGGTTAAACGATTAGTTTTCATCGGCTAACTTCACCCCGGTTACTTTAATAAAAATATCTTCAAGTGTAGTTTCACCACTATGAATGGTTTCGATTTCTTTAGTTGTTAATATTTCTAAAAATTCCTTATTTTTACCGATTTCCTGTTTAAGGAACTCTTTTTTTACAGTTTCTCCATTTTCTTGATATTCAACCATGACAACACTTTTGCCATACCTAATTTTCAAGTTTCTCGGGGAATCAATTTCCTTAATTTCGCCATTAACGATAAAAGCTACTCGATCACATAATTGATCGATATCCGCCATGATGTGGGAAGTAATAAATACTGTTCCGCCAGCAGCTCTAAATTCTCTTATCATATCTTTTAATATCATAGCGTTAGTAGGATCTAATCCATTTGTCGGCTCATCAAGGAAAAGCATTTTTGGATTATTTAATAACGCTCTTACTAAATTTAATCTTATTTTCATTCCCTTTGAATAGGTACCGACTAACTCATCTTTATGCTCCCATAACCCAACTCTTTTCATTAAACTTTCAACATCAGCGTTATTTTTATATAATTTTAAAAAGAAGTTGATATTTTCCATCGCTGTCATTTTAGAAAAATGAATTGGCATTTCGAAACTAACGCCGATATCTTCATAGAATTCATTGGTATAATCCTTTAAATTTTTACCTTGATAAAAAATATTTCCACGATAATCTTCCAATATTTTAATAATTATTTTTTGAGTCGTACTTTTTCCTGCGCCACTAGGACCTAAAAAGCCAAAGATTTCACCTTCCTTGATTTCAAAATTGATTCCTCTTATAACATCTTCATTATTATTTGCGTACTTAAATTTTAAATTTTCTACTTTAAACATAAATTTATCCTTTCAACACTCCGCGTTCAATAATTTTTAATACCTGATTATTTCGTTCTAGCATCTTTTGATAACTTTCATCTTGATGATTCATATCTAATTCTTCCACTGCTATATTAGCGGTAAGTTGAACAATAATCCTCGAAAATGTCCTTGTATCAATGTCTTCCTTTATTAAACCTTTAGCTTTATCCTTGTCAATCAAATCAGCGTAAATATCTTCAGCGATTTTGATGTTATCCGACATTAGTTTTTCATATATTTTACTCTTATTTTTTAACAGATGATCAAGAATTTTAACATATTGAGGAAACCTTAAAGCGAACTTAACGCCATCGTCATATAGTTTTCTGACTAAATCCAAGAAGTTCATTCCTTGGGAGTTACCTAAAGTGTTCATCAAGAATAGCATTTTTTCATTTCTGATAATATCAATTAAATACAAGTATAAGTCTTCTTTATCAACAAAATATTGATAGAAACTACCTCTAGGTATTTTAGCGTGTTTGATGATATCGGAAATTTGGACTTGCTCATACTGCTTTTCGGAGAACTCATCAATCACTGCTTTTAAAATTCTTGTTTTCTTTTCTGATTCTAAATTCAAAAAAGTATTTGTAGGCACTTCTACACCCCCTTTATGACAACCTTGTCATAAAGATATATTATACCTCTTTCTAATTTTTGTCAACAACATATGACAACATCGTCATAATTAATTAAAAACAAAGACGCTGTTTATTCCAGCGTCTTAATGTATTTATCTATTCTTTGTGCAGAGTCCTTGCCAGCACCCATCGCCAAGATAACAGTAGCAGCACCAGTCACAATATCTCCGCCAGCGAAAACTCCAGGAATTGATGTCTGATAATCATCGACAACTACTCTTCCCCAATCATCAACTTTTAAATTAGGAGTCGCTTTTTTGATAATTGGATTAGGACTTTGTCCAATGGCGATGATTAAGTTATCAACATCAATAATTTGGTATTCATCGGTCGGAACTGGTCTTTGTCTACCGGAAGCATCCTTTTCTCCTAAAACCATAACTTGACATCTAACTTTTTTAATTTCATAAGCTTCACCAATAATTTCTACAGGGTTCAGCAATAATTTAAAAATAATCCCTTCATCAATTGCATGATGAACTTCCTCTAATCTTGCAGGTAAAGCTTCCATGTTCCTGCGGTAAACAATATAAACATTTTCCGCTCCTAAACGTTTAGCTGTTCTAGCCGCATCCATTGCGACGTTACCGCCACCAACCACAGCGACAGTTTTACCGATTTTAATCGGGGTAGCTGATAAAGGAAAATTATTGGCTCTCATCAAGTTGACTCTAGTTAGAAATTCATTCGCATAGTAAACGCCATTTAAGTTTTCTCCTTTAATACCCAAAGAACTAGGTAAACCGGCTCCAGAGCCGATAAAAACAGCCTTATAATCATATTCTTTGAACAACTGATCAATTGTTAATGTTTTTCCGATTATTACATTCTTATAGAAATTGACACCCAATTTTTCCAATCTTTTTATTTCTGTATCAACAATTGATTTAGGTAATCTAAATTCTGGAATTCCGTATTTTAATACGCCACCAAATTCGTGTAAAGCTTCATAAACATCAGTTATGTATCCCAATCTTCTAATAGCCGCAGCGCAAGCTAGTCCGGCTGGACCACTGCCCACAATCGCAATTTTCTTATGGTTTTCAATAATATTTTCTTTTTTTAAAATATTGTTTTCTAAACTATAATCACCTAAAAATCTCTCTAAAGCTCCAATTGATACGCTCTCATACTTAATTCCTAAAACACAAGCTCCTTCACATTGAGTTTCCTGAGGACAAACTCTACCGCAGATTCCCGGAAGGATGTTGTCATGATAAATTGTACAATAAGCGTCCTCGAATTTATCATCTAAGATTTGTTTTATGAAAAGAGGAATATCAATATTAACAGGACAAGCAGTAACACAACGAGGATTTTTACAATCAAGGCATCTTGAAGCTTCTAGTTTAACTTGTTTGATATCAAAACCAAGAGCTACTTCAGAGAAGTTATTTTTTCTAATGTTTGGATTAAGTTCTGGCATTTTAGTACGATTAATCATTATTGTCTCCTAGCCTTAAATTACAGATGTGTTCCTCCGATTTATAATATCTTTGTCTTTCCATGAGTTCATCAAAATCGATGCCTTCACTATCAAAATCTGGACCGTCTACACAAGCGAAATATGTTTTTCCATTTATACTGACACGACAATTACCGCACATACCTGTACCATCAATCATTATTGGGTTTAAAGAAACATCTGTCGGCAAATTGTATTTTTTATTCATAGTTACAACATTCTTCATCATAATTAAAGGTCCAATCGCAACAGCTAAATCATAAATTTTCTTTTCTAATAAACTTTCCAACACATTAGTGACAAAACCCTTTGTTCCTAAAGAACCATCATCAGTCGCTATATAAACATTTTCACAAAAACTTTTAAACTTATCAAGTAATATAAGATGATCTTTATCTTGAGCGCCGATAATCAAATCGATTTTTGTCCCTTGATTTGCATATGCTTTTAATTGCGGATATAAAGGAGCAGCCCCAACCCCACCAGCAACTGCGACCAATGTTTTTACCTTCTTTATTTTAGCAGGTAAACCTAAAGGGCCAACAACATCTTCCAATGAGTCGCCAATGTTTTTATTGCTGAGCATCTTTGTGGAAAACCCTACTTTTTGAGAAATTATAGTTATATTTTCCTCATCATTTTCAACTATAGTTAAAGGAATCCTTTCGCCATCTTTATCAACCCGAACAATTAAAAAATTTCCGGGTTGCGTATTTTTAGCTGCTAAAGGTGCCTTTATTACAAATAAATCAACATCTTTATTTAATTCTTTCTTTTCAATTATTTCATACATAATCTTCATTCCTCATCATAGTTTAATTAGTAATTATTATAACATTAAAGCCGCATTATAAAAATAAAAAGTAGAGAATTTCTCTACTTAATAAGTTCTTTCATTACCAATATAGAAGATTGCTAAAGTATTTACCCCGGAGTGGGCTCCAATTACTGGGCCAATATGATTGATTAAGAATTGTTCTTCTTTAAACCCTAACCTTTCGATAATATGATTTTTAACATAAATTGCATCATCCAAACAATCACCGTGAGAAATATAAACTATTTCAGTTGCATCTTTATCAATAGTATCTTCCATACGATTAATTAAATTGTTCAAGGATTTAAAACGTCCCCTAGCTTTACCATATACTTTCAACTCGCCCATCATATTAACATGTAATAAAGGTTTGACATTAAGTAAATTTCCAAGTACTAAAGAGCTGGCTGACAATCTTCCACCTCTTCGCAAATGGCCTAAATCACTAACAGTAAATAAATGACAAATTTTGGTCTTGATATTCTCAACATATTCAACAACTTCCTCAAGAGTTTTACCTGATAAGCGCAACTTTGCAGCTAAAGTAACTAACAAACCTTGTCCCATAGAAGCTGCTAAAGTATCTAAACAGATTATCTTACGACTCGGGAATGTGTCTTCAAGTTCTTTTTTAGCGATTATACTAGAGTTATAAGATCCTGATAAAGCGCTAGAAAAACTTAAATAAAGCACATCTTCACCATTCTTCAAAGCAGGTGTTAAAACTTCAATAAAATCATTCGGATTCAATTGAGCTGTTGAAACTGTATTTTCTTCTCTTAATAAATTGTAAAAATCAACTGGGCTAATTTCTCTATTGTCTAAATAATTAGCATATTCTTTGCCTTTAATCGTTACTTTCATAGGCATTACTTCAAGTTCTAATTCCCAGGCTAATTGATTAGGTAAATCAACACAAGAATCAGTAAATATTTTGTAACTCATCTTATCTTTCCTCCTTATTATTACTCTATTACACATAATACATTATCAAAAATAAGTTAAGTTGTCAATAAATCATCAATAATAACCAAAAAAAAAAGTTATTTATTTGTCTAAATAGAGATTTTTTTGTATAATATTCATGAGGTGAACAACTATGAAATCATATAAAATTACTGATGGTATTTACTGGGTCGGAACTATCGATTATGATTTAAGAGTTTTTGATATCATAATGGATACGGAATTTGGTACAAGCTATAATTCTTATCTTATAGTAGGCAATGAAAAAACAGCATTAATCGATACTGCCAAAGAACCATTTGAACAAGAATTCTTTGAAAGAATCAACGATATTATCGATGTTAAAAATATCGATTATTTAATCGTAAATCACGCTGAACCTGATCATTCAGGATGTGTAGAATACGTTCTTGAACAAAATCCTAATATTGAAATCTATGGATCAGTTCCAGCTTTTATGAATTTGAAAGAAATCGTCAACAACTCCAATTTTAAGTTTCACAAAGTAAAAGAAGGAGAAACTTTAGATTTAGGGAATAAAACCTTAGAATTTACTTTACAACCAAATTTGCACTGGCCAGATACAATGTTTACATATTTAAAAGAAGACAATATTCTATTTACCTGTGACTTTTTCGGTGCTCATTATGCTTTTGACGGCGTTATTTCAAGTTCATTAAAAAACACTAATGATTATGATAGAAGTTTAAAAGAATATTTCGATGCAATTATGTCACCATTTATACCTAGTGTTAGAAGAGGTATTAATAAAGTAAAAGAATATAATCCGAATATTATCGCAACTTCTCATGGAGCTGTACTGGAAAAAAATTATATCGATAAAACTATCGGTTTATATGACTCATGGGCAGTTGAACATAAAAACGAACTCCCACTTGTTGTAATACCATTTGCCAGTGCTTATAATTATACAAGAACAATGGCGCAAATAATTAAACAAGCAATTGAAGAAGAATTTAATAATAAAGTTAAAGTAGAATTGCATGATTTGATATCAGCCGATATTGATGAAGTCGTAAAACGAATCAAACAATCTGACGGCTTTTTAATCGGTTCAGCAACTATTGTAAGAGACACTGTAGAATCGGTTTGGGAGATTTTAGCTAAACTTAACTATGAAGTTTTAAAGGGAAAAATAGCTACAGCTTTTGGTTCCTATGGTTGGAGCGGTGAAGCGGTTGACAATATCATTCAAAGGTTGGAACAACTGAAAATGAAACCACTACCTGGTTTAAAAATAAAGTTTAAACCATCAGAGTCTCAAGAACAGGAAATCCTTGAATTTGGCAGAAAATTTGCTAAAGAATTAAAGAAAATATTATAACTTTATGAAATAAAAAACATGGATTGAAGCTTTTTCAATCCATGTTTTATTTTACCTATCTTAAATTTTCTTTACCTCATTTTCTCTTTTCTTTAAAAAACTTAGAAAGTCCTTTAAAAAATTTTCCATTGAACATCATAATAAGTCCATCTAATTGTCCCCAATTGATTGCTCCATTAGACATCCTTGATAGACCTCGCATCGGCAAATGAACTACTCCCATTGCCAATAAATTAGCAGTTTCTCTTTTGCCAATAAATTTGAAAAATTTTACACTAAATCTTACTGCTCTTGAAAAGAATCTACCAATCCAACGTTTGGAATATCTTAGTTGTTCCACTGTTGTATTGTAATCAACGATGATACGATTTTTTTTATAAAAATTATATCTCGGGTTAGGAACTTCTCTGCCTAATATTTTAGTAAATTCTTCAACAGATACATCTTGTATATTTCCTGATTTATAAGAAGGAATTTCTGATAAACTAATTGAAGGATTAATCTTAATACCTTCAATAAAAATACTTTCACTTAATTTGATATCTTGTGAAGAAGCGCCAACTAATAATTCATAATCAAGTTCTTCAACTTCCCATTTGAAAGTATCTGGGTTAAAGAATTTAAAAGCATCATTATCCAGTAAAATTTCGACTCTTTTAGTTTCATTAGGATCCAGATATACTTTTGCAAATCCCTTTAATTCTTTATTAGGGCGATGAACTTTTGAATTTAATGCTCTAATATATACTTGGGCAACTTCTTCACCGCTCACATTTCCTATATTTTGAATATTAAAACTTACTTTTTCTTTAGATACAACTAAGTCTGAATAATTAAATTCAGTGTAACTTAACCCATAACCGAATGGATATCTAACTTCAATATTCGCGGTATCAAAATATCTGTATCCAACAAAAATACCCTCTCTATACTCAGCTGTAGCTTCTTTGCCAGGGAATATTTTAGCAGTAGGAGTATCGCTATATTTATATGGTAAGCTTTCTGAAAGTTTACCACTTGGATTAATTTTACCAGTAAGGGCATTTAAAGTTGCCTTAGCACCGGCTTGCCCACTTAAATATGTATGAAGAATTGCATCAACATCATCTGCAAAATTCATCTCAACGGCACTGCCACAAGATAGAACAACAACAATTTTTTTGTTTAATTTTTTTAAAGATTCTATTAACTTAATTTGGTTATCAGGGATTTTCATATCTAAACGATCCATACCCTCAACTTCACTAAATTCATCTAAACCGATATATAACAAAATAATATCTGACTTTTCAGCTAATTTAATTGCTTTCTTAATTAACTTATTACTTTTTTTACCGTATCGATTATATCCTTTTTCGAAACCAATGAAGTTTAGATTAAATTCATTAATGACTGAAATTGTATCATCTAATTTGGTAGGATTAACAATTGAAGAACCTGCGCCTTGATATCTCGGCTTTTGTGCAAAATCGCCAATTATTGCTATTTTATCATGACTGTTTAAAGGCAATATATTACCTTCATTTTTTAACAAAACCATTGATTCTTCAGCTGCTTTTTGAGCAAGCAAATGATGTTTTTCAACATCGATTTCGATATTGCTGTCAACAATAACTTTATTGGTGTCATAGATTAAATTCAACAATCTATCAACATTTTCATCTAATATTGATTCATCAATTTCACCGGTTTCAATTGCGGTGATAATTTCTTCATTAGTTTTTCCATTGGTACTTGGCATTTCTAAAGAGTTACCTGCCAACAATCCTTTGACACGGTCATTACTTCCACCCCAATCGGTAACCACTACACCCTCGAACTTCCATTCATCCCTTAAGATATCTTTCATTAAATGAATATTTTCGTTTGTATAAGAACCGTTAAGCATATTGTATGATGACATAATAGCTTTTAAGTTTCCTTCTCTTACACCTATTTCAAAAGGTTTTAAATAGATTTCTCTTAAAGTTCTCTCATCAATGATTGAATTTATAGCCATCCTGCGATATTCTTGATTGTTTGCTGCAAAATGTTTTAAACATGCAGAAATACCATTACTTTGAATACCTCTAATATAAGCAGCTGACATTTTTCCTGCTAACAAAGGATCTTCACTAAAATATTCAAAGTTTCTTCCACAAAGAGGATTCCTTTTTATATTTGTTCCGGGACCCAACAACATGTTTACTTTTAAAGCAACAGCTTCATTACCCAAAGCTTTAGCTATTTCTTCACCCAAATTTATGTCCCAACTATTAGCAACAGTAGCTGCAGTTGGAAAACATGTAGCGGGAACTCCTTCATTCAAACCTAAATGATCTGATGCTAGTGCTTGTTTTCTTAATCCATGAGGACCGTCTGATAAAAAGATACTTGGGATGTCATGTTCAACAATTTCTTGCGTTGTCCAGAAGTCTTTTCCAGACATTAAAGATGCTTTTTCTTTTATAGTCATTAGATTAATAAACTTCTTATATTTCATATATAATACCTTCTTTTTGAATTGTTTTGTTCGACATTTTGATATATCAATTATAGCATAATAAAAAGATTACCGGTAAGATTCACTTACGATAACAATTACTTTAATAATCTTTATCAAGAAATTCCCTCCGAAGGATATACTGCTTTAGTTAAAAAAATGCTTGAAGGGATTGAAGTAAAACTAAATACTGATTATTTTGATAATCAAGAAGAATTGAATAAATAAAAAAAGTTGTGATTTTTCACAACTTTTCTTCTTCATCAAATTGAAAATGAACTGGTTCAATACCATCTAGACTTTCAGACATTTTGTCAATGAATAATATTCCCAGCAAATGATCATATTCATGTTGAAAGACTATTCCTGGATACCCTGATAACTTTAAAGTAGTTTCTTTAGTTTCTCCAGTTTTTAAATCTACAAGATTAACTCTAGCTTTAATCTTTTTATGTCTTTTAACTAGTCCTGTAGTTTCCTCATCTACTGATAAGCAACCTTCTCCGCCAGGAAGATATGTAAGAGTTTCAGAATAAGAGATAATCTTAGGGTTAACTACCGCATATTGATGTATTACTTCATGAAATTCATCAAAAGTTTTCATGCAAAACATTTTTAATGATTTATTGATTTGTGGAGCCGCTAATCCGACAGATGGTCTTAAACTATATTTTTCGACCATTTCTTCGTCTTGCGAGTTTTCAATATACTCCATCATCTCTCTTAAAGTATTTAGATTTTCTTTTATTAATGGTAGATCAACTAACTTCGCTCTCAGTCTTAAAGTTGGGTGCCCGTCCATAATTATATCTTTGTTTAATAACATAATATCACCAAAATTATTATATCATTAGCAGCTTAAAAAATAAAGAATAATAGACTTTAAGCTTTTGATTTTTAAATGTTATGTGTTATAATTAAAAAGTATAATAAAGATTGTTAGAGGTTAATATGATTAAGAGAAAAGGAATCATTGTTTATTTTCGACACAAGAAGATTGTAAACAGAATAAAAGAATTAGGAATAAATGTAACATACATTAGCGACGCTTTGAGATACTTAACTGGTTATATCGACGAAGACAAGTATGATGAAGTATATAATAGTCTAAAAAATCATCGTTTAGTAAAAAAAATTGAAGCTTCAAAACAAGAAATGGAAGCAATAAATTTCACAATTTAAAAATATTATAGTCTGTCAATAAAAAACACTTGACAGGCTATATTTTTTTTGTTATAATTTAACCCGGAAATTAACAAGGAGGATGATATATTATGGTAAAATTAAGATTACAAAGATTTGGGACGACTAAAAGACCTTTTTACCGCATCGTAGCTGCGGATGCCAGAAAAACTAGAGATGGAAGATATTTGGAAATTGTTGGGACTTACGAACCTACAAAACAACCAGAATCTTTTGAAATCAATAACGAATTGGCTAAAAAATGGTTACACGCAGGTGCTCAACCAACTGACACTGTAAAAAGTTTATTCAAAAAAGCCGGAATAATGAGCGAATTTCTATCTGAAAAGAATAGTAAGTAGAAGGTTATTATAATGGCTGTTAATTTTGAAAAACTAGTATTTGACTTAGTGACGCCATTGGTTATTCATCCAGAAGATTTGTTGGTTAAGAAATTTTCTGAAGATGAAAATTCTATCACAATCCAAGTGCTAGTAAACCAAGGAGACTTAGGTAGAGTAATTGGTAAAGGTGGAAAAATCGCCAATGCGATAAGAACCATTGCTTATGCTGCTGCGTCTAGACAAGGTAAAAGAGTAAAAATCGATATCGATTCTTTTGAATAAAATGGAAAATAAACTAATCGCTGTCAGTGCTTGTTTAATTGGAGTTAATTGTAAATACAACGGTAAGAATAATCTTAACTTCAAAGTTATAGATTATCTTCAAGGAAAAGAAGTCATCTTAATCTGTCCAGAAGAATTAGGCGGATTAACAACTCCAAGATTATCAAGCGAAATCCAAAATGATGGATCAGTAATTAACAAATCTGGATTGGATGTTACTGATAATTTTATATCAGGAGCTAAAAAAGCTTTAGAAATTATGCGCAATACAAATTGTCAATGCGTTATTCTTAAAGACGGCTCACCATCTTGCGGATATAAAAATATCTATGATGGCAGTTTTACCGGCAAGCGGATTAGAGGTCAAGGTGTCACTGCAAGATACCTTAAAGAAAATGGAATTAAAATAATAGATTTAGAGACTTAAAAAATCAACTAAATAGTTGATTTTTTTTCAAGGATAAGAGGAAAAAATGAAAATTAAAAATGAAATACAACAAGCAATAACCGAAATGGGTTTTGTCAATTTAACGCCAATCCAAGAACAGACAATTCCTTTATTATTAATGGGAAAAGATGTAATTGGAAATTCTCATACAGGAACAGGGAAAACCGCTGCATTTGGTATTCCTTTATTGGAAATGATTGACTTTACCAGCAATGATATTCAAGCATTAATCATAACTCCAACCAGAGAACTTTCTGTCCAAATCAAGGCAGAACTTTCTAATATTTCCAAGTACATTGACAACTGTAGAATGGTCAATGTTTATGGTGGAGAAATTATTACAAGACAATTTCAAGAGTTAAGGAAAAAACCACAGATTATTATCGGCACACCGGGAAGAATAATCGATCATTTAAAACGTAAAACGATGGATTTTTCCAAGATAAAATATTTAGTTCTTGATGAAGCTGATGAGATGTTGAAAATGGGTTTTATCGAAGACATTGAAACAATCTTTGAATTTACACCGGCTGAAAGACAAACTTTAATGTTTTCAGCAACAATGCCAAAAAGAATTGTTGATTTAGCACAGAAGTATTTAGTTAATCCAGAACTCGTAACTTCTGTAGGCGCTGATTTGACTAACCAAGATATTTCACAATACTATTACAAAGTTAAAAAAGAAAACAAGACCGAAGCAATTTATCGTTTGTTAAATATTTACCGACCGACTTTAGCTTTGATTTTTTGTAATACCAAATTACAAGTCGATAAACTAACCCAAGAATTAATCGATCGTAAGATTAACTGCGATAAAATACATGGTGATTTACCGCAAACGACTCGTTTAGATGTCTTAAACAAGTTTCATAACGGTGTTATTGAAGTTTTAGTTGCGACTGACGTTGCAGCTAGAGGTTTAGATATTAAACGGGTAGAAGCCGTTTTCAATTATGATGTACCGGAAAAAGCAGAATACTATATTCACCGTATCGGTAGAACTGGAAGAATCGGTAATGTCGGTTATTCATTTACTTTAGTTTCAAAAGGTGAAGTAAGGAAAATAGCAGAGATTGAAAGATTATCTAATTCTAAGATTAAGAAGCGTAATATTCCAACATACGAAAAAGTAATAGATGTTAAAAGCGAAAAATTCATCGATGAAATTAAATACATTATCAACAACGAATCTTTAGAAAAAGAATACACAGTTTTAAATCAATTGATGGGTGAAAATCTTAAAGAAGATGAAATCATCGCTGCCTTAATTAAAAAATTAAATGCATTAGAAACCAATCATCATAATATTGATGATATCAATGAGAGTTTTAACACAGCTGATACTTCAAGAAATAAACAAGATCAAGTAAGATTCCATATTAACCTCGGAAAAGACTTAAGTCTAACAGTCTCTGACATTTTGGATTTTGTCGGTTCAAGTGTTAAAATTAACTCTAGAGATATTCAAGATATCGCTATTTTATCTTCCTTTTCGTTCTTCTCTGTTGACAAGAAATATGCTACAGCTATTCTTAGCAATTGTAAGAATAAAAAATTGAAAGGTAAGAGAGTTATGTTATCTATTTCAAAAAAAGGCAGAAGATAGTAATAATTCCGCCATTATATTGACAAATTACCTATTTAGATTATAATTAAATAGTAACCTAAAGGGGGATTATAAATGAAAAAATTAGGATTAATGGTATGCACCAACTCATCAATCGATTATCTCGATTTTGATTTTGACGTAACCATCATCAGATCGATGGTCATAATGGGAGATAAAGAATTTATCGATTATGAAGAGTTAACAGCTCCAGAATTTTATGACATGATTGAAAAAGATCCAACTATTCTGCCTAGGACTTCCATGGCTTCAACCGGAACAATGCTGGAAGCTTATGAAAAATTGAGAGATCAAGGTTGTGACACAGTATTATTTGTGACAATATCTTCAAAAATGAGCGGTATTTACGAGAACGCTATGATGGCAGCTAAAATGGTTGAGGGTGTTGATGTTAGAGTCTTTGATTCTAAATCTGTTGGTTATATCGAATGTGCGATGATATTCAAAGCTCATGAAGGATATGAACAAGGAAAAACAATTGATGAAATCATTAAAGATTTAGAATATATTCGTGATAACAATAAAATCTATTTCGCAGTTAAAGATTTAAAGTTTTTAATTAAAAACGGTCGTTTATCAAATGCAGCTGGCTTTATGGCTAACATGCTCAAAATAAAACCGCTATTAGAAATTGATAAGAACGGTGCTGTTGTAAGTATTGAAAAAATCAGAACTTTCAATAAAGCAGTTGATAGAGTTATCGAAAAGTATTTGGAAGAAACTGAAGGATTAAATACTGAAACTTTTATTATCCACGCTAATAATCCAAGTACAGTTAAATATGTCAGAGAAAAAGTTTTCAGTCTTAGACCAGAACTAGGCGAAATAAAAGATTATCTATTAGCTCCGGCAGTTGCTGCTCATTCAGGGCCAGGAGCTATCACAATAGGATACATGTTGAAAAAATAGGAGCACACTTTATGATTAACAGTGATGTTATACGTGGTCATATCGAAACTATTATTTTAAAATTGTTAATTGAAAAAGATATGTACGGTTATGAACTCGTTAACGTGATTAAAGACAGAACAAACAATTTGTTTGAAATTAAAGAAGCAACTCTTTACGCCGTGTTACAAAGACTAGAAAAAAAAGAGTTGATTTCTTCATATTTAGGTGAAAAAACATTTGGCGGTAAAAGGCGATATTACAAGGTTACTCCTTTAGGAAAAGCCTATTTCCGCGAAATGCTTTTAGAGTGGAATACTTTGAGAGTTATTATGTTTAATATGTTAGGAGACCAAGATGAATAAGATTAAAACTTATGTCAGCAAGTTGTTAAAAGACTTCTTTAACGACGATGATAAAAAAGAACTTATCGAAATTCTTACTACTAGTCTAGAAGAAAAAGTTGATGATTTAGTAGAAGCTGGAACTCCTTTGGACGAAGCCATTGATAAGTCAATTACTGAATTCGGTGATGTTGATGATGTTTTGAAAGTTTACCCAGAACTAGATAAAAAACAATCTAGAATCACAAAAAGAAAACACAAGTTTTTATTTTCTTTAGGGGGATATTTAATTATCAGTGGAATTGCCATTTTTATTAACTTTACATTTATTGAATTTTTTGCTAATATATTATGGTTCGTGGTAATTTTAATTGCTTTATTATTCTGGCCTATCACAATGCTATTTAGGTATTTGACGGTGAAAAAGTAGAGGGTTTGTTTTGAAAGTAAGAAAATTAGTTTTTATATCAATCATGATTTCAATAAGTGTTGTGTTATCAATTTTAGAATCAACAATTTCTGGAATGATCTTTTTAGTACCTGGAGTAAAATTAGGATTAGCTAATGTTATTACGTTAATAATTCTAATGACATTAGGAGAAAAAGATGCTTTCTTGGTAGTTTTTGTCAGAATCTTGATTGTGGCATTAATCTACAGCGGATTATTTTCAAATTCATTCTGGATTAGTATTTCCGGAGGAATGCTTGCTATCCTAGCAATGATATTAATCAAGAAAACGAAATTATCAATTTACAGTATTTCCGTTTTTGGTTCCTTGATGCATATGGTTGGTCAAATCGCTGCCGCAATTGTTGTATCTAACACAGAAACTTTGATCTATATCTTGCCTTACATGATTGCATTAAGCGTACCAACCGGTTTAATAACTGCTTATCTAGCAAAACGAGTAATTGGTAATTTCTCAGAAACAATTAAAACTTATAATTAAAAAAGCACAAATATTTTGTGCTTTT
>DDWA01000013.1:13906-35859 GCA_002345425.1 Caryophanales bacterium UBA2298 | reverse complement strand
TTATTTTGTTAAAATTTTATTTAAGTTAAATCTCCCCAAATTAAATTTGCAAATTCAGGATAGTCAATAAAAGGATTACGATTTTTTTGATATGAGTAAATTACTTCATTTCTATTTCTCTCAAAATCATCCACCGGATCTATTTCATTCCATTCAAGAAGAACTGATAAATTACCCATTGTTTTATATGAAGAATTTGTAGTAGCATCATCATTTAAAGTTAAATCAAAATACATTGTTGCCATATAAAAGATAATCCTTGCTATATCGCCCTTAACTTCATCACGAGGCTCATAAGTGTCATTGCTCTTAAAATTATCAAAATAATCATTGCTTCTAACTGCGTTTTCATCCGGGTCAGCAGGTTTTAGATTATGTAAATCAGTTGCTTTACTTGGAAAATCCAAATCACCATACCCAACGTATACACCTAATCTTGATTGTGGCCAAACATGTTCTCTGTTCCAAGTTAAACCACTATCCCAAGTACTGATTACAGAAATCCCTAAATATACTAACATAATATTATCGAAATTATTAGGGTCTCTATCGGATTCAGGTAAAATATATCTAGCATCTCCATATAACAAATTAATAAAACCATCATTAAGGATATTGTTTAGAGTTACTTTCAAAGTATCTCCTCTTAAATTGATTGCTTCTTGATAGTATTCCATAGAAATTTCAAAAGCATAATCTTCTAAAATATAGATATCCGTTTCAATAAGGAACTTATCAAAAATAATAAATAGCGTTCTTTTGCCAGAACTACTAGAATTGAAATTTCTAATGCTTACTCCTTCATTATTTACAGCCATTGTAGTTTCATCACTTAAGTGAACAACAATTTCTAAAGTAGATAAATCAAATTCTTCATTTAAACGGTAAAACTTTTTGGTATTACTGAGGAGTTCTAAACCGGTATAAACAATAACTGATTCAGTGGTATTTGTAAAATCTGTTGATTCAGTAGTTTGCAATGTAGAAATTTGATTTGTTGTTACTGATGAATTTGTGATTGTTGTAGGTTGAGTATTAGTTTGACAAGCTGCCAAACCAATTAGCAACAATGCAAATAATATAAAACTTAGTATTTTTTTATTTAATCTCATATTTGTTCTCCTGATTCCTAATCTTTTTAAGTCATTATATTATATCATAATCTAATATAAATGCTTCAGAATTAATACCAAGAATACATTTTTTATTGCTTAAGTTATGGTATAATTAATTAGTATATTATAAGTTAGGAGCAAATTTATGAAGAAAAGCATCATATTTTTATCATTTTTGTTTGTATTTTTATTTATTGTGGGATGTACAGTAAAAACAAGTTCAACAACCGAAACTACTTTAAACACCTCAATTAGCACTGAACAAACAACAACGCAAACAGAATCAAGCGAAACTACTAGTTTGACAACAGATTATTTTCAGTTTATAGTCAATAATTTAGTCATAAATTCGGAAGTAAGCGATGATTTTTATTTGTTAGCTGAACTTGATGACATAACCGTATCTTGGTCAACAACCGATTCTACTTACATAGAGATTTCTAGTTCGGTAGTAATTGAAAATTCAAGTTTTGTCTATCCGGTAACTTTAAAAACTCGCCCAACTTACGTACAAGGTGATCAATCTGTTACTGTGACCGGAACATTTCAATATAGTGAAAGAGAAATTCAAAGAGTGTTTGAAATTACAATTCTAGCAGTTCCTGCTAGAACTTATCTAGATGAAGATTTAGCTCTAATTCAACCAAATTATGTCATTGAAGATAGTTTTGTTTTACCAGCATTAACATATGCTACTTATCAAAATATAAGTATATCTACAGAATTATCAACTTATCTGACTTACTCAAATAACGAATTCGACATTATAAGACCAGAAGAAGATATTACAGGGACTATTAGCTTTGAAGTGGTTTATGGTGATGCTGCTGAAGAAGTAATTATCAACATTAATTTGCTTGCTTTGCCAACAGGTATAACATATGTAGAAAATTTTAGTTGGGTTAACACCACTGTCACCGCTTATGCAACCGCCTTTTCAAATACAGATGACAATGGATTTGTTTGGAATTTGTTTGGTAGAGGTAATTTAGCTTATTTTACTTTTGGAAACGCTGCAGACGGTAGTTATATTGAAGTTACTGTTTATGGAGGAATCTCAAGTTTTAGTGTTGATTTGGTCAGGGCGTTTACCAATACAAATGTTAGAAGTGCCGAGTTGTTTATTAACGATATTTCATACGGGACCTTTAATGTAGACACAGTTAGTGATGCTTGGCAAATATTTACAGTAAACAATATAAACATTTCCGGAAATGTGGTCATTAGATTAGTGTCAACTTCTCCTGGGGATAGAGGGGCTTTTAGTATCAATAATTTTACTTGGACAACTTACACTGAAGAAGTAATTGATTAATTTTAACAAATAAATAAGGAAGCCATTAAAATTTGACTTCCTTATTTTTTTAACCCCAGATCATATCCACGAATTCTGGATAATCAATATATGGATTACGGTTATGTTGATATGAATAAATAATTTCATTACGGTTTCTTTCAAAATCATCAACTGGATCTAATTCGTGCCACTCTAATAATACAGTCAATAAAGCCATTTGATAGGTTGATGGCGTTGAATCTACTAACTCTAAATAGTCATACATTGTCCACATATAAAGTAATATTCTTGCGACATCACCTTTAACTTCATCTCGCGGTTCATAAGCAACAGATGTAGTAATATAATCGAAATACTTATTGCCTCTTGAACTGTTAAAACTAGGATTAGCTGGCTTTAGGTTATGTAAATCTGAACCTACACTAATATCCGGATTTTCAACAGATATTCCCAATAAAGATTGTGGCCAAACATGTTCTCTGTTCCAAGTAATTCCTCCGTCCCATTCGCCACTAACTGAATAAGATGAGTAAATTAATATAACATTATTTTGGTTACTAGGATCTGTATCAGTTTCATCTAAAATATACCTTGCATCACCATAAGAAACTCCAGTAAATCCGTCATTGACTATTACTCTCAATTCTAAAAATAATTCGTTTCCATTTAATCCTTGAACACTATTATAGTATTCAGTATAGATTCCAGTAAATTCTAAGATAGTTACTGCAAAAGTATCTGTGAATTCACCATATGTAACGGTTAATTCAATTTCACCAGCAACTGAAGAATCAAAACCAGTGACAGTATACATGCTTTCGTTCAATATGAAAAATGAACCACTCGCTCTTTTAATGATAACGGTAATAGAACTAGGATCAAAGTTTTCTTTATTTTCATACTCTGTCTTAGTAACTTCTGTAACTTCAATTCCAATATATCCATTAGTAGTAGTGGTTTCAGTTAAAAAAGTAGTTATGTCAGTAGTTGTTAAGATAGTATTGTCGCTAGAATAACTAGCTGTTTGTGTGGTTGTGGTTGTTGAATTGACAACACAACCCGTTGTTACTCCTAATATCATCATTAAGAGAGTAAATATCATAAATTTTTTAAGTTTATACATCTATATTTAATACCTTTCATCAATCTAATTTACTAGATTATTATATCATAATAATTGCGAGATAAAAAGAAATAATCACTTTAAACAAACTGAATAATCCATATCGATAGATATAAATAAACAAGTGTGATAATATATAATGTTAAAACGAAAAAACAGGAGGGAATTATGGAAAGGGAAATCTATAGTTTAATACAGATTCACGACTCGATAGTTATTGCTAGACATAAAAATCCTGATCTAGATGCTTATGGCTCGCAATTCGGACTTTATTACGCATTAAAAGAAAGGTATCCAGATAAAAATATCTACGCTATTGGCGATACAAACAATCTAAATTATTTTCAAGAGCTAGATGAAGTTGATATATCTATTAAAAAGAAATCTTTGGTCATTGTATTGGACACAGTTTCAAAACAAATGCTCAATGAAGAAGATTATATTCATCATGACAAATTGGTTTTCTTTGATCATCACCGTAATTTCGCTGATGTAGAATATGATTATTATATCCGTGATATAGAAAGTTCTTCAACCTCTGAACTTATTGCCAACTTTCTTATGAAGCTAGGAGTAGATATTACTAAAGAAAGTGCTAGAGCTCTATATATGGGTATAATAGGTGACACAGGCAGATTTATGTTTAACTCAACTACTTCAAAAACTCTATTCACAGCATCTAAATTATTAGAAAAAGGCATAAATATTCAAGAAATTAATGACTTGATATATCTTGAGTCTCTAGATAATAAGAAAATTAAAAATATCTTTTTCAACACAATAGAACTTACAAAAAAGAATGTAGCTTACAGAAAAAATAATCAAGAATTTCTCGAAAAATATGATTTAGACGCAAATTATGTAAGTAGAGGATTAATTAGCCAAATGTCTGGAATTAAAGAAGTTCCTATTTGGGCAAACTTTACATATGATAAATCAGTTAAACAAATTATTTGTGAACTTAGATCAAGGATTTATCCAGTTTTGAAAGTTGCACAAAAATATGGTGGGGGTGGCCATATTAATGCTTGTGGCTGTAGCGTAGATACTTGGGAAGAAACAGACAATATTATCAAAGATTTAAACAAACTTATAAAGGAGAAACGAAAATGATTCAACAACAAATATTAGAAAAAATCAAGGAATTTAATCGCATCATTATCCACATGCACATTAGACCAGATGGCGATTGCTATGGGGCTGGCTTCGGATTAAAAAACATAATTAAGGAAAGTTTTCCTGAAAAAGAAGTATATGTAGTGGGAGAAAAAGCAGATTATGTAGGTTTTGTCGGAACACCCGATGATATAGACGACGCATTATTTAAAAATGCTTTATCAATAGTTGTTGATACCGCTTCAGAAACAAGAGTATCTGATCAAAGATTTAAATTAGCCCAATTTGTAATTAAAATAGATCATCATATCCCTGTAGCAGATTATGGAAATATAATCTATGTTGATACAACAAGACCAGCAACAGCACAAATCATCTTAGAGTTTTACTTGCAGTTCCAAGAAGAACTTAAAATGAATATGGAAGCAGCAACAGCATTATACACAGGAATCGTTACTGACACCGGAAGATTTAGATTTAGATCTGTCACCGGTGATACATTTATAGCTGTAGCACACCTATTAAACTATGGTTTAGATTTTGTTGACATTTTATCTAGACTTTCAGTTAAATCTGAAAACTTAATGAAATTGCAGGGATATGTTCTTCTAAATTTCCAAAAAACTGATAATGGTGTAGCTTATATTAAAATGTCTCCAGGCATAATCGAAAAATTTGATGTTTCTTTAGAAGAAGCAACATCTTTGGTTAACGAACTTTCAACATTAGAAGATTGTCCTGTTTGGATTCTATTTGCTGAATATGAAAATAATATTGTTCGAGCAAGGTTAAGATCAAAAGGCCCAGCAATCAATGAGTTAGCGAATAAATATGATGGTGGAGGGCACGCTTTAGCTTGTGGTGCAAATCTCGGAACTTGGGATAAAACAGACGATTTACTAAAAGATGCAGATGAATTAGTGAAAACGTATAAAGATAGCTTAAAATAATGTTAAATTTTTGCTTGTAATTTCTAACTGATTTGATATAATAAGTTCGGTTTAAATCTATTGTATATAGGAGTCAAATATGCCGATTATATTATTAGCAACAATTGATTGGAAGATTACTGTTTTTGAAATCATTGGGGGGTTGGGTATATTCCTTTACGGAATAAATCTTATGAGCGAAGCCTTAAAAAAATTGGCCGGTGCGAAATTAAAGCTCTTTCTTGAAAAAACGACGAATACGCCATTAAAAGGTATTTTAGTGGGTGTTTTACTAACGGCAATAATTCAATCCTCAAGTGCAACGAGTGCTTTGGTAGTCGGTTTAGTCAGAGCTGGGTTGATGACTTTACCTCAAGCTGTTGGTGTTATTTTTGGCGCTAACATCGGTACAACATTTACCTCCGTATTAATTAGTTTAGATATAGGCGGTCTTGCGATGCCGATAATGTTTGTTGGAGCTTTTTTAATATTCTTCATTAAGAGAAAAAAGATTCAACATTTAGGAAGAGTAATTTTTGGTTTTGGTATGTTATTCTTCGGTTTAGAAACTATGGGAGATGCACTAAAACAACTTGTACAATTACCGGCTTTTGCTGATATGCTTCAAAGCGTTGGTGATAAACCAATTCTTGGAGTTCTTGTAGGGGTTGTAACAACCGCTATAATTCAATCATCAAGTGCAACAATTGGTATTTTACAACAACTTTATTCAACTGGCGGGGTTCCTTTAATCGGTGCTATTGCTATTGTGTTGGGTGATAATATCGGAACGACCGCTACTTCTATAATGGCATCGGTCGGAGGAACATCTAGCGCAAAAAGAACTGCTTTAGTTCACGTTTTATTTAACTCTTTCGGTACTATTTTATTCTTGATTCTTCTTAAGCCTTATGAAAAATTTATCATTTTCTTATCTAATTTAGTAGGAATAGACCATACAATAGATAAATTCACAATATCACTAGCCCACGTTAGTTTTAATATTGCCACTGTATTTATACTATTCTGGTTTGTTAAACAAATTGTTTGGGTCGTTACTAAAATTATTCCATCACATGATGAAATTGAACTCGACGATATTGTTTTGGATAAGTTATTGCTGAAATCATCCCCAGATTTAGCTTTAGAAAATGTTAAAAAAGCAATGATGAATATGGGCAACGTTGCTAGAGGAATGTTAGAGTTTACTTATAACTATGCTTTTGAAAATGATGATAAAGCAGTTGAATTAGGACTACAATGTGAAGAAATGCTTGACTCTATGGATGACAAGATTCATAATTATCTTGTCGACATTGGTGCTAATGATTTAGAAGATAGACAAATTCAAAGAGTCGCAAAAAACATCGATACTATCACTGATCTTGAACGTATTGGCGACCATTTTGATAATTTGTTTGAGTTCTTCCAAGAACGAAAAGAAAAAAAGATTATTATGCACGAGAAAACAAAAGAAGAATTACTACATTTGTTTGAAATTATTCGTTCTCAACTTGAGAAATCAATTAACGCATATTTCAATGAGGATCGTGTTCTCGCTATTGAAGTGACAAAAGTTGAAGAAGAACTAGATAAACTAGTTAAAGATTACCGAAAGAATCATATAAACCGAATTAATGATAAAAACTGTACAGAAAATGACGCAGGTTTCTATGTTGATATTCTTTCCAATTTAGAAAGAATTGGTGATCACTGCAATAATATGGCTATAAATGTGATAAATAAGAATTTTTCTTATCACGCAGATGATTTAGAACACCTGTAAAAAAGTTTTAGAAATTCTTACTTGTATTATTTTTTACTTTGCTATATAATATGTAAAGCATAAATATAGATTTAAAATTTTAGATTGGATGGTTATAAATGACAGATAGAAAAAGCATGTCAATCATGGAACTAGCTAACTTAATACTGAAGGAAAATAATAAAGCCATGACCTTTATGGAAATTTATGATCGCATTGTTGAGGAAAAAGAGATTTCCGAAAATGAAAAAATGGAAATGATTTCTCAAGTGTATGCAGATTTTATTCTTTCAGCTAAGTTTATCTATGTCGGTGATGATGAATGGGATATCAAAGGTCGTCAAGCCATTGATTTATGGGATAAAGACGGAGCTTATTATGATGAGTATCCAGATTACGAAGAAGAACTTTCAGCTTATGACGATTTAGATGACCTAGAAGATGAAATCGAAGATGAAGAAGATGAAGTAGATGTTGAAGAAGATGAAGAAGAAGACGACGAAAGCATCTATGAAAAAGATTACGATGTTGAAGATATTGAAGACGATATCGACGATTTAGAAGACGATTTAGAAGACGATTTCAGCGAAGACTTCTCAGAAGATGATGATGAAGAAAGCTTATTTGATGAGTTTGAAGAAGAAGACGAAGATATTGATGTCGAAGAGGAAGAAGAATTCGTATACGATATTGATGAAGATGAAGATTTCGACGATGAAGAATACAATGAATACATGGATGATTACGAAAAAATGTATGATGAATAAAGAGAGTTGAAAAACTCTCTTTTTTTTCTATTAAAAAATAGCAGTGAAAATGATATAATTAATTATAACAAAAATATAATTTAAGGAGAAAATTCATGAATTTAGAAGTGAAATTTAGAGAGTATGTCAAAAAAATAAAAGCTTATGTATATGTTTTACAATTAGCGGGTTGGGATTCAAATACAGAAGCGCCAAGAAATTCATTTAAAAGAAGAGGGGAAGTCCTTAATTTTATCAGCAAAGAATTATTTTTATTACAAACAAATCCTGAACTAATTAATATTGTCAATGAATTGTATGGTAAAATCGATGATTTAGATGACCTTTTACAAAGAGAAGTTAAAAAAGCAAAGAGAGCGATTGATAAGATTATCAATGTACCTCAAGAAGAGTATTTAGCATATCAGAAATTAATTAATGATTCTCAATTAATCTGGGAAGATGCAAAAAAGAACAATGATTACAATTCATTCAAAGGTAATTTAAAAAAGATAGTTGAATATAATAAAAAATTCGCGCTTTATTATGATAAAGAAGCAAATCCATATGATACATTATTGGATGATTATGAAGAAGGCATGAGTATGAAAGAATATGATACTTTCTTCAATGCTTTAAAAAAGGATTTGGTGCCTTTTGTTAAAGAAGTTCTAGCTGCAAAAAAAGAGAACTATTCAGAATTCATAAATAATAGTTTTGATGTAAAGAAACAAGAACAATTTTGTGATTATTTGACTGATGTTTTACATTTTGATCGTAACAGTGGATTAATGAAAAAATCAGTTCACCCGTTTACTTGGAACACTTCTCCAGAAGATGTTAGATTTACAACTAAGTACCTGGAAAATTATGTATTTTCTAGCATCTTTGCGGCTGTCCACGAACTAGGGCACGCTTTATATGAGCAACAGATTTCCACTGAATTTGACGACACATTACTTAATGGCGGAACTTCCATGGGAATTCATGAGTCGCAATCTAGATTTTATGAAAACATTGTCGGAAGATCAAATGAGTTTTGGCTAGCCCATTTACCTAAATTTAAAAAGATATTTCCAGAACAAACAAAAAACATTAATGCCAAAGACATGTATAAAGCTGTAAATCAAGCGGAAGCATCTTTGATAAGAATTGAAGCCGATGAATTAACTTATCCTTTACACATCATGCTAAGGTATGATGTCGAAAGAATGTTGATAAATGATAATGTATCTGTCGATGATTTACCAAAAATATGGAATGATAAGATTGAAGAGTATTTAGGTATAAGACCAACTAACGATAGTGAAGGAGTACTTCAAGATGTTCATTGGAGCGGAGGGATGATCGGATATTTTCCGACTTACGCTTTGGGGACAGCATATTCTGCACAAATTTATAACACGATGCAAAAAGAGTTAGATATACCAAAGCTTATTAAAGAAAATAATATTATTAAAATTAACGAATGGTTAAAGGAAAAATTACATAAATATGGTTCAAGTAAAACACCGAAAGAATTATTATTAATGATTACTGGCGAAA
Organism: Caryophanales bacterium UBA2298; assembly: GCA_002345425.1. Taxonomy (GTDB): domain Bacteria; phylum Bacillota_I; class Bacilli_A; order Izemoplasmatales; family Hujiaoplasmataceae; genus UBA2289. The sequence continues at coordinate 26,223 of DDWA01000013.1, read as the reverse complement.
AATTTAATCCTAAGTATTATATTGATTATTTAAAAGACAAATACACAAAACTCTTTCTTTAAATAGGGATAAAATTCTGCTTTAGATTGTTTAAAAAATTGTTATATGATAGAATAATTAAAAGAAAAATTTTATAGGAGGAACATATGTTATTAGAGCAAAAATTAATTGAACAAATTCTTGATACAGCTTTAGAAACTGGTGCTGATTTTTCCGAAGTATATATTGAAGATCATCAATCATCAGTTTTACAATCAGTATCAGGAAGATTAGAAAAGTCTAATAATACTAAGTCTTTCGGTGTTGGTGTTAGAATTGCTAAAAAATTCCAATCCGTTTATGGATATACCAATAGTAAAAATCCAGAAGATTTAATCAAATTAGCTAAAGATTTATCAAAATCATTCAATGATGAATCATTGACAAAAAGAACACCTTTAATGGAACTTGAAGTTGGTAAAAAACATCATGTAAAGATTAAACCTAGCGAGGTAGCTTTGCAAGACAAAGTTAAATTATTAAAAACTGCTTATAAACATGCTAGCGAGTTTGATGAAGTCATCAAACAGGTAATTTGTTATCTTGTTGATGATGAAAAAGAAGTTTTAATCGCTAACTCTGAAGGTAGATTCGTCACTGAAACAAGAGTGAAAGTTAGACTGATGGTTTCATCAGTTGCAGCTGATAAAGGTATGATGCAGACAGGCTCAGCGGGAGATGGTTCTGGTAAAGGTTATGAATTCTTGTTTGAAGAAATGGACATTCCTGCACACGCTAAAGAAGCTTCAAAAGTAGCTAAAACAATGCTTTATGCTGATGATTGTCCAAGCGGAGTTATGCCAGTAGTTATTCATAATGCTTTTGGTGGAGTAATATTCCATGAAGCTTGCGGGCATTCATTAGAAGCAACTTCTGTAGCGAAAAATGCTTCAGTATTTTGTGATAAATTAGGAACAAAAGTAGCTTCTGATATCGTAAATGCTATTGATGACGGTACGATTGAAAATGCATGGGGATCAGCTAATTTTGATGATGAAGGATATCCTCAGCAACGTCGTGTATTGATTGAAAACGGTATTTTAAAATCATATATGATTGATAAGATTAACGCTCGTAGAATGAAAATGGAACCAACCGGTTCTTCAAGAAGACAAAACTATAAGTTTTCTCCTACCTCAAGAATGAGCAATACATTTATTGATAACGGGACTTCAACTATCGAAGAAATTATAGCTAACACAAAATATGGTTTATTTGCAAAAAAACTAGGTGGCGGATCTGTTAATCCTGGAAATGGCGATTTTAACTTTTCGGTTATGGAAGGATACATGATTAGGGATGGTAAGATTGCTGAACCTGTAAAAGGTGCCGCATTAGTAGGTAACGGCGCAGAGATTCTTCACAAAATTGATATGATAGCTAATAACCTAGATCGCCAAAGAGGTATGTGCGGCTCAGCTTCTGGATCAATTCCTGCCGATGTCGGTCAACCAACGTTAAGAGTTAAAGAAATCACTGTTGGTGGAAGAAAGAAAGGAGCGTAAATCATGAACTTAGATAAATTATTTAAACGAGCAAAAGAAAAAGGAATACAAGATTTAGAAATATTCGCAAGCGACAGAAACTCATTAAGTATAGATATATTTAACGGTGAAGTTGATAAATATGAAATCGCTGATACTAACGCTTTGACTATAAAAGGTATCTATAACAATAAAATGGGTCATTTCCGTACAGAAGTATTAGACGATAGTGTCATTGATGAAATTTTAGACACTATCATCGCTAGCGCCAAAGAAATTGATTCTCTTGATGATGCAATCATCTATGAAGGTGATGAACATTACGAAGATTTACAAGATATCTACAATGAAGAATTATTTAATTTAGATGTTCAAAAGAAAATAAATCATCTATTAGCTTTAGATAAATATTTACATGAATATGACAAAAGAGTTTCTGTTGTTGAAACAATGTATTCAGAGAATACCAATGCTGTAATATTAAAAAATTCAAAAGGTATAAATTTAAGTAATAAAGCTAATTCAGCATACATTGGCGGTAATGTCATTGTTAAAGACGGTGTTGATCAAAGAGTAGGGTTTGATGTAGTAATTTCCAATGATTTCAATGACTTTGATATTGAAACCATTGGTAAAGAAATAATTGATGATGCATTAGCTTCATTAGGTGCTAAACCAGTTCCATCAGATAACTATGAAATAGTATTTTCTAATGGAGCAATTGCGACATTATTATCTGCTTTTCAAGGTATATTTTCAGCTGATGCGGTCCAAAAAGGTTTATCACTCTTAAAAGGTAAATTAGGAGAAGTAGTTGGTTCTGAATTAGTATCAATTGTTGATGATCCTTTTATGAAAAAAAGTTCAAGATCAAGATCTTTCGATGACGAAGGCGTAGCTACTGCCTATAAAGAATTAGTAGGTAAGGGAGTTCTTAAAACTTTTCTTCATAATCTAGTTACAGCTAAAAAAGACGGAGTTAAATCGACAGGTAATGGCTTTGGTGGTAATGTTGGTGCGGTTAATTTAAAATTAGAAGCTGGAAACAGTACTCTAGATGAGATACTAGCTAGTTGCCAAAAAGGTATTTATATCACTAATGTACAAGGAGCTCACGCAGGAGTTAATGCTGTTAGCGGTGATTTCTCTTTACAATCTTCAGGGTATTATATTGAAGATGGCAAGAAAGTAAAGCCAGTAGCTTTGATTACAGTAGCTGGTAATTTTTTGGAAATGCTTAAGGATATTACAATGGTTGCTAATGATTTAAAAATGAGTTATTATGGTGTAACTTCACCTTCAATCAAAGTTAAATCAATGACTGTATCTGGTAGTTAATTTATTTTTAAAAAATAAAACCGATCCCAAATAAAGGATCGGTTTTTTGTGACAAAGTTAAATTATTATATTAAGTGATTCGCTTGATCTTGCATTAAAAAAGGGTTAGCAGGAATAAAAACAAAAGCTAAAATAAGATATAATAAAGAATTATCTTTAGCACCCAGTAATGCTAAACGTTTACCCGCAGCGTATTGCCAATAATACCAATAAATACCGAAGGCAAAAACTAACATTAAAAAGTGACCTAAACCACCAAAGCCTTCTCCAGTTTCTTGTTTTAACTCCATTTGGAATTTAATTGTCCAGTAAAGTGGATAAATTCCAAAAGTAAATAAAAATAATAATAACATTGTTACAAGATTTCTATCTTTCATAAGTTCATCTGACGAGAACTTACTTATATTCATAAATTTTCCTTCTCTCGAAGGTTTTTTGCCATGCTTTCAATTATTCCCTTGACTTTTTATAGTTATTCTCCTTTGCAAATAGTTAAAATCATAATATCATTTATCAATTTAAAATTCAATTATATCTTCAATATAAAATATAGATAATCAAAAATTTTTTAATTTGTTATAATGTTATTTTATGTAATTAATGATATGATATTTATGAAATTTAAGGAGGGTATTAGTGGAAAAAGATAAAGCGCTGATAAATATTAACAAAAAAAGTTTTTTTAATGTATTGATTATACTTTCAAGTCTTATGGTGATAGCTTTTATATTGACTTATCTAATCCCTCAAGGAACATATGAAAGAGGTATTGACGGTGAGATTATAGCTGGAACTTATCAACTTATTCCTGAAGACAATTTAAAGATATGGCAGTTTTTCTATTCGCCAATTGGGTTGTTATTTAGTAGTGATGGAATAAATGTAATAATGATTTCTTTATTTTTATTTATCTTAGGCGGCTTTTTTACCGTAATGGATAAAACAAAAGGAATTGTAGTTATTATCAAAAGGTTGGTTGATCGCTATATTCACAATAAACATCTTCTAATTAGGTTAATTACATTGTTTTTTATGGTTTTTGGTGCATTTTTTGGTATTTTTGAAGAATCCGTAGCACTTTTGCCAATTATGATTATATTATCTTTATCAATGGGCTATGATACTTTGATGGCAATGGGCTTAACTGTTTTAGCGGCTGGTTTTGGGTTTGCGAGTGCTATTACAAATCCCTTTTCTGTGGGAATAGCTTCTGAGATTGCAGGAATTAATATTCTTAGTGGAGTGCTATTTAGAATGGGTGTCTTTGTAATCATGTATTTTATAGTATCAACGTTCTTGGTTAGATATGCTAAAAAACTTGAGAATGATCCGAAAAATTCTTTAACTTATGATGATGATTTGAAAAAGAAACAAGATTTGAATACTGATTTTGCAGAAGTAGTTGAAAATGAAAATAAGATCTTTAAAACTTACATATCAATTTTTATTCTTTTGTTATTTTTCATTATTGCGGCATCACTTTTACAATTAATTTTTGAATTAGAGGTACCAACAATTGTTTTAATGAGTGCAACATTTTTAATCGGTGGGATTGCGGCCGGTTTTATAATTAATGGCAATTTGATAAAGACGGGTAAAATATTTTTCAAGGGTATGTTGGCAGTAATGCCTGCAGCTATCTTAATTATTTTAGCTGGTAGTGTAAAATACATTATGACAAGCGGGCAAATTATGGATACAATTCTTTACTATTTTGAAAGTTTACTTGGAGATAAACCAGCAATAATTGGTGTATTAGGAATTTATTTAATTATTCTCATAATCCAATTTTTCATCGGTTCAGCTTCTGCAAAAGCAGTTTTAATTATGCCGATTTTAGTGCCTTTGGTTTCTTTGATTGGAGTTTCAAGCAATATTGCAATTCTTGCATTTATTTTTGGTGACGGATACACCAATGTAATCTTCCCAACTAACGGAGTTTTGTTGATAGCTTTAAGTATTGCGGCTGTTCAATATCAAAAATGGTTTAAGTGGACAATTAAATTACAAGCAATAACATTTTTATTAACAATTGTCCTGTTGGTGATTGCTTACGCTATTGGTTATTAGAGGTTATTTCTTTACAAAGTAAAGATATAAAGGTATAATTATAATGTTAAAATTCGAATTAGGAGGAAATATAAATGGGTTTAGTTTCAGCAAAAGAAATGTTGGATAAAGCATACAAAGAAGGTTATGCTGTAGGACATTTTAATATTAATAATCTAGAATGGACAAAGGCAGTTTTATTGACAGCTGAGGAAATGAGATCGCCTGTAATTTTAGGTGTTTCTGAAGGAGCAGCTAAATACATGGCAGGTTATAAAGTTGTTGCCGATATGGTAAAAGCAATGGTTGAATCTTTAAATATTACCGTTCCAGTAGCACTTCATTTAGATCACGGTTCATATGAAGGGGCAAAAAGCGCAATTGCTGCTGGCTTTTCATCAGTAATGTTTGACGGTTCTCATTATGAAATCACCGAAAATATCAAATTAACAAAAGATATGGTGGAAAGAACAAAAAAGTTAGGAATTTCTCTTGAAGCGGAAGTAGGAGCTATTGGTGGAGAAGAAGACGGTGTTGTTGGCGGTGGTGAAGTTGCTGATCCGGCTGAATGTAAAATGATAGCCGATTTAGGCGTTGATTTCTTAGCAGCTGGCATAGGTAATATTCATGGAAAGTATCCGGAAAACTGGCAAGGATTAAACTTCGAAGTATTAAATGAAGTAAATAATGTTACAGGTAATACACCTTTAGTATTACATGGTGGAACTGGAATTCCTGAAGATATGATTAAAAAAGCTATTTCCATGGGCGTATCCAAAATTAACGTTAACACTGAGTGTCAATTAGTTTTCGCCGATGCGACTAGAAAATATATTGAAGCTGGTAAAGATTTAATTGGTAAGGGCTTCGATCCTCGAAAATTATTAGCGCCAGGAACAGATGCAATAAAAAAAGTTGTTAAAGAAAAAATGGAGCTTTTTGGGTCCGCGAACAAAGCTTAAACACAAAAAAACCACATTTTTACTGTGGTTTTTATTTTGATTTATTGTATAATATTTAAAGAGGGTGGATTATGGAGAAATTATTAAAAGAATATCACGGATGGTTATCTGACAACAAAGATTTCTATGAACATCTCAAAGGTCATGAATCAGCACTATATCATAGGTTTCAACCAGTTTATGATGTGCTTTATTATTTATATGAAGAGTATAAAAATAAAACTGAAGACAAAACTGAAGATATAGAAAAAATCTTTCAAGTAGGTCTAGAATATTTACACATGCAATTTTTCACTTGCAATATTTACTACAACAAAACATTTGGTAAAGATTTTCATCTTTTCCTTGATTATGACCAAGTTATCAGTTACTCATTGTTTGTGGAAGATTTAAAATATGAGTTGGTGGAAAAATCGATTGATTACGATGAGGATGAATTGAATAAACTCAGTGAATATCTTGATGATATTATTGAAAATAAAAAAGATATTCCTGATAACTTAAATCTATATGTTGACAGTAAGATTCATAAAATTATTAAAGCAGATGATTATCATTTTACAGGAATTATCGATATATTTGTTGAAATAGCAGACGCTTTAGGTCTTAGTTTTGATGAAGATATGGATTATATTATAGGAGAGGAATTATAAAATGAATAAAAAACAATATTTAATCACGATGGTTAGCATAGTTTTAATAGGAGTAGGATTAATAATCACAAACGTTGTTTGGGAATATTTGGATTGGACTTGGATATTTGTCATAATTGCGGCTGGTTATTTATTTTTACGTTATAAAGTTTCTGGACCTCTACAATCTTTCGCCAATAAATTCAATATGCTTGTGGACTATGATTTAGATGTTAAAACAGCTAAAGAATTATGCCTAGATAGAGTGAAAAATGCTCCAACAAGTAATACAAGGGCGCTCTACATGGTTTATTTGGGTATGGCAACTTATTACACTGGTGAATATGACGAAGCCGTTAAAGTATTTAATCAAATTGAATTAAAGAGACTTAATAACGTCTATCATGTTTTAATTTTTGCATTTACAGCTTATGCTGCATATGAAGCAGACGATTTAGAAACTTTTAATTTGAATATAGAAAGAATTAAAAACATTCAAAATAGCGTTCATAAAAAATTCTTAGGCTTTGTTGGTTCCTATATTCAAGTACTGGAAGCTATTCAAAACTTAGAAGAAAATCCAGAACATTATCGAGAAGTTATTGAAAATCAATTTTCTCGTAATGATGGCTATATTTCTACAAGGCTTACATACAATTATCGTATGGCACATTATTACCGAGTCATGAAAGACGAAGTAGAAATGGATAAGTGTTTGGCAAAAGTTATAGCTAATGGTAAAGAACACCACACAGCTTTACAAGCTAAAAAAATGTTTAAAAATAATGTTTCTATCGAAGACTATGTTTTCGTTGAAGAAAAAGAAGTTGAAGACGTTGAAATTGTTGAAGATCAAAAATTAATTAGTACTGAAGTTGACAATGTTGAAGATATTGAAGAAGTCGAAAGCTCAAAAGATAATGATGATGATTTATTTAAATAGACAATAGCGCTGAATATAGCGCTATTTTTATTTAAAAAAAATTATAAATAGACTTTTTTGCCATTTTTTATTAATTTTTATCTTAGTTTTACTCTAAATGAAATAATATAAATAGCATATAATATAATATCTAAATGATACATTATGTGTAAAAAATTGAAAAAAATTAATAATAATATAGTAAATATTATTAACTTGTGGTATTTTTAGGGCAGATTAAAAGAGATTTTTGTTGTATCTTAATCATTTCAAGAAAGGAGTCTTGTGAAATGAAAAAAAGAATAACTTTTTTGTTTTTACTTGTTTTCATCAGTTTATTACTGATAGGTTGCGGTGGAAATACTGATTTTACTATTCCTACAAGTACAACAGCTGGAACTTCTACAATTACTGAAGCGCCAACTAGTGTTTTTCCGACAACCACAGAACAGACTACTACTCAATCTACTACAGAAAATACAACTACGACTATACAGGAATTTACCGTTACTTTCCTTAATTGGGATGGTAGCGTAATTGAAACTCAAAATGTACCTTTAGGTGGTAATGCTTCACCTTTAATATCACCTACTAAATCAGCTACTTATGATTTTGTTTATATATTTATAGGATGGGATAAACCACTTACAAACATTACTGCCAAAACAACATTCCAAGCGCAATTTGAAGTTAGATATAACTCTCAAATAGCTTACTCTCATCCAGCTATGCTGGTTATGGTATCACAGTTAACAGGAAGTGAAGATCCTCTTGATATTGAAGCTGACCTGACGATGATGATGAATATGACTGAGGTTGCTACAGAAGAAGAACTTTTCTATATGTTAACTGGTGTTATGTCTTTGGCAGTTGACGTACAAAGAATGAACTCAGCTGCAGATGTACAATACTTACTTGATAAAATTTTATTACTTGGACTTGACGCTGATATGGTTTCGAGAATTGGCTATAGTTTAATGTATCAAGGTTTGGAAAATGACATCGTCTATATGACTGAGGACATTAGTTATTTTGAAACTGAAATCATCAACACAAACGCTTATATAACTCAACTAGAACTTGATGCAAGTGGAATTATAACGACTGCTTATAGTTATTGTGACACTACCGATTATGTCACTTTATGTCAAGATTACATTCAAAATGCCATTGATTATTTAGATGCTGAAAGAGCTTATATGGACTATCAAAATAGTGATATTTTCTATTCGGGAGAATATTATTTTGGAGATTTAAGCCCACTTTATGAAGCTAAATCAAATTATGTTTATAATAGAGACTTATATTTAAATCCAACTGCAGCACAAGGATACCTAGATCAATATAATCTATTATTAGCTGAATACGGAACTGAAGAACAAGGAATTCTTACCCAGTTAATGGATTTTTATGAAGATTTTCTTGTCGAAGAAATCCAATTATATCATTTAAACACCTATAACGATTTATATAATCTAGATTCAAATAATAATGCAATTATCGAGGTGTTAAAGGACTATATTTTTGAAGGATATTATGATTCAGTCAATGATCTCTATTACGAAAGTTATCAATCTCTTTTAAACCAGATTGAAAATCAATATTACTGGCTCTATGTTTTAGAAGATGATCTAAATAGAACCACTGAAAGATTAGATCAAACAACTGAATTATACGATTATTTGACAGTTGAAGCGAACGCAGAAAAAGTAAGAGCGATGATTGTTGTTCTTTACGATGCGATATTTGCTACTACTGGAGAAATCGATCAAGAAATGATAGAAATAATATCCGCTCTTATGAGTGGAGATCAACAATTCTTGGTTGAAACATTATTTGTTCCAGGAAATCTTACTTATGCAGTTAATAAATTAGGCGCAATTCTTTATGCGTTTGAAAACACATTATCAGAAGAAGATTATTTTTTAATGACAACTTTAATTAAAGATATACTTCCTATTATGATTATGCCTGATGATTTAACCCCTGAACAGGAAATTGAATTTATTTCTGCTTTCAATGATATCGTCGATCAATATATGACAGCCCTTCGATTGACAGGAGAAGATTTAATTGACTTCATGCTTACTTTTGATGATACAAAAGCTAATCAACTTTTAAAAATAATTGGTCTTGCGATGATGCAAACAGAAAATGACGATCAAATAGTTTATAATTTAGCTGTTAGTCTTGAAGTATTGTTTGGCGATGACAGTTTCGATGTTAAGAGACTAATTCTTGATACTATCGATATTTACTATTTGGTTAATCAAGGCTTTGCGGTTGATCCATTAGTTGTCGAAGCTACAAAAACTCAAGTTGGATCTAACGTTGATCAAATACTGCTTTTAGCTGAAACGATTGCTACTTTCGATAATAATGCTCTTACTCAAGCTAACCTAGAGATTATCGATGAATTTATGGCTTGGGGAATGAATCTGATTATGAATTATGATCAAGGATTCACAAACTTGATGACATCTTATACTTACACATACACCGCAAATGACTTTGATGAGTTGTTATATAAAATGGGATTTAGCGATGCTACTCAAGCTAAAGCTGACTTATTATTGCTAATCGGTGAAACCGATGAAGAAATAGCTTATTATAAATTAAGAGCGTTATTCTTCTATTTAGATAATTTACCAACTTTAAGAAGTTTCCTTGATGCTAAAACTTGGTTAGGAGATATTGAAAGTTTCGGTTTAACTCAAAATCAAGTGGTATCAGTCGGAATATATTTCTTAGAACTTCAATTACAACAAACAATTGATAACGACTGGTATTATCACTATCAACTAGATATGTTCCAATCTGAAATTGATTATTATTATCAAGAAATGCTTAACTCTCAAGTAGAATTAGAAGGAATAGCTATTTCGTTTGATAATTACCGTCTGACTTTAGATATAGCATATCAAGATGTAGTCTATGATTATTGGAATGCTCTTATTTTTGAAAATACTTTCAATATGGAATATCAAAATCAAAGATATAACCTCGAGTGGTGGATAGTTTATGAAGATATCGCACTTTTCGAAACAGCTTACTATAATCTATATCAAGCTGAAAACGCTGATCCATTTGATCAAACAGCTTATGACCTAGCATTACTGGATTTAAATAACCTTTATGCAGTTTATTCATATGATCAAGCGATAATAGATCAAATTGATTATTTCTTGAATGCTTACGAAGTTTATTTTGTTCATAACGAAACAGTTTATACTCCTGCATATGATGCATTTTATGCAACTGTTACTGATCCAACAGTACTGTATAATGTTCAAAACGTAATCAGTAATCATTTAAGTATGTATTTGGATGAATGGTATAATTATGATTATGTTTCTAACAATTATTACTACTATCTTCAAGCATATGATAATCTTGCAAGTAAATATGATGATTTATACTTATTGATAGACGCAATAGCCAACAATAGAGCTTTAGTGATTGACATGGCTAACATTATGGTTGATGAAGCTAGATATATGGTTGCTAACACTCCAGATGATGCTTTTGCTGAAATAGATGAATTAATTATTTTTGCAGTAAGTAGACACGGAAACTATCCGGATTTTACTTCTACAGATATTCTAGCACTTCTTCAAGATTTCTCTGCGATTATGAAATTACGAGGAACGACCATTGATGCTGCGGATGAAATTATTATTGGTGATTTTGCAGAACTACTTGCTGGTTTTATGGCAGAGCAAAATATGATGGTAGATCCAGAAAGAGCTGAATTCATTACTGCGATGTCTGACGCTCTATTAAAGTATCGTGGTTTTGCCGATTTTACATTAACAGAAATTATCGATTTGATTGATAATTTAGATCAAAATGATGTTGATTTGTTAGTTAATAATATTCATGCAGCTTATTCAACTATTAGTGATATGGAAAGAGTTATTCTCATATCTCAAATTATTGATACAGTTGTCAATGTGCCTGAATTTGATTATAACGGCATCCTGAACAACGTCCTAGAAGTTTATTTCGATTTGACTTATGAATTCCAAGATAAATCAATTGAATTAGCTGCAGTTCAAGCTGCCTTCGATGTCTTTATGACAGATACATTTGGTTTGATTGGCACAGTGGCTATTATTGATTTAAATAATATGACTTCAGCCAATATCGCGGCTATTCTTGAAGTTCAAGACAGGGTAATGTATTTATTTAATACACTTGGTTATCCTGAAGGAATTTTAGATGGTTATACATATGATTATTCACACACAGCTTTTGCTGATTTGTTAATTTATCATTTTGGAGTTCCGGAATTAGAAGTTGATGCATGTATTGCAAGTATTGTAAGTGGCTTAGGAATGACTGAAGAAGAAGCATATTATCAATTCATGGCTATTATGTCAGTTTTGAAAAACCTTGAATATGTCAAAGACGTCAGTCAAATTACACAAATATTTGATGCAATGCACAATATCGGTTTAACAAATCCTGAAATAGCAGATTTCTTGATGTTGATGTTTATGGAATTTGAATACGAAGATTTACCTTTCGCTGTAATAGGTGCTGATTTAACTCTTGGTAATGCTTTGTACGATTACCTTAGTCTTGAAGCAAATGTTACGCTTACAAAAGAAGTATTAGTTATTCTCCTTGATGAACTAGAAGCTTTAATGGCTTCCGGAAATCTTGAAGAAATACAATCATTGATTATATTGTTTGGAGAATTTAAATACTACAATCCGTCACCTGAAGATATTGCTTTGCAATTAAACAATCTAGGAGCTTCTATCGGATTAACATTTAGCACTATTGATGATGCTGATATGTTAAAGATTACCCAAATGCTAAATGGCTTCTTAGATTCTTTATTAGCCGAAAGAGGAGTTACTGACCCTATAGCTATATTAGCTAT
>DDWA01000013.1:0-13889 GCA_002345425.1 Caryophanales bacterium UBA2298 | reverse complement strand
TTAACAGGAATAGATGTCTATGATGTTGGCGTATTTATGAATATTCTTTATAAATTCCAATATGTAAGTTATGAACCGGTTGGAGTTATGCAAGAAGCGATAATTCAAGCTCAGTTAATCAATATAATTTTAAATGAAGAAGGTTTTGATGAAGCATATTTAGTAGAAACAAGTTATCTTACTATGAATAACATTAATTTCATTCTTGGATATCAAACTACCTTACCTACTACTCAAGAAATTAATGATTTATTGGCAGATTTGGATACTTTCGTTTTACAAACTCAAGTAGTTGCTAATATGGAAATATTTAATTTTACAAACGATACGCCAATAATTGCTTGGCAAACACTGTTAGATGATTTATTACTAAATTTCAACAATAACGTGGTGGTCTAAAAAAAATGGCCAATCTCTTTATTAGAGGTTGGCCTTTTTTTTATCTGTTTTTCATTTGTGGGAATAACAAGACATCTCGAATTGATTTTGAATCAGTCAATAACATAACTAACCTATCAATACCAATACCAATTCCTCCTGTTGGAGGCATTCCGTATTCTAAAGCTTCAACGAAATCTAAATCCATTTCATTAGCTTCTTCATTACCTAAATCTTTTTCTTTAATTTGGTTCTCAAATCTTTCTAACTGATCAATAGGATCGTTTAATTCGGTATACGCATTAGCATATTCACTTCCGTTAATGAACAATTCAAATCTTTGCGTAAATCTTTCATCATTAGGATCTTTTTTAGTTAATGGTGAGATTTCGATTGGATGTCCATAAACAAAAGTAGGTTGAATTAAATCCGCTTCACAGTAATGTTCAAAGAACAAATTGATAATATGACCAACACCATAAAGATGTGCAGCAACTTCTAAATGATGTTCTTTAGCTAATTTTTTAGCTTCCTCAAAATCATAAATTTTAAAGAAATCAATACCAGTTTTTTCTTTAATCAGATCAACTATATGAACTTTTCTCCAGCCTTTAGATAGATCTATTTCTTTCTCATCATAAGTTATTTTTGTTTTACCGACTACTTTATTTGCAAGATGGCTAATCAGGTCTTCGCTTAAATCCATCATTCCTTGTAAATCAGAATATGCTAGATATAGTTCAATAGTTGTGAATTCTGGATTATGCAATCTATCTATTCCTTCGTTACGGAATAATCTGCCAATTTCATAAACTCCATCAAATCCACCGATAATGCATCTTTTCAGATGTAGTTCGGTAGCTATTCGCAAATAGAACGGCATATTGAGAGTGTTATGGTGAGTGATAAAAGGTCTTGCATTAGCTCCGCCGAGAATTGGTTGAAGAACCGGTGTCTCAACTTCAAAATATCCTAAATTATCTAAGTAATCACGTATCTCTTTAATGATTTTTGATCTTTTGATAAAAGTTTCTTTGCTATCTTGATTCATAATCAAATCGACATAACGACGTCGATAGATTTCTTCTTTATCAACCAAACCATGATACTTCTCAGGCAATGGTCTCAAGGCTTTTGTTAAATGGAGATATTGAATTACCTTTAAAGACAATTCTCCGGTATTGGTTATCATCGCTGTACCAGTGACACCGATAATATCGCCAATATCGCCTTTTTTAAAAATCTCGTAAGCTTCTTCACCGATAGCGTCCACTCTAACATATAATTGTAATAGTCCGTGTTGATCTTGAATATGAACGAAACCAGCTTTCCCCTTGACTCTTCTAGTCATAATTCTTCCGGCAATTTTAACTTCCTTTGGATTTCCTATATCATGAAGTTCTTCTTTAGTAAAATTAGAAAATTCATCTTTAAAAGTTTTTGTATTATGAGTACGATTATAACGAGAACCGAAAGGGTCAATTCCCGATTCTCTTAAATTTTCAGCTTTTTCTCTTCTAACAATTTCTTGTTCAGTCAATTTCAATTCCATAATTTTCCTCTATTCTTCCGAGTATTCACCGGCAGTTTTGAGCAATTCAAGATTCTCATACATGGCGGTGATATAATTTTTTCCTAAATCAATATCTTCTTTGGTGATTGATTGTAAAATATTGAACTCAACTTTAATCGGTTCTTTTCCTAATAATTCTAATTCACTGAAAACAGCATTAGAAAGAGGAGAAGTAGTATACCTTTCAAATATTATATATCTAATTTCATGCATTAAAGCTTCAGCGACAATCTCTTCTTTTTGTTGAGTCGTAAATTGGTCAGCCTCTTCATGATATCCTGGTGATATCGGCATAAAATTCAATCCGTAATCATGATTTAAATAACCATATAAATTAGTTGAAGTCATTACCGGTTTGGTTAACTTACTAATTGCATCAGAAAAATCATTATGTAACGTTTCTAACTTATTTATTAAATTTAAATAATTTGTTTCTAAAGTGTCTTGTTCATCAGGATAAGCAATCACTAATTTATCATATATCAGTGCTGATACTTCAAGAATCTTTAAAGGTGAAATCCAAAAATGTGGATCGATCCCTAAAGCAGTTGTATTAAGTAAAGTATTTGTTTCCTCCGCTTCATGATCGTGATCATGAAGAATCCCTGGAATGAATTCAATATATTCAGTTTCTAATTCGATTTTGATTAATTCAACATCCTTATTCGAAAATATGCTGTCTATCTGATAATCGATATAATAATCATAATTAGCGCCAATATAAAATAAATAAGTAGCTTCTGTCATCGCAATGATTTCTTTTGGCGACCAGTCGACAGAACTTTCATGAGAAGTCACTCCCGGAACAATACCGACAGTATATTCAGTATCAATAAGAATTTCTTCAGCAACATATTGCAAAGGATAAACTGTTACATAGATATCGTGAGGTCCAGTTTGACTGCTGCAAGCAGAAATAACCAAAAATTGAACCACAATAAAAATTAATAAAATTACTCTCTTCATAAATATTACTCCTTTTAGTAATTATAACTAAATCTAAAAATCAAATCAATCAATATCTTCGATTATTTCATACATTGTGTTAGCATCATCTTTTTTAGCAAATGATAATGTTTCAAGCACTCTAACCTTAAGCTCTTTTCCACCATAAGAAATGGTCAAAATATCATTTTCTTTAACGTCAGTACCAGGTTTAGCAATTCTACCATTTATCATAATTCTCGAATTTTTACTGACTTCTTTAGCCACAGTACGCCTTTTGAAAATTCTCGATACTTTCAAATATTTATCTAATCTCATATTATTCTCCTGAAAAATTAGAGGGATACCTACAGTATCCCATCTTTTTTAATCTTTAAGTTCTGTCTTTTCTTCTTGAGATTCGTTTTTTGCTTCTTCTGATGTATCTTCTGTCTTTTCTACTTCATTTAATTCACTAGCTAAAACGTCATCAAAACGTGATAATTTATTTGTTTCCACAATTTCATCGATATCTTCTTTTGTGAGTGTTTCAACTTCAAGCAAATAATGAGCGATTGTTTTTAACAAATCAATATGTTTTTCAATTAAAGTTTTAGCTTTATCATAACATTCATGAATAATTCCTCTAACTTCTTTGTCAATCTCAGTAGCGATTTGTTCAGAGAAATTTTTTGATTTTCCATAATCTCTACCTAAGAACACAGTATCGGAATCTTTTTCATAAGTAATTGGTCCTAAACGTTCACTCATACCGTATTCAGTAATCATTGATCTAGCAATAGCAGTAGAACGTTGTAAATCATTATGTCCGCCAGTAGAAATTTCGTTAAAGATTACTTCTTCAGCAACTCTACCGCCTAATAAACCAATAATCATTTCTAATAAGTTTTGTTTTGTTTGTAAGAATGCGTGTTCTTCCTTAGGTAACATTAAGTTGTACCCACCCGCTTGACCACGAGGTATGATTGTAACTTTATGAACGATATTAGCATTCTCTAATTTAATACCAATCACAGCATGACCCGCTTCATGGTAAGCTATAATCTCTTTTTCTTTTTTTGAAAAAACGCGAGATTTCTTTGCTGGTCCCATCATAACGCGATCAACTGCTTCATCAATATGCGGTAATTCGATTTGCGGTTTATTTTCTCTGGCTGCTAAAAGTGCAGCTTCATTCATTAAATTTTCTAAGTCTGCGCCAGTAAAACCAGGGGTTCTACGAGCTATTTCTTGGAAAGTGATATTAGGATTAATTTTTTTATTACGAGAATGAACTTTTAAAATTTCAACTCTACCTTTTATATCAGGACGACCAACATAAACTTGTCTATCAAAACGGCCTGGACGCATTAATGCTGGGTCTAAAATATCAACACGGTTAGTAGCTGCCATAACGATAACGCCAGAATTATGTCCGAAACCATCCATTTCAACTAAAAGTTGATTCAATGTTTGTTCTCTTTCATCATGTCCGCCACCTAAACCAGTACCTCTTTGTCTACCTACTGCATCTATTTCATCGATGAATAAGATACAAGGAGCATGTGTTTTAGCTGTTTTAAACATATCTCTAACTCTTGAAGCACCAACACCAACGAACATTTCTAAAAAGTCAGAACCGGAAACAAAATAAAAAGGAACATTAGCTTCACCGGCAACGGCTCTAGCTATCAATGTTTTACCAGTTCCTGGAGGTCCTACTAACAGTACACCTCGAGGAATTCTCGCTCCTAATTCCATATATTTTTTAGGGTTCTTAAGGAAATCGATTATTTCTTTTAATTCTTCCTTTTCTTCATCAGCACCAGCAACATCATCAAATGTTGTTTTTTGATTTTTACTAACTTGAGCTCTACTCTTACCAAAATCAAATGCCTGTTTATTAGCATTATTCCCACCACGCATCATAACAACAAGCATGATAACAACACCAGCAACCAAAATGATTGGGAAAATGATATTCAGTAAATTATAAGTAGCTCCTGGAACAAATTCATAATCAATGTCATTAGCTAACAATCCGTCGTTATTGAATTGATAGATAATGTCTCTGGCTTGCATAAGTTCATCGTCATTAGCAAAATAACTAATGTAATAAGCATCATCAAGCAACTGACCTGAAACTTTGTATGCTCTATAATTTGTTTCTCCAGCTAAAGGTGAGACCTCTACTGAAGTAATTCCGCCATTTTCTAGTAAATTGATAAAGGTCGAATTAGACAATTCTTCAGGACCATTAACATTTCCAAAACTATAGAAAATTGAGATTACTAAGATTACAAGTAATGCTATCATTATAAATCGTGTCGAACGATTATTTAATGGTTTATTTTGTGGATTTTTAGCAACTGCCATAAATATACCTCCTTATTTATTATAAACTTCTTGTTTTAAAACACCAACATAAGGAAGGTTTCGGTAAGCTTCCTCATAATCTAACCCAAAGCCAACAACGAATTCTTTCGGGATGGTAGTTCCGATATATTTTGGTGTAAACTCTTCGGTTCTTCCAGCTGGTTTATCAAGAAGTGTAGCCACTTCAACTGATAAAGCTCCGCGGTATTTTAATAAATTTTTTACTACATTGATTGTTTTTCCTGTATCGACAATATCTTCTGCAATAATCACATGTCTGCCCTCAACAGAAACATCTAAATCTTTAGTGATTTTTACATTTCCTGAAGATTCAGTTCCTCCATGGTAACTTTGGACTCCCATCAATTCGATTTGACAGTAAATATCTATATGTTTAATTAACTCAGCCATAAATGGTATACAGCCTTTTAACAAACCAATGATAATCGGTCTCGTATTTTTATAATCTTCAGTTATTTGCTTGCCAATTCTTCGAGAGATCTCAACGATTTCTTGCTCAGTAACCAAGATTTTTTCTATATCTTTTTCTAACATAAATTACCCCTTCTGAACTAAGATATACAGTTCATTATCTCCAGTTGTATTTTTAGCAAAAATACCCGGAATATAAATAATTTCATCATTTTTATTTAAAAATACTGGTAATGAATTTCTCTCCAAAATCGGGACTTTTTTATCAATCAAAACATCTTTTAATTTCTTAGTACCAATACTGGTTTTTAACTTATCACCATTTAAGCGATTTCTTACCGTTAAAGGAAAGACTAAATCTAGATTATTATAACATAATTTATAAAGAAAACCATAATTTTTGTTTGGTTTTTTTGTGATGTTAACTAAATAACCATTAGGAAGTTCGATTTCTGTAAAATCATTGATTTCAAAATGAAATTCAGATAACTCATTTGGTTCTCTTTGAAAATATAGTTTTTGATAACTTTTATAGACATATAATTCATTTTCGATTATAAACTGTAAATGAGGTTTTTCATTATTTGTTAAGTCGATGATATCAACAAAATTTTGGAAAGACAACTCGAGTTTATTATTAGTTAAATGATTAATAATTTTTTTAATAATTTCAATTTGAATAATTTTTTTATTCTTCAATAATTCATCGATATCAATACTGATGCTATCGTCAATTTCAATATTTTCAAGAAACTTATTACTTAACTCATCAATTAACTCATATGCTAGGCTTTGATAATATGAAAACTGAGAAATTTTTTCTAGATAACGAGGATTTTCTTGCTCAAACAAGGGAAGGAGATGATGTCGATAACGATTTCTGGTATAATCATCCATCTCATTAGTTGGATCATTTTGATAAGCGATTAAATTAACTTGTTGATATACTTCAATATCGTTTCTTGGCACATGTAACAAAGGTCTAATAACCAACAAATCTTTATAATAATTACTTTCTAGGATTCCTCGATAACCTTCAAAAGAACTACCCCTTGTTAAACGCATCAGAATAGTTTCGGCGTTGTCATTAGCATTATGAGCTAACACAACTTTATTAATATTATTTTCTTTAGCAATTTTATAAAAGAAATCATATCTTTTTTTATGAGCATAATCATGAAAATTTTGATTATCGTCAATTTCTAAACTTTCAATAAAGCAAGGTATATTTAAATCTTGAGCATAATCCAATACAAAATCACGATCATCCTTACTGGTAACTCTTTTTTGATGGTCGACATGAGCGATATATAGTTTTAAATTTAATTTTTCTTTCAGCTTAACTATCATGTCCAATAGCACCATTGAATCAATTCCACCGCTAATTGCCAGCAATAGTGAATCACCCGGTTCTATTAAGTGACTTCCAAAGTTTTTGATCATAAAAGGTTCCTCCAAAAATAAAACTTGAGCATAGAAATATATCACTCTATGCTCAAATATATAAAATAAAAGAGAAAATTTGATTGCATAAATATAATATCAAATCTATGTGATAATTTTATGTGGTTTTTTATTAAAATTAAATATTTTGTAAATGAATAAAATTTGTTATAATATAGCAAGAAGAGGTGATTACATGAAACTAATTTTAGCCAGCAATTCTCCACGAAGACAAGAACTAATCAAACTGTTAGATATGGACTATGAGGCGATTTCTTCAGATATTGAAGAAGTAAATGATCCAAGTCTCTCTCATGAAGAACTAGTTATGGATTTAGCTTTTCAAAAAGCTTTAGCCATATTTAAAACTCATAAAGAAGATATTGTTTTAGGTTTTGATACCTTGGTAATTATTGATGATTTGATTCTAGGAAAACCTAAAAATGAAGAAGAAGCAAATAACTTTTTACAAATACTATCAGGTAAAACCCATAAAGTCTTAACTGGTTGTGCCATCATCAAAAAAGGCTATTCAAAATCATTTTTCACGCAATCACTTGTTACATTTTGGGATTTATCGGATCAAGAAATCACCGATTATATTAAAACTAAAGAGCCTCTTGATAAAGCAGGAGCTTATGGGATTCAAGATCATGGAGCTCGATTCGTAAAATCGATATCCGGTGATTATTTCACAATTGTCGGATTCCCAGTTTCTAGAGTCTATCAAGAATTAAAGAAAGTTATTCACAAAGGCTGATTCAGCCTTTTTTTACTGCATCAAAGACAGCTTTAGCGATAACATCAACAACTCTTTCGTCGAATATTTCTGGTAATATATTATTTTCAGAGAGAATCTCATCAGATACCAAGTTAGCTAGAGTTTTACAAGCGACAATCTTCATTTCATCAGTAATAGACCTGGCTCTTGCTTGTAAAGCGCCTTTCATTAAACCAGGGAATATTAAAACATTGTTGATTTGATTTGGATAATCACTTCTGCCAGTGCCAATTATCCTTGCGCCAGCTTCTTTAGCTAATTCGGGATTAATTTCAGGATCAGGATTAGCCAAGGCGAAAACAATACTATCCTTATTCATTGATGCAACCATCTTCTTTGTTAAGATATTTTTGGCTGAAACACCAATAAAAACATCTTTGTCTTTAATTAGTGCATCTAAAGAATTAATTGTTTCATCAGTTTTTATTAATTTTTGATCGATTAAATTTTTTACCACTACATCATATTGATTATATTTATTTTTATTGACAACACCTAAAATGTTATAATTATAAATATTATTTGCGCCTAACCGATTTAATAATTTAATAACCGCTGATCCAGCTGCGCCGCTACCACTAACAACGATTTTGACATTTTCTATATTTTTACCAACGACTTTTAAAGCATTGATTAAAGCAGCACTGACGACAATTGCTGTACCATGTTGATCATCATGAAAAACAGGAATATCTAAATCTCTTTGTAATACATCTTCAATATAAACACATTTAGGCGCTTGAATATCTTCTAACATTATTGCACTGAAATTTGGCGCAATATATTTTACTGTTTTAATTATTTCTTCTTCATCATAGGTATCTAAACAAATAGGCATTGCTTGAATTTTAGAGAATTTATAAAGTAAAGCTGATTTACCTTCCATCACTGGTAAAGCCGCTTCGGGACCAATCTTTCCTAACCCTAAAACAGCAGATCCATCTGTAACTATTGCAACAGTTTTACCCTTCATCGTATATTCGTATGCTTTTCGTTTATCTTTAGCGATTTCTAAACAAGGAATGGCTACACCAGGTGTATAAGCCAAAGATAAATCATCTTTATTATCGAGTCTCACGTTAGGGATTATATCTAATTTTCCAGTATTCTTTCTGTGTAGAGCTAAAGTTTTCTCTCTGAAATCACTCATAATTCAACCAAATAAAATCAAGAAAATCAATTGTCTCTTGAAGTATTTTCCTTTCTCATGAATTAACTGCTTCTTTATAGGTATATTATACCAAATTTCTTCTTTTTTTGTATTAATTATCAAGTAATATAGTGAAGATTCGACAAGTTAAGAATATTATTCAAAAACATAATTCAATATCAATCAATTTTTACTTATCAAAATATGATTTTTCTTGCATTTTGTTTTCCTTTTTGTTATAATACTTTTGCTTGTAATTATACTTACTATGATTTAAGGAAAATTCATGGCAGAAGGAGATATGATATGAAAAAGAATACTCATCCAGAATATCATACAGTTACAGTAACTTGTAGTACTTGTGGAAATACATTTGAAACCGGATCAACTAACAAAAACATTAAAGTCGATACTTGCTCAAATTGTCATCCTTTCTACACAGGAAAACAAAAATATACTGTAGCCGCTGGTAGAATTGATAAATTCAACAAAAAATATGGTATTGCTGAAGAACAAGAAGAAAATTAATATGATAAATGAAGCCAACAATGATTGGCTTTTTTTATTGATTTTATAAATAATATTATTTAAGATAAGTTAAAAAGATATAAAAAATTTATACCTTTTTTCTTTTGATTTTTGTATAATATAAATATAAGTTTTTGCAAAGGAGATTAACGATGTATCTAAATCAAAAAGACGGATGGATTGAAGTAATAACAGGACCGATGTTTGCAGGAAAAACAGAGGAATTAATTAGAAGAGTAAAAAGACTTGAGTACGCAAAACAAAATATTTTAGTTTTTAAACCTATAATAGATGATCGCTATGCTCAAAATGAAGTGGTGAGTCATAATCATAGTCGTACGAAATCAATCAACATTTCCAAAGCTCATGAAATTATCAAGTATATCGACGAAAACACTGATGTTGTTGCTATTGATGAAATTCAATTTCTTGATGAAGAAGCTGTTGATATCTGCGAATATTTAGCTGATAAAAAGATTAGAGTTATTGTCAGCGGACTAGATCGCGATTTTCGAGGCGAACCATTCTCCTTCATGCCTAAACTATTGGCTTTAGCCGAATATGTAACTAAACTTAGTGCTATTTGTGTAAAATGTCATACTC
This sequence comes from Caryophanales bacterium UBA2298, assembly GCA_002345425.1. Lineage (GTDB taxonomy): Bacteria > Bacillota_I > Bacilli_A > Izemoplasmatales > Hujiaoplasmataceae > UBA2289. The sequence goes on along the minus strand of DDWA01000013.1, from coordinate 3,701 downwards.
CCGCCACTAGAACTCAAAGAATAATCAATGGTAGACCCGCTAATTTTGATGACCCTATTATCTTAGTCGGTGCACAGGATTCTTATGAAGCTAGATGCAGAGAATGTCATGAAGTTCCTAACAAACCAAAGAAGTTTGAGTTCTTAAAATGACACAAGATGAATTGTTCATGCAAGAAGCTTTAATAGAAGCAAAAAAGGCTTATGATAAAGATGAAATTCCCGTTGGCTGTGTAATTGTTAAAAATGGCGAAATAATTGCCCGTTCTCACAACCAAAAAGAAAGTAACCAAAATGTTTTACATCACGCTGAAATCATCGCGATAAATCAAGCCTGTCAAAATTTAAATTCATGGCGATTGGATGATTGTGATATTTATGTCACTTTAGAGCCGTGTTTAATGTGTATTGGTGCTATTGCTTCAGCTCGATTTAAAAGATTGATTTATGGACCTAGAGACGCTAAATACGAATCTTTAGATACCATCTTAAAAGAGTACTTGAAAAACTTTAATCATCAAGTAGAAGTCGTTCCTAGAGTCTTAGAAAACGAATCTGATGAACTGTTAAAAAGCTTTTTCAAAAACTTAAGAAAAAAAAGTTGAAATAGATGATTGCAAGTTAATTTTTATTTTGTTATAATCTTAAAGAGCTCACAAAAAAAGGGTTCTCCATCAGGAGAGCCCTTTTATATATTTATGGAGGATAACAATAGAATGAGAAATACCAAATTTATCTTTATTACTGGTGGTGTTGTTTCATCCCTTGGTAAAGGGATTGCGGCCGCTTCACTTGGAAGATTATTAAAAAACAAAGGATTGAAAGTATTTATGTTAAAATTAGATCCTTATATAAATGTCGATCCAGGCACTATGTCACCATATCAACATGGTGAAGTTTTCGTAACCAATGATGGTGGCGAAACCGATCTTGATTTAGGTCATTATGAAAGATTCATCGATGAAAATCTTTCAAAAAACTCTTCAATAACTACCGGTAAAATTTATCAATCAGTCATTGATAAAGAAAGAAGAGGCGATTATTTAGGAGCGACTGTTCAAGTAATACCTCATATTACTAACGAAATCAAAAGTCGTTTAATTTCTCTTGCCAAAGAGTATGATTGCGATGTTTTGATAACTGAAATCGGCGGTACTGTCGGTGATATTGAATCATTGCCATTTATAGAATCAATCAGGCAAATGCGTCGAGATTTAGGTTACAACAACACTTTATTCGTTCACAATACTTTAGTTCCCTACTTAGATACAACTGGAGAACTGAAAACCAAACCGACTCAACATAGTGTGAAAGAATTAAGATCTTTAGGGATTACACCCGATATCATTATACTAAGAACTTCTAAATCAATATCTGATGAAGCTAAAGAAAAAGTAGCGCTTTTTTGTGATGTGAAAAAAGAAGCGGTCATCGAGTGTAAAGATGTCGATGTTCTATATGAAGTTATGCTAAATTTAAAAAGAGAAAATTTAGATCTTTTAGTCTGCAAGCAACTTGGATTAACAGAAGTTCCTTCCGATATCACTGTTTTTGAAAATCTTATCAAGAGAATCAAAAATCTTAAGAAAAAAGTGAAAATAGCATTAGTCGGAAAATATGTTTCTCTAAGAGATGCTTACCTTTCAGTATCGGAAGCTTTAAATCATGCCGGTTACTTTTTCAATGCCGAAGTAGAGATTGAATGGATTGATTCTTCAAAGATCAATAAAGAAAATATCGATGAAATGTTAAAAAACCCTGATGGAATAATTGTCCCTGGAGGATTCGGAAAAAGGGGAATAGAAGGAAAAATTCTTACGATAAAATATGCTAGAGAAAATAATATTCCTTTCTTCGGGCTTTGTTTAGGAATGCAATTATCAGTTATTGAATTTGCTAGAAATGTATGTAATTTAGAAAATGCTAATTCTACTGAATTTGACGAATCAACAAAATATAATGTAATTGATTATATGCCTGATCAATATCAAGGAATAGACCTAGGCGGTACTTTAAGACTGGGTTTATATGAATGTCGCCTAATAGACAATACTATAGCTCAAAAAGCTTATAATCAAGAAATAATCTCTGAAAGACATCGTCATCGTTATGAATTTAATAATGATTATTTAAATTTATTCAAAGAAAAAGGCATGATTTTTTCTGGCGTTAATCCCATTAGTAATTTAATGGAAATTATTGAAATCGCAAATCATCCTTTCTTTGTTGCAGTACAATTTCATCCAGAGTTTTTATCTAGGCCAGATAAACCTCATCCATTATTTAAAAAATTTATTGAATCATCTTTAAAATAGCATTGTTTTCCATCCTTCTATAATTTCTGATAATTCTATGATAAAATAACTGTTAAGGTGGTTATATATGCAAAAAATATTGAATTATCTTAAAAGTAAGTATTATATTAAATTTATACTTTATATATTTGGTTTTGGTGGGATAGCCATAGCTATATTTTTCTGGGACAGAGCAATACAAGATTCATCATTTAGTGATACTTTTGTCTTTAGTCAAACTTTTTTGAACACCATATTAGTAATGATGATTGGCAGTATAATAACCATAATAACTATTACATTTTCTACCATCATGGTTGTTTTAACACTTTATAGCGGTCAATTTTCACCAAGAACATTAAATGATTTTTTGCAAAGAAAAATCCCTTTAAATATCCTAGGATATTTTATTGGAGTTTCGGTCTATTCGATAATTGGTTTAGCCTTAACTGCAAATTACGTTAACTTTAACTTTGCGATTTTTACTTTGTTAGCAATGACCTTGTTTCTTTTTGGAATTATTCTATTCGCTTATTATGTTCATTATGTATCAAAATCAGTACAAATTAATATATATATTGACAAACTAGTTAAAGATTCTGTCAATGAAATTGAAAAATTTCAAAATAAAATTCAAGAAAACGATCTTGTATCTCTTAACCGTGATGAAGATGATGAAAAAGTTAATTTTGATTTAGAATACCATAGTTTGCAAACTGGTTATTTTAATGAAATTAACACAAAAAAACTAATCGCTTACCTTAAGGAGAATAACGTTTATATTACAGTTATGAAACCTTATAACGAACATGTTTTTGAAGATGATATATTATTTAAATATCAAGCAAAATCAAAGAGTTTCAAATTTGATGAAGAAGTAATTGAAGAATGCTTTATTTTTGGAGACGAACCAGGAAATTATAATGAATATCGTAATCAAACATTAAAACTTGTTGAAATTGCAGTAAGAGCATTATCTCCGGGGATCAATGATCCGGCAACTGCGAAAAGTTGTATAGATCAATTAGGTTACATATTCATGAAACTATCGGATGCACACTATAGTCTTTTCTATAAAGATGAAGATGGCAAAATAAGATTAGTAATTAAAACGATGAATTATGATATTTTGCTATATGACCATTTTTATCAAATATATCTATATGGAAAGCAAGATTTAAAGATTATCTCAAGTATCATCAAAGCCTTAACAAGAATCTCTTCTGATAGTAATCTCGATATGAAAGATTCATTATGGAAGTTTGCGACTTACATTTTAAAAGATCTTGATTTAAAATCGATGCATGAATTTGATTTTCATGAAGTGAATTATGAATTGAAAGAATTGGCGATAAAATCTAAAAAAGTAGAAGAATACAAGAAACTTTTAGATTAAGTAGAAGCGGTA
>DDWA01000019.1 GCA_002345425.1 Caryophanales bacterium UBA2298 | reverse complement strand
AAAAGATGGTCCCGTTAGGAACCATTTTTTATTTTTCTTGTTTCATTGAAGCCATAACTTGTCTAACTTGTTTTTCAGATGGTTTTCTACCCATCTGTGACATCATGGCTCTAATCATTTGTTCATTAATTGGTGGGTTTTTTTCTAAATATTTTTTAAAATAATTTCTAGCGAAAAAGAAGCCACCAACACCGCCACCTAGCAGTGCTACTACAATTAACACTATTGCTAACCATAATTGCATCATATACCACCCCTTTAAACAACATACATATTTTATCAAACAAATAGGGCAAATTCAAGAAATATATTTTACAAGTTAATTTTTATTTAATATTTACAAAATCTTAAAACGTTGTTATTATATATATGTATATAAAAAAGTTTCTTATAAGGAGGAAATATCATGCCTAGAGTTATTTTAGACACTTGCATTGCTTGTGGAACTTGTAAAGATAATTGTCCTGTAGATTGTATCGCTGAAGGTGATATCTACGTGATTGACCAAGACGCTTGCATCGATTGCGGAGTATGTGAACCCAATTGCCCAGTTGATTGCATCGTAATAGCAGACTAAAGCAAAAAAAATAACGGAAAATTCCGTTATTTTTTTACCACTGCATCTATTTTTTGAAATAAGAAGAGAGTTTTTCTAAAGACTCAATTAGTAATTCATCTTTCTCTAGTTCCATCTCGTCAAAAATTGAATCAATCATTTCTTTATGAAAAGCATCGTGTTCGTTAAGCACTTCTACTGCTTTAGGCAGTAAGCCGACTACCACTTTTCGTCTGTCTTCTGCATCTCGTTCTCTGGAAACATAGCCTTTTTGAAAAAGAGTGTTGATAGCTGTGGTTAAAGAGCCTATCGTTATTCCCAATCTATTAGATATATTTGACATTGTTGGTTCATCAGACAATTCAATTGCTTCGAGAACATGAACCTCACTCATTGATAGCTTAATACCTTTATCTTTTAAATTTTGACCTTCTATCGCTAAAATACGATTGAATATTTTGACTAATAATTCGTTAATTATTTCTCTCGCCTCTTGTCGATTATACTTTTTCAATATATCCTACCCCCATGGTTCCCGGACCAGCATGACAGCCGACAACTGGTGTTAATGGGATTAATAAAATGTCATTCAATCCATGATTTTCCAATTCATCTTTTAAATCAAGCATTTCTTCCATATTATTGGTATATACAATAAAAGGAGTTACATTTTTACCTTTTATCTCACTCAAAAATCTATGTTTAAGTTCTTCTCTTGCTTTTTCTGTTGTTCTAATTTTGGCTAAAGTGTCAATTTTTCCTTCTTTGCTTATATGCAACAACGGTCTTAGTTTTAGCAATGACCCTAAAGCTCCAGCAACTCCAGATAATCTTCCGTTTTTGATAAGATATTTTAAAGTGTTAACCGTTATATATACATGATTATTGTCTTTGATTTTATCTAATTGTTCGATAATTTCTTCAAGTGGTTTATTTTCATCAGCCATCTTTTTAGCAGTCATAGCCATCAAAGCTTCAATGTATGTCAAAGAGAAAGAATCATAGACAACTACATCGATATCAATCATTTTAGCAGCTAAAACTGCGTTTTGATATGTACCGCTTAATTGCTTTGAGATAGTTATGACAAGTAATTTGTTATAACCAGAAGCTTTCATTTCTTCATACATTTCTAAGATTTTTCCGGTAGAAGTTTGTGATGTAGAAATATCCAAATCTGGATTTTTTTCCAATCGGCTATAAAAATCATCACTATTGATTTCCACAAAATCTTCATATTCTTGATTATCAATTTTTAATAATGATCTAAATTTCCTGATACCTTTATCATGAACCAAATAATCAATTCCTGAATTTCCGCATACTGCTACTCCAATTTTATCCATTGTACTCTCCTAAAATATAATTTTAAATTCAAATAGTTTGAACTTCAAACAATATATTAACATTAATTAAATTAAAATACAAGCAAAAAAGAGTTGAATTTCTTCAACTCTTTTTGTTATTTTTATTTAAAATTTATTTATTGTGCAACATTAATTCTTTTTTGGTGACGGTTTTGACTATTTGTTTCATTTAAGCCGTTGCCGAACATTTTTCTGAAACCATTTCTAAATTGATTCATAGCATCTTCACCGCGGTATGATAGACGATCTGCTTGGAACGCTTGTAGGTGATGTTCTGAAGCTGCTAATAATTGTTCAAAAACTAATCTTACATCTTCTGGTAAGTCTTCTTGAGCTAAGAAACTTTCATACATAGCAATGTTTGCTTGTTCAGCTTCAATTGCTGTAGCGACTGCTGCTGTGATTGATTCTGGAATTACTACATAGTCTTGACTCTGATCTTCGGGTACTGTAAAACCATATGTTTCAAATAAGACCAACAAAGTTGTTATGTGTGTTTCTTCGGCAGAAATTATTCTAACAAATGGCATTACATCACCAAATTCTTCGACGATAGCTTTGTATTCAGATAAAGCCATATATTCATCATTGATAGCGTAATTCAACATTTCTTCAACGGTTAGATTGGTTTCTGTTGATAATGGTTGGTAAGAGCTTTGTGAAAATTCATCATAGACACTTGCTGCATCTACGTTAACTAAAGCAATACTTACAAACCCTGTTAGAGCAAGTCCTCCAATTAATAGTGTTTTTAAAAATTTGTTTTTCATTATGTAATCCTCCTTCTTTGTCAATATATACGGAGGAAGTTAAGCTTTTATTGTCAATTTATGAAACTTCACAAAAACATCAAAAAAAGAGCAGTCAGCTCTTTTAATATGTTTTATATGGATTTGTATTTACTTCCGATTTAATGAACTCAATTTCTTTAAACTGATTAGAAAGGAAATTGATAATTGCATCAACAAATATCTTTTCGGCGTGATGTCCAATGTCGATAATCGTAAGCCCTATACTAATAGCATCTAAAGCGGTATGATATGTCACATCACCAGTTAAATAAACGTCACAACCCCGCATTTTAGCTTGATACATGTGTTTTGATCCCGAACCGCCAGAGATACCGACTTTGCTAATTTGTTTGTCAGTATTGCCAATTACTTTAACTGTATCAAGTTGTAATTTTGTTTTGATGATTTCCAGAAATTTTGAAAATTCAACTGTTTCAATATAACCGAAACGCCCTATTCCATCAACCTCATCAAGTAAACCAACATTTTCTAGGTTTAAAATTTTTGCAAATTCATCATTCATACCGCCTTCAGCGGTGTCATAATTAGTATGTGCTGAATAAACTGTAATATTATGTTTTATTAAATTCTTAATTATCCAGCCTCTAGGTGTATCAAAGATTATTTTATCTAATGGGTTAAATAGTAAAGGATGATGAGATATAATCATATTCACTTTTTTATCAATCGCTTCTTTAACAACTTCTTTGGTTACATCAAGAGTCACTAATATTTTTTTAGCAACAATATTTAAAGTACCGACTTGAATACCAACATTATCCCATTCATAGGCTAATTCTTTAGGATATTTGGTTTCAAAATATCTAATGACATCAACTAAATTCATGAAATAACCTCCTTAAGTATTTTTAAACGTTCATCAATTTCTATAATAACATCAGCTGACTTAGCATGCTGTTTGGCTTTTGTTAGTTTTTTGATAAATTTATCGATCATTTCGATAAATGCTTCTGATTTGTCTTTTATAATTAAAGGTCCAAATTCTTTTTCAATCGCTGATAATTTCATACTTCCTTTTGCAAGGACCATTAATTGATAATATTTACCCTTCTCTTTTATCAGTTCTTCAACATCGATTTTCCAGTTATTTTTCTCTAAAAAATCTCTTAAAATAGAATTTTCCGAATTTGCAATTAAAATCAAACGCTTGACATCAATAAGATTTGCTTCTTCAAGGATAGATACTATCAATCTACCACCCATTCCGAGGATACTTACAACATCAATCTCTGATATTAAGTAACCTAATCCCTCAGCTAAAACCGGAAAGACTTTTCCTTCTAGATTAGCTGCTTTAATACTCTTAATCGCATTCTCTAAAGGACCGATTTTATTGTCGGATGCATAGGCTTTTTTAACAAAATTATTTTCGACGCAATAAATGGGCAATTTGGCGTGATCAGTCCCGCAATCGGCTAAACAATTATAACCAATTACATACTTACTGGCAGCTAAAAGCCTTATTGATTTCATTAATTAGATCCTTGATGGAAATCCTTTAACTTTTTGGAGCGATTGGGACTTCTTAATTTTCTGATTGCTTTGGCTTCAATTTGTCTGATTCTCTCTCTAGTGACATTAAATTCTTTTCCAACTTCTTCGAGAGTACGGCTTTTGCCATCAAGCAAACCAAAACGCATTCTTAAAACCTTTTCTTCTCTATCAGTCAATGTTTCTAGGGCAGCGTCAAGTTCTCTTTTAAGCATCTCTTTAGAAGTAAATTCGTATGGAGTCAGCGTGTCATTGTCCGCAATGAAATCACCTAAACTGGAATCTTCCTCTTCACCCACTGGTGATTCTAGAGAAATAGGTTCCTGAGCTGTTTTTTGGATACTTTGAACTCTTTCGACCGTGATTCCCATTCTTTCTGCAACTTCTTCTGGAGTAGGTTCTCTTTCTAATTCTTGAGTTAAAGTTCTTTGAGTTCTAACCATCTTATTGATAGTTTCAACCATATGAACTGGAATTCTTATGGTTCTAGCTTGATCAGCGATAGCTCTCGTAATTGCTTGTCTAATCCACCATGTTGCATAGGTTGAAAATTTATAGCCTTTGGTGTAGTCGAATTTACCGACAGCTTTCATTAAACCCATGTTTCCTTCTTGAATCAAATCTAAAAATTGTAAACCTCTGGAAACATAACGTTTAGCGATTGAAACAACTAATCTTAAATTCGCTTCAACTAATTTTTTGCTTGAAAATTCACCTTTTTTAAAGATATCTTCATATTCCGCTAACTCTTCAGGAGATATAACATCACCAATCTTTAAGCGGTAGTCATATTCTTCTCTAACTTTTTTAGCACGGTCTATTAAGGTTGCAAGTTCATATTCTTCTTCACCTGTTAATAAATCCACTCTTCCAATTTCCTTAAGGTACATTCTTACTGGGTCATCAACTTTGATTGAAACTGAAGAATCAAAGACTTTTTCTTTCATTAATTCCTCTTCGATTTCTTTAGAGTAATCTCTCATCATGTCAATATCAGTTGGTTTTATATCTTCCTCATTTAAATCGTCTAAGGAAATATGATCGCCTTTTCCTTCTTCATTTTTGATAAAATCAAAAATTTCATCGGGAAGGATACCTTTATTAGCGAGTTCACTGATTACATCACCAAATGCTGGATCTGTTTTTCTGATGTTTTTAAATACATCTTGAACTGTGAGTTTACTGTTTTCTTCGTAAACCGCTAATAATTTCTCAATTGCTTGTTTTTTTGACATTTCTTTTCCCCCTTATGGATTGGATGTTATTGCGTAATTCTATCATTTTAATCATTACTTCATTAGCTTCTTCGCGTGTATTCACATCATTAGATAACTTTTCTTGTAAATTTATAAAATCATATTCATATTTGTTTTCCATTAACGTGTCTAAACAGTCCAACAATTCTTGCTCGTTATAGCTTGAGTTAGTTCCTTTGCGAAAAAGTTTGATTTCATCTTCGGTAATGTCGGAAAAATCTTTTTTTATCTGCATTTCGTTGATTGTTACATCACCGCGGTATAATGCTGTAAGCGTCATTAAAAATGCTAAATAACGGTTATTATCAATCTTTAAGCTATCTAGTCTGCTGTTTATTAAGTTACGCGATTCTTCAAAAATAGAATAATAATTGATAACTTTTCTACTTGCAGACTCAACCGCTTTTTTTGACAAGAGTTGTTGACTGCTTGCTTTAGTAATTGCATTTTGTCGTTGCCTAATATTGTTCAATCTAGCATTTTCCATTTGGAAATGATGATAATCAGCCAAAATATCTTCGTAATTGACTTTGGTATCATTGCTAAATTTTTTTAAATATATTTCCCTAATCGTGGAACTGGCTACTTTATTTAGATACTCAAATAAAGCTAGTTTAGCCTTTTCGATTTCAGCTGGTTTTGATAAATCTTTTTTACTTACTATAATCTCATAAACGAAATCATACTGATCTAACAAATTATTCTTAAGGATGTTTCTAAAACTTTCCTTAGAGTTTTTTTTGATATAATCATCAGGATCTAACCCATCGGGTAAAAGTGCAACTTTAACGTCTAGACCAACTTGTCCCAATAATATTAAAGCTTTGTAAGCGGCTCTTACGCCCGCATCATCGCCATCGTAGCAAACTACCACTGTGTCGGTATACTTTTTAATCAAGTTAGCTTGGCTTAAAGTAAGTGCAGTTCCCATCGAACAAACCGCTTCTTTAACATCAGCTGTATAAGCGCTAATAACATCAAAGAAGCCTTCCATTAGAACTAATCGCTTGTTTTGATTAATGAAAGGAATCGCTTTATCTAAGTTATATAAAACATCAGATTTAGTAAAAATATCTGTTTGCGTAGAATTCACATACTTTGCGGCGTTTTCTTCATTATTGAAAATTCTACCGCTAAACCCAACTGTTTTTCCTAATTCGTTATTGATTGGAAACATGATTTTATTTCTGAAAACATCATAGTATTCACTCTGATTTTTAGCTACTAATCCAACTTCTAAAAGCTCATAATCATTAAAATCTTTTGAAAGACTTTCCCACAAAAGATTCCCACTCTTAGGAGCAAAACCAATATCAAAATAGTTAAGAGTTTGTTCATTGAAACCACGTTTTTTTAAATAATTCAAAGCATCGTTTCCTATCTCCAAATTCAATAATTGTAAGGAAAAAAACTGCTTTGCAAGTTCATTAATCCTGAAATATCTTACAGAATTATCGTTTCTTTTAATATCATCTTTATAATCAGCTTCAATGCCATATTTATCAGCTAAAAACTTGACAGCTTCCCAATATTCTAAATGTTTATATTTAGAGATAAATTGAATAACGTTGCCTTTTTCATCGCAGCCGAAACAATTAAATAATTGTCGGTCTTTACTGACAAAGAATGAAGGTGTTTTTTCATTATGAAAAGGGCAAAGACCTTTCATGCTTTTGCCCGCTTGTTGCAACGATACAAATTCAGATATTACATCTACTATGTCAGCAGTTCTTGTAATTTCTTCTACTTTTTTCTGACTGTATCTGGCCATTATTTACCTTTCTTTTAACTATTTGTGTCAAATTCTTTTTGTAAATGCGCCTTTAAATCTTGAATTTTGACTCTTATTTGTTCCATTGAGTCTCTTTCCCTAATAGTAACGGTATGATCTTCTAAAGTTTGATTATCGATTGTTACACAGTAAGGCGTTCCTATGGCATCTGCTCTTCTATACCTTCTGCCTATGTTACCTGCATCATCATAGAAAGCAACGAAGTCTTTCATTAGAATTTCATATACTTCTTCTGATTTTTCAGTGTGATATTTTTTTAATAAAGGTAAGACGTTAACTTGATAAGGAGCCAAATCTTTACTTATTTTTAGTAAAGTTCTAGTTTCGCCGTCAGCTAGTTCTTCCTCTTCTAAATTATCCAATAAAATAGCTAAAAACAATCTTTCAACACCTAATGAAGGTTCGATTACATAAGGTAAATAACTTTCATTAGTATTGGGGTCAAGATACTCTAGATTTTCTCCTGAATATTCTTGGTGTCTTCTTAAATCATAATCCGTTCTCGATGCAATTCCCCATAACTCATCGAAACCCCATGGAAAATTATATAAAACATCAGTTGTCGCATTTGAATAAAATGATAATTTTTCTTTGGGATGATTATAAAACTTAATGTTTTCAGTTTTTAAGCCAACTTCTTCAAGGAATTCTTTAGCAAAATTTTTCCAATATTCAAACCATTCAATTTCCGTTCCGGGAACACAGAAAAATTCAAGTTCCATTTGTTCGAATTCACGAGTACGGAAAACGAAATTTCCTGGAGTTATTTCATTTCTAAACGATTTACCAATTTGTCCAATTCCAAAAGGAACTTTTTTTCTTGAAGTTCTTACGACATTTTTAAAATTTAAAAATATTCCTTGCGCTGTCTCAGGACGAAGATATATCTCATTATTATTTTCGGAAGTAACACCTTGTGATGTTTTGAACATTAGATTAAATTCACGAATTTCTGTGAAATCGTGACTGCCGCAATTTGGACATTTGATTTTATGTTCGATAATGTAATCATACATTTTTTGATAATCCCACCCGTCAGCGTCTACTTCATTCTTAGTTGATTGTGAGATCAAATTATCAGCTCTATATCTAGATTTACATATTTTGCAATCCATCAAAGGGTCTTTAAAACCGCTGACATGACCAGTAGCTTCCCATGTTTTCGGGTTAAGAAGAATCGACGAATCGATTCCGACATTATATTTATTTTGGGAAACAAAACGTTTCCACCATAGTTGTTTAATATTATTTTTTAAACTTACTCCAAGAGGACCGTAATCCCAAGTGTTTGCTAGACCGCCATAAATCTCCGAACCTTGATAAACGAAACCATAACGCTTAGTATAAGCATTTAACTGTTCAATAGTATATTTCAAAGCAATTTCCTCCGTTTTTTTCGCATACTAACTCATTTTAATTATACTCTTTTTAAGCGCTGAAGTCAAACCGATTAAGAACATAAAAAAAGAAAAAGAACTCATCAATAGCCAATAAGTCCCTTTAACATTTTCCGCGTCTTTGAATGGTAATTCAAGTGATAGTCATAATATTCATCAATTACGTTTCTAATGTCTCTTAGTAAAGAATTATCAATTTCTAGTCGTTGTTCTTTATTGAGATCAAAATAATAAAGTTTTTGAACTGCAGCTAAGACTTTATTACTATAATAATAATCTGGTAAATGATCTGGACAAAATACTCCACCTTCTTTTACGGAAAAAACCAAGTTTTGTGTGTTTTGACAAATCATGCATGAATTTAAATTAGGATTAACTCCTAAGAGATAAAGTAATTTTAATTCACACATATTGATATATGGAATATATTCTTCTTTATCTTTAATTTGTTCTAGAATTTTTATTAAAAAATTATAAAGTTTTTCATGATCATGTTCGTGAGTCGAAAAGTAATAGATCAATTCTGCTAAATGTAATAAATAAGTATATTTCTCTAAGTCACTATGTATCGAAGAATAATTGTTTATAACTTCTCCATCACGCAAAACTTTGAGATTTTTCCCACTGATTATTACTTTGACATGATTCAAAACTTTAGTCAGGTTTAAATGAGGACTTTTCATGGTTTTACTGCCATGAACCAAAACTCCGACAAGCCCTGTCTCTGTATATAAATAGATGATTTCTGAACTTTCTTTAAAATTAATTTTTTTTAGAATAATGCCACGATACTCTTCCAACTAGATTGCCTCTATTCTATATCTTTATACCCGTATGATTTTAAATAATATTCTCGATTTCGCCAATTTTCTTCCACTTTACAGAATAACTCTAAATAAACTTTAGCGCCTAAAAGTGCTTCAATGTCAATTCTGGCAGCTGATCCTATTCTTTTTAGCATCGCGCCATTCTTGCCGATAATAATGCCTTTTTGTGATTTTCTTTCAACGACAACTGTTGCTAGTATTTCAATAATATGTTTCTTATTTTTATATGACTCTAAATAAACCATCACTGAATGGGGTACTTCTTCATGAGTAAACTCAAGAATTTTTTCACGAATGAACTCTTGAATCAAAAAAGTTTCCGGACGATCTGATATCTCCCCATCCATATAGTATTTAGGTCCTTCTGATAGTTCTTTTTTAATATCCAATAACAATAAATCAACATTATCGCCTTTAAGTGCAGAAATGCCGAAGACACCTTGAAAATCATATGCTTGTTTATACACTTCTATCGCTTGATTTAAACGCTCAAAATCAGTTATGGTATCCAACTTGTTGATAATAAGGAAAACTGGTGTTTTAACACCTTGAAGTTTTTCCATGATTTTCAAGTTGTATTCTAATACATCATCATATGCGTTGATCATAAACAAAACCAAATCAACTGATTTTATGGTTGATAAAGCGGCAGAACTCATGTATTCACCTAACTTTGTTTTAGCTTGGTGGATACCGGGAGTATCAATAAAAATTATCTGTGATTCATCGTCATTATAAATACCAGAAAAAACATTTCTGGTTGTTTGCGGTTTATTTGATACAATTGCGACTTTTTGTTTAAGAACTTGATTTAAAAAAGTTGACTTACCAACATTTGGTTCGCCAATAATCGAGACAAAACCACTCTTAAACATTATAAATCCTCTTTAGAAAATCCATAAGGTAAAAGATCTTTGTTTAATAATTCCTTGATTTCATCCTTGCTGTTTGCAAAATAGACTTTTGCATCAGGCTCCATCAGTTCATTCATCACTTGACGACAAGCGCCGCATGGTGAAACAAAATAATCTTTATCAGTATAAACTAATATTGATTCAATATCCTCTTTTCTAATTCCTTGAGAATAAGCAGCGAATAAAGCTGATCTTTCAGCACAGTTTGACAGACCATAAGAAGCATTTTCAACGTTGATTCCTTTGATTGTCTCGCCGTTTTTTAGTTTTAGAACTGCAGATACTCGGAAATGAGAATAAGGCACATAGGCATTTTTAATATTCTCTTTCGCTAATTTTAGTAGATTATTCATTATGTCCTCCTATATTTAGATATTTCTAAGATTTCGTCTTGCAAACTAAACATTTCTAATTCATCTTCTTTGTTTAAGTGATCATAACCTAAACAATGTAAGAACCCATGGACAGATAGAAACGCTAATTCTCTTGCAAAACTATGGTTGTAAGCTGTTGCTTGTTCTTTGACTTTATCAATTGAAATGAATATATCGCCAATTTCAGTCGTATATCCGTCATTTTCAAAACTTAAGACATCAGTTTCTTTATCAATATTGCGGTAATTTTTATTCATATCTTTAATAGCTTTATTATCAACTAAAACAACATTAACAATCATTTTTTCTTTGAACTTTAAAAATTTGTATGCTTGTTTTAAAATTTTATTGATGATTTTGTTATATTCTTTGTCTTCATTATACTGGTTAAAAATATTAATTTTTAGCATCTTCGAACCTCTTGATAATCGTTTGGACTAATGGATGTCTAACAACGTCTAATTCATCAAAATATAATATTTTTATATCATCGACATTTTTCAGGATATAAGAAGCTTTAACTAAGCCTGAAAGCACTTGAGGTGGCAAATCACTTTGAGTGATGTCGCCAGTAACAATCATTTTTGAACCAAAACCAAGTCTTGTTAAAAATAGTTTCATTTGGTTGATTGTCGTGTTTTGAGCTTCGTCAAGAATGACGTAAGCATTTTCTAGTGTACGTCCCCGCATATAAGCAAGTGGAGCAATTTCAATGATTCCTTTTTCAATAAATTCAGTACTTTGTTTCACACCTAAAATTTCATACATTGCATCATAAAGGGGTCTTAAGTAAGGATCGATTTTTTCTTTTAAATCGCCCGGTAAAAACCCTAATTTTTCTCCAGCTTCTACTGCTGGTCTGGTTAAAATAATTCTTTTAATTTGGTTATCTTTAAGTTTTTTCAATGCAGATAAGACAGCTAGATAGGTTTTACCCGTACCAGCTGGACCAATTCCAAATATCAATGTATTTTTTTCTATAGCTTCAAGATATTTTTTCTGATTAATCGTTTTTGGATAAACGGGTTTTCCACTATAGGTTTTGATTATTTCTTTTCTGCTTAAAAACAAACTTATAATTTCATTATTGTCAATTTTATCCACAGTGTGGAAAAGATAGATAATATCTCGCTCACTAAAAACAATATTGTTCCTAATCAGCTTGATCATTATCTGAAATATTTTCTTAAGTTTTAAAATCTTTTCTTCATCTTCGCTATCTATCAGTACTTCTTCGTTGTTGGAGTAAATGTTGACTTTGAGTAATTTGCCAAGTAATTTAATATTTTTATCATGGACTCCAAGGATATCAACCAACTCATTAAGATTACTGATTTCCGGATCTAATTTTACAATGTTTGTCACTAAGATTAATCTCTCCTATCATTCATCAATTTATATCATAAGCTTTGAGAATTTTTAAATAGCCGATAATTATTGAAGACTGCCAATCCCTTTTAGCGATTGCTTCGGCTTCTTTATAATTATCCCAAGACCATGTTATATCCCAAAAACCATCATTATTCAAATTTTCAAGAATCATTCCCGCTTCTAGTTTAGCTAGTTCTGAAAATTTTTCATATCCAAAAAGATTTGGTTTATCAAAAAATTGCAAAGGTCTAACGCAGTAAGTCTTAAACCAGAGACTGGTATTCTTTTCGATATTATAATCAATTTGTTCCAGAAGTTTATCTAAGAATTCTTGATGTTTAGAAAACTTAGAAAGATCAGTTACTATGTTAACCATCTCTAAATACGCTCTAATTTCATGCATATTATTCGAAGGATTATCTAAAAGCGAATTTATCCCTTTTTGAATTAATTCAGTAGCTAACTGTTTTTGTGAAGCATCGACTGCGTGCTTGTAGATGAATCCAGCAATCGCAATTGTTGGATTGAATCCCCAAACAGCACCTTCGGGACTATGAGTCCACCAAGATGCATGCGGATAGAAATTATTTGTCGAAATTGTCGCCGGATAAAGTCCGTCTTTACGAGGTGCTTTATTGATTAAGTAATCCAAAACATTTTTCACAATCTTATTTTTATTATCTAAACCAAGTTCTTCGATAACTTCCATAGCCATCCAAGTTTGTATTGGAGAAGAGAAAGGATTTTGCGAATCCGGCTCTAAGCCATGGCCAAAGCCGCCATCGCTATTCTGATAGCTTTTTAAAGCCCTCTCGACTAATTCCTTGTTGGTATTATGAAATAGATATTCATATCTGGCAACGTCTAAAGGTCTACCATTTCGATATAACCATTTAATCGTCTTGTCTAGTTTTTGATTCATACAGTCCTCCTTCAATTTGAAAGTGTTCATTAGATAAATTTATTATATCATAAGTTCAAAAAAAATACTTACTGGAAAAAAATAATGACAATTCAATGAATTGTCAAAATTTATTAATTGTTATTTCTTACGAGCCTTATTTGCACGTAGTTTTAATTTTTTGGTAACACTTGGTTTTTCGTAATACTCTTTTTTACGGGCTTGAGCAAGATTTCCCGAACGCGAAACATCACGTTTAAAACGTCTAAGTGCATCTTCAATTGTCTCGTTATCTCTGACGACAGTTTTAGCCATTGCTTTCACCCCTTTTCTTACCATCTAGTATTATACTAAATTATTAAGTAAAAGTAAACTTATTTTTTTTGAAAATATATTTATTTAACTGCGTATTTGTGGTAAAATTAAACAAGAAATTAAAATTAGTGAATAAGAAACTAAAGTACAAAGAAAGGGAATGATTATGAACAGCACTCTACGATTTTTAACATTAGATATAACAGGAATAATAATTATTGTTGTTGCTGGAATTCTTGCCTTGAGTTTGCTGGGAATAATCATTACAAGACGTAAATATAAGGTTAGATACCGCCGTTTTTACAAGAGATTCGATAAAACCATCAATAAAAAATATAATGGCAATATGTTGATAGAAGATTTGATAAACAAATATACGGTTGATAATACCAATACTTATAAATCTCTAAAAAGAAAAGGGAAAACTTTAACTAAGAGATATTTAGAATATTTCTATAAAAATTTACCAGAACAAGTCTTACTGAGAAGTTACACTTCAGCTGATAAAAACAAAAGTGAACTTATACTTTTAGTCTTGGATGATAACGAACGAGTTTTATATCAATGGGATAAATCTAAAAAAGTTAAGGGTTTAATTAAAGCTATCAATAAATATCAAATGTTAACGCCGATGATTGCTTTTCTTTATGAATTGCCGTTAAATATCAATGAAAGCAATCCATATCGTTTAGTTAATCATGAAAATGATAATATATTGGCTTATGACATTGTAAAGAATTCTAAAAAAGTTCAAAAGAAATTTAAACTATCTAAATTAAGCAAAAAAGATAAGAAAAATAAGAAAAAATAAATCCTCTTTCAAATAGAGGATTTTTTTATACCAATATTGCGTTATTATATGGTTTATCAGCGCTGATAATTTGAACTTTAACTTCTTGGCCAAGGAGATTTTCACTACCAATAAACTTTAAGGCAATGTAATCTCGCGAGTGTCCTACTAAAAAACCTTCCTTAACTTGTTCAGCTATCACATAGTGAATAGAACCAATGCTTTTTTTAATGTGTTCTTCCATCAACTTATCGCTTAATTCAATCAATCTATGAACACGATCTTTCTTCAGGCGTCCATCAACTTGATTAGGCATTTTATCAGCGACTGTTCCTTGTCTTCTTGAATAAGGGAAAACATGTAACTCTTGGAAACCGACATTTTTAATAAAGTTATATGCTTCTTCAAAATCTTCATCGGTTTCGCCAGGGAAGCCAACAATAACATCCGTTGTAAAGGCAACATCCGGTATTTTATTTCTAATTGCTTCAATCATACTTTGGTATTCTTTTGTTGTATATTTACGGTTCATTAATTTTAAAATTCGGTTGGTTCCACTTTGTAACGGAACATGTAAATGGTGAACAATTTTATTAGACTTTGCGATGACTGATAAGATTTCATCATCAATTTCAGTAATTTCTATCGAAGAAATTCTTATTCTTTTTAAACCGGAAATTGATTCTAAATCCTTTAATAGTTCTGCGAA
This sequence comes from Caryophanales bacterium UBA2298, assembly GCA_002345425.1. GTDB lineage: Bacteria > Bacillota_I > Bacilli_A > Izemoplasmatales > Hujiaoplasmataceae > UBA2289. The sequence continues at coordinate 49,699 of DDWA01000019.1, read as the reverse complement.
ACTATAATCTTCTAAATCTTCACCATAGCCACCAGTATGAATTCCGGTTAAAACCACTTCAATATGTCCGTTTTCAACTAAATAATTGACTTCTTCGATGATTACATTTCTTGTCTTTGATCTAATTCTTCCTCTAGTATAAGGAATGATGCAGTAAGTACAGAAATTATTACATCCATCCTGTATTTTTAAAAATGCACGTTTTTGTTTTTTAAAATCGATGATTGCCAAAGGATCGTAATTTTCTTTTGTTTCCAATGGCGAAACCATGTTAAGTGGTTGTTTTTCTTTTAGATAAGTTTCTAAGTAATCTACTATTAAGTCCCGGTTCTTGGTACCTAAAACAATTTTTACTCCTTCAATCTCAAGAATTTCTTCAGCTTTTAGTTGGGTCAAACAACCCATGACAATAATAATTGCCTTAGGATTATAATTATGAGGTCTTCTAATCATCTGTTTAGATTTTTTTTCACCTGCATTTGTAACCATACAAGAGTTAACAACGTAAACATCGCTAAAGTCATCATAATTGACTATTTCATATCCTCTGGCAATGAATTTTTCCATAACTGCTTCTGTTTCATATGAATTTACCTTACAACCTAAGGTATGAAAAGCTACTTTCATTTATATACCTCCTCGAGATATCTGAATAGCGATGTTACATAAATAGCTGCCGTTTCAGCACGTAAGATAGTTTTTCCTAAGGAGACGGTAGTAAAACCTAACTTAAGATATTTAGTAATTTCACTTGGTGAGAAACCACCTTCAGGTCCGATTAAAACCAAAGCTTTTTTATTAGGTTGATAACTCTTTAGTTCATTGTTAATTAAATTACTATTTTCTCTAGCAAAACAAATAAATTTATAATCATACTCAGACAAATCGATATTTGTAATCTCTGTTTCATCTGCTATAATCGGCAGAATCGTTCTTTCTGATTGTTCGGAAGCTTCTTTGACGATTGTCTGATAACGTAGTTTCTTCTTATCAAAATCATCAATTTTGATAATGGACCTCTCGGTTTTAAGAGGAATTATTTTTCTAATTCCAAGTTCAGTTGTTTTTTGTAAGATAAGTTCAAAATTATCCTTCTTAATTAGACTTATACCTAAAACTAAATTTAAAGGTTTATAATCATTGTCCATCTTAGAAGTTATTTCCAATATGACTTCCTTTTTAGTAAATTCAATAATCTTAGCTTGGTATAAATCTCCGTCTTCAGTATTTACAATTACTAAATCTCTATGTTTAAAACGCATCACATCTTTGATGTGGTGTGCGTCTTTATCGATTATTGTAATTAAATTATTATTAATTTGATTTGCTTTCACAAAGTATCTTTGCATTTTATCACCATTAATATCATAACATATAATTTAATAAAACAAGAAAAAAACAACCGAAATCGGTTGTTTTATAAATCTGTTTTGATTACTTCGTAAGCTCTAGCAATTTTTCCATCTCTTAAGGTAACGATTGTTGTATCAGTATACTTTGATAACACTTCCATTTTTTGAGGTGGTGTTGCTAGAAGGATTTGAACTGGCAATTGTTTAATAAATTTCATCATTGCTTTGATTCTTGAGGTATCCATTTTATCGAACACTTCATCAAACAATATTAGACCAATTGAATCATGACCAACACCTCTAGATGCTTGCTCGAAAACTCTAACGAATGATGCAAGGGTCGCAACATAGAATGGCACTTGCGTTTCTCCCCCACTCTTTTCCTTAAAGACTTTAGAATAAAGATAACGTTCACCAGCGGTATTTGAGATGGAAATATCATAATCCATGTAAGTACGGTAATCAGTAAACTTGTTGACAGAACCTTGGGAATTCAAATCTTCAGATGCGAGATTGATAAACAATTCTTCCAACTGTCTTTGATATTTCATTTCAAAATCATAATTAAAGATTTCTTCACCGGTTTTCATTGATTCATCACTTAGAACCATATCATAATATTCGCCGTATTCTTTTGATTTAGGGAAGATAAACTCATATGTGTCTTCACCGAAATGAATTGTTTTTAACGTTTCATTGATCTTAGAGATCTCTTCTTGAGCGGATACAATATAGTTTCTTAATTTAGCGATAAAGTCTTCTTTAAATAATCTTTCAGCCGTTTCTCTCGCTTCTCTAACTTTTGTTTCATATTTAACTAATTCAGACTTAACTAATTTGTCTAGTTCATCCAAATATTCTTGCATGTACTCAACTCCGTATTTATAACTCAAGTTATATTTTGATGTGTAACGGATTTGTTTAGATTTTAAAGAATCTTCGAGATTGATTATGTTGTTAAGTTCTGATTGAATCTTGCTCTGATACTCTTCAAAGATGTTTGTTATGTTTGAAGTTTTCTTTAATTCAATTTCATAGAGATCTTTAGCTTCTTTTTTAACGACTAAATTATCGTTTTTATCGAGAACAGCTTCAAGTTCTTTAATTGAATTTTCAATTTCTAAAAGTTCTTCATGAGACTTTAATTCATCGCTTTCGAGTTTGCCTTGTTTTTGATAAGCTTTTTGACGATTTGCGTTATAATCTCTGATTTCATCTTTAACATCTTCGTATTCTTGTCTTAATTGACTTAAGTCTTCTTGAGGGACATTCTTTTTCTTTAATGCTAAAACCTTGCGTTTTTCTTTTAAACTATCTAAAGAATAATAAGTTTTTAGCATATTGATGAATCCTTCTAAATTCAATGCAGCTATAGCGTTGTTTTCTTCAGTTATCATTTGTATTTTGTCTGATACTTCTTGATGTTTATCCTTTAATTCTTTTGCTTTAGCTCTCCAATTTTCTAACTGAGAACTCTTGGCTTTCTTACCGATAAAAGGTTTTTCAGTTTTGTTGTATAAAGATCTAACTGTATAAGAACGGTAAACCATACCGCTTTTCGTGATAGCTTGCGGATACTTTTCTAAGTCTTGAACCTCATCTACCATTATCAAGTTACCGCAGATCATATTGATATAATGTTCAGCATCAATATTGTCTGATGTGATAATAGAAGCTAAAGAGTTATCTCTAAAATTGGTAAAATGTTGAATTTTCTTGGTATTAACTAAACCAATTCCATATATATCCAAAGTGTCTTTAATTTGATTGTAAACATTTAAAGCTTCATCAAAGTATCTTGGTTCGACAATCAAATTAAACCGTTGTTGTCCTAGATAATCTTCGATTGTGTTAGCCCAATCACTATCAGTGATTTCAAGTAATTCACAAAGGATATGAACCTTTACTTCTTTGCCATATCTTTTTAAAACTCCTTCTTCAATTTTATTTTGAAGACGTTTAATCATTGGATTGTATCTTAATTGATTGTTTTCTAAATCTTTTAAAGTTAAGTAAACTTCATTAATTTCTTTGACAATGTCATCTCTAACTTGTTGATATCTACCAAGATTAACTTTATTAGAGTCTTCTACTTCATTTAGAGTTTTGTTAATGGTAATAAGTTTTAGTTTTTGATCTTCATAATTATTGTCATCGATTTTATCTAAGTCTATTTTAATGAGTTCATTGTATACCTTGTTGTTATGCTCGCTTTTTAGCTCATTCATGACTTGTTTCATCTTTTTGACTTTGGTGACAGAATAATTTCTTAATTCAACTTGTTGATCAATTTTCTTCGTCAATTCTGCTATTTCTTTGTCGTAAATCTCTGCAGCTTTGAAACTGTCATTATTTTTGAGCATTGAATAGATTTCACGAGATCTTTCTTCTAGGATATCTAATTGTGCATTGATTTCATTAATTAGCACTTGGTTTTGCTCTTTAGCGATTGTAATCTTTTCTTGTTTTTTGTTGATTTGATCAATCTTATTCTTTAAAGATTCTACTTCGAGCAATTGTAAAAAGTATTCATAGAAATGTTTTTGATCTTGGTTATTTTTGATTTCTTCATAAAGATGTTTGATTTGGTCAAGATCATTAACTTTTTCTTTGATTATCTTTAAAGTGGCTTCTAAATCTCTATAAGCATGAATTGATTCTTTTATCGGTTCAACGTCAAGTTCTCTTTCTTCTAGTAAATATCGATAAATAAAGTCTTTAACATCAGGAATCGGTTTAAAAGCTAAAGCTTTAGGTAAAAGAGAAAAGTAATTTTCGTTAATTGAACCAAATAGTGATCTAAAAGCTAATTTTGCTTCTCTTCTTGTTAGGAAGATTTTCTTAGCTTGTTTGGTTTTTTTAAAGTTAACTGTTGTTAAAATACGGCCTTCATCATCAATAAATAGTGATTCTTGCATTGCATCTTGATATTCATAGAAAATTACCTTTGGAGTTACGATATCGCCGAAAACATCAATAACTGTACCGATAGTGAAGTATTGTTCTTTTCTTTCATCAAAGAATTCTAAAGCAATATGTCCTGTTGTATCAGTGTCCCGTAAATATTCTTGAGTGTCAGTTCCTAGTTTACATTTGACATATCCACGCAGGTCTCTTTTGCTTTTTTCATTAGCAGCGATATTAAAAATTTGGTCGCCTGCAGTTAAAACAAAGGCAATCGCATCAACTATTGTTGATTTCCCTGTAGCATTTTGCCCAGTTATCAGAGTGTTATTTTTAACATAAATTGTTTCATTGGCAAAATAATGCCAATTGATCAATCTGACTTTAGTCAGTTTCTTCATTTTCTTCACCTTCATTTCTATCTTCAATATTGGCGACAAGATTATAAACATCGTTAATTGCTTGGGTGTTGATTGCCAAGAGAATGGTCGGATATATTACAATTTTCGTGTTAGCTTTAGTGATGTCTCCTAACGGATCTATCAAATTTAATTTTCGGTATGTTCTTAAGATTTTTACTAAATCTGTTTTATTGATTTTCTTCTTGAGCTCAAGCGAATCGTAATATTGGTGAATCTCATCAACTTTAATGACAACATTATCATTTACTGATGTCCTTACTAAATGTTGATGATAAAGAATTCTCAGAATTAGCAGTACCAAAGTTTCCTCTTTTTTAAGACGCAAGAGATTATTGCCTTCACGATTAACAAGTTGAATTGCGCCCATTTCTCGATCTAGTACAACTTCAAAATCCATTACTTCAAAATATTCATCAAAATAGTTTTTAAAACTTAGAATGAAGTAATACATTTCTTTGTTATCTTCTTTATCTCTAGCTATAAAACTGTTTTGCAGCAACTTAAGGCAGGTTTTAGCAAACAACTGTTTTTGTCCTAAATTAAAATCATCATATTTTTCTAAAATCATTCTTGGTACCCCCTAATTATTTCAAAATCATCTAGATTGAATCGTTTGTTGTTTATTTTTTCAAATAGCGGATTAATTGAGTAATCTAATTCTTCACCTGCATATACTAAAATGTATAACAGCCTGATAATTGATTCGTCACTCATATCATCTCTTAATATTTCTGATGCTCTAATCAATTTATTTTTGCGAAAGTAAGCTTTTAAATATTTAGCAATAACATCTTCAGAATAATTTGTTTCAAATTCATCATAGAATTCTTCTTGCAATCTTCGATCTGGAGCACCGTTGTTCTCAACTAAATATTGAGCTTCAATATGTTTGTAAATTCCTCTTGGAGTATAAACAGATCTTGAAGATAGTTGCTGGTAAGAATTAATATTAAATAGCGGCGCGATATCGTTTAGTGCTTTCACTGTGCGATTCTTACGAACGTGATTTCCGGTATATGTAAGAATTTTACTTAATTTAGTAATGATATTTTCATCATCTGACAATAGGAATTTAATTTTAGCGATTGTCGTGTTAACATAAATTTTATTCTTATTATCAATTTCATCGATTATGTAAGATATTGAGTTGTAGATATCGATTATATCATCAATTTTTTTATTAGCTTTAATCATTGCAATATCAGGATCATTATGATTTTTGATTAGATATTCTTTGGAAATCATCTCCATGATTAAAGGATTTTGTTGATACTCTTCCAATTTTTTAACAATTTCCGTGCGGTATTTATTGATATTGTCACTTGTCTTTAAGCGTCGATATGCATGGTCAACTAATTCAACTTTGTAATTGACTAAAAGATTGATCAAATCCTTAATTTCACTATTATCAACAATTGTACGGATATAATATTTTAATCTTGAATCCAGTTTACGAATTTCTCTCACAAAAGCAATGGTATTTTTATATACTTGATCGAGCGTTAAGGCATATTCACCATGATCATTCGATAACAGAGAATAAACTGTGTAGATATATCCTCTAAATTCATGGGCTTCGCTTTCTTCTCCATAATAACTGTCATTTGCAATCTCTTTTAAAGCTTCTATAATTGTTATTGCGTAATCTCTAAAATTTAAAATTTCTTCATAATCATTATTGACATCAATGTCTATCCATTCGCATTCTTCTAATCTTCTTAAAATTTGATTAGCACGGTCACGGTTAGTAATTAACGTTTCTCCGCTTTCACTAATTTCGTTGTCATCTTCTTCTAACTCCTCTTCAAGTGGATTTATATCTAAATAATCTACTAGAGCTTGTCTAGCGATATTGCGATCAATACCTAAAATAGAACCTTGTTCATAAACTTTAAAAAGTTCAAGAATACAGGAAACATAAACTCGATGATTTTTACTAGATAAAACACTAAAAAATTGTTTTGGAACTATATCAAATATATTCATAATCTCACTTCCTTAACTTTCTCGATAATATTCAAAATTGCCGCCAACTAATGATGAAAGAGTATTTTCAATCATTATCCAATCTTTACGGAAATCTTTAATTGATTTTTTACCTTTTGGAGTAATTTGATAATAACGTCGACCCATGCCTTTTTTGTTTTTGCCGGTATAGGTATTTATTTTGCCGTCATTTAATAATCTTTTTAAGGCAATATATAAAGTCGCTTCGGTTAATTGAATATTATTTTCGCTTACAAATTCAATAATCTTTGACATTTCATATCCATAACTATCAAATTTAGATAGAATTGATAGAATAATATAATCAGTAAAACCTCTGACAAATTCGCCTGAGTTAGTCATTATCTCACCTCCTTTTATATATAACGTGTTTATGTATTATCATATTATACATAATTACATTATAGATTTCTTGTTTATACATAACATGTTTATATTATAACTCTTTGCATATTGATTGTAAACAGCAAATAAAAAATTATTTATATTTTTTTTATTGATCAATTTTTTATAAGAAAATTCAATAAAAAAAGGTAGTCAAATCGACTACCTATAGTTTATGATTTATTAAAATTTGATTTGAATCTATCCCACCAATTTTTCTGTGGCAGTGCATCATCTTCAACTCTCAATAGTTCCTCAAAGGCTTTTTTTTGTTGATTGTTAAGCTTTTGTGGAGTAACAACTGTAATTATGACGTGTTGATCTCCAAGTTGCTTAGTTCTAACATTTGGAGCACCCTTGCCTTTTAATCTGAACTTTGATTCGGATTGAGTTCCTGGCGGAATTTTAAGCATTACCGCTCCGTACACTGTATCTACTTTTATTTCTGTTCCTAGAGCTGCTTGGGCAAATGTTATCGGCACATTAACAATGATGTCGTCGCCTTCACGAATATATTTATCTGAAGGCTTGACTTCAAATACGATATACAAATCACCGTTTGGACCACCGCTTGCGCCTTTATTTCCGAAACTTTCTAGGCGAATTTGTTGACCAGTTTCAATACCTTTTGGAACGCGTATTTCAACCTCTTTACTAACTCGTTCAACACCTTCACCATTACAGTTAGGGCATTTATTAATAAATTCTTTTCCAGTTCCTTTACAGTTAGGACAAGTCGTTCTTGTCTGGGTTCTACCAAACAATGTTTGTTGTTCCATAATTACCGTACCAGAACCACCACATTGTGAACAAACTTTGATATCTTTTTTGCTCTCTGCGCCTAATCCATGGCAGACATGGCATTCATCATATATCGGAACTTTGATTTTTTCAGTTTTGCCAAATATTGATTCTTCAAATGTAATTGACATTCGTCTTTGAATATCTGAGCCTTTTCTTGGTCTGTTTGTTTGCCGAGTGGTTCTTTGACCGCCACCAAAAAATGCACTGAAAATATCACCAAAATCAAACCCTTCAAAACCAGCACCACCAAAACCTCCTTGGCCAAATCCTGCGTTAGCAGCTTGGTGACCAAATTGATCATACTGACCTCTTTTTGTCGGGTCGCTCAAAACATCATAAGCCTCTTGAACTTCTTTAAACTTAGCCTCTGCGTTTTGTTCAGTTGAAACATCGGGATGATATTTTTTTGCTAATTTTCGATATGCTTTTTTGACTTCTTCATCAGAGGCAGTCTTGCTAATACCAAGCACCTCATAGTAATCACGTTTTTCCATTAAACCACCTCAAGCTTTTCTTTGAAAATATTAAAGTTTTTATACTTCTTTATAGTCTGCATCAAAAACATCATCATCTTGTTCTTTGTCGTCTTCTTTCGTTGAGTCAGTTTGTGATTGTTGATTTTGTGCAGATTGTTGTTCTTTATAAACCCTTTCAGATAAAGCTTGCGCTGATTTTTCTAAATCATCTTTAGCAGATTTGATTTTATCTAAATCATCACCTTTTAACGCTTCTTCTAAATCTTTGATTTTACCTTCTGCTTCTGTTTTTTCTGAGTCAGTTACTTTATCACCAAGATCAGTCATTGCTTTTTTTGTCATGAAAATCAATTGATCAGATTCATTTCTTAAATCTACTTCTTCACGTTTTTGTTTATCAGTTTCAGCATTTTCTTCAGCTTCTTTCACTAAACGATCGATTTCTTCATCAGAAAGACTTGACGCAGATTGAATTGTGATAGAATTTGCTTTTCCAGTCGCGACATTTTTAGCAGATACATTAACAATACCGTTAGCGTCAATATCAAATTTAACTTCGATTTGAGGAATTCCTCTCGGTGCTGGTGGAATATCTGTCAATTGGAAATGTCCTAAGGTCTTGTTATCTCTTGCCATTGATCTTTCACCTTGTAGTACGTGAATATCAACAGTTGGTTGATTATCTGCCGCAGTCGAGAACACTTGTGACTTAGATGTAGGAATTGTCGTGTTTCTTTCAATTAATTTAGTGAAAACTCCGCCTAGAGTTTCTATACCTAATGAAAGTGGTGTAACATCCAATAACAAGACATCTTTGACATCACCTTGTAAAACTCCACCTTGAATAGCTGCGCCCATAGCCACAACTTCATCAGGGTTAATAGAACGATTAGGTTCTTTACCTAAAATCTTTTTAACAGCGTCTTGAACCGCTGGGGTTCTTGTTGAACCACCAACTAATAAAACTTCATCAATGTCCTTAGAAGTCATTTTAGCATCTCTTAAAGCTCTTTTAACTGGTTCTACTGTTCTTTCAACTAAATCAGAAGTTAATTCATTGAATTTAGCTCTGGTTAAAGTTTTTTCAAGATGCAATGGACCGCTTGCATTCATCGAAATGAATGGTAGAGATATTGTGCTTGAAGTTATGCTTGATAATTCTTTTTTAGCTTTTTCAGCAGCATCTCTAAGTCTTTGGTAAGCCATTTTATCTTTACTTAAATCAACACTTTGTTCTTTTTTAAATTCAGCAACTAACCATTCAACAACTCTTTGGTCAAAATCGTCTCCACCAAGGTGATTGTCACCGCTAGTAGAAATTACTTCAAATGTTCCGTCGCTTAACTCGAGGATAGAAACGTCGAACGTTCCACCACCAAGGTCATATACTAAAACAGTTTGTTCTTTGCTTTTTTTATCGATACCATAAGCTAAAGCTGCTGCAGTTGGTTCGTTAATAATTCTTTTAACTTCTAAACCAGCGATTTTACCAGCATCTTTAGTTGCTTGTCTTTGAGCATCGTTGAAATACGCTGGAACAGTAATAACTGCTTCAGTTACTTTTCCACCTAAATAAGCTTCAGCTGATTCTTTCAAATTACGTAAAATCATTGCGCTTATTTCTTGAGGTGTATAGCTTTTGTTGTTGATTTTCACCTTATCGTTTGTCCCCATTTTACGTTTAATCGAATAAACAGTATTTGGATTTGTAATTACTTGACGTTTTGCTACTTCTCCAACTTGAATCTCGTCATCTTTAAATGCGACAACCGATGGAGTTGTTCTATTTCCATCAAGATTAGGAATAACTTTTGCTTCTGAACCTTCCATTACTGATACACATGAGTTTGTTGTACCTAAATCAATACCTATAATTTTCATTTTATCTACCTCTCCTATTCTTCAGTTTTTTCTTCTAAAATATCTTGTGTTTCTTCGCTTGCGGTTTCTTCTGGTTTTATATTGATTATGACCATTGTCGGTCTCAATACACGATCTTTAAATTTGTAACCTTTTTTCACAATTCTTAGAACAGTGTTTTCTTTTTGTTCAGGATTGTATTCTTTGTCCATTGCTTCATGAATGTTAGGATTAAAATCATCACCAACTTGTGATTCTATAATCATAACACCTTCATCTTTTAAGGCATTAAACATCATGTCTTTAATCATTTTGAAACCATATAGAAAGTTTTTTAAATTTCTATCTTCAGTTTCCATGTTAAGTGCTTGATCAAAAACTTCAATAGAATCTATCAGTTTATCAGCCATTGATAATCCTGCGTATTTTCTTTCGCGTTTAATATCTTCAGACATTCTTTTTTTATAGTTTTCCATTTCCGCTAAAGCACGATAGTACTTATCTTTTACTTGATTAAGTTCTTCTTGAATTGTTTCTAATTGATCCTCTACCTTATTTTTCTTTTTCTTTTTTTGTTTTTCTTCTTTAGAAGTTTCTTCGTTCAAATTTTCTTCTTGAGTGGTCAATTCTTTTTCTTCTTCAACCACTAACTCTTTTTCTGTGTCACTCATCTTCATTACTCCTCTTCATATAATTTTTGAATATGTTTTGCTAGATATTTCATTAAAGGAATTACTCTACGATAATCCATTCTTGTTGGACCTACTAGAGAAATTGTTCCTTTTTCGCCATCAACTGTATCGTAACTTGAAGAAATAACTGTGCAATCTTGCATCGATGTTACTTGGTTTTCAGTTCCGATTTTTACAGAAATTCCTTCTGTATCAACTTCAATAATCTTAAATATTTCATTATTTTCAATTGTTGAAATGAATTCTCTTAATTTTTGGATATCATTGAACTCGGGTTGGTATAACATATTTGATTGACCGGTTAAATAGTATTTTGTTTGAGCAAATTTGGAGAAAGCTTCGATAAATGAATCGACAATCGTTTCACGATATTTCAGTAATTCTTTTATATGGCTGTGTTGTATTTCATAATGAAGTTTCTCTGATACTTGGGAAATTGGCGTATCAACTAGCATTTCATTTAACAAGTCAATTACTTTGATTAATTCTTCGGTATCAATTTCTTCATGAATTGTTATTTGTTTAGATTCGACATAACCAAAGTTAGTTATTACGAGAATTATCGCTTGATGACTCGTTATCGGTACTAGTTGAACTTTTTTCACTTTGGAATGATAAGCATTAGGACCCAAAGATATAGCGGTACAATTAGTTGCCTGAGAAAGTAAGTCTATCGCTTCTTTTATGATTTCGTCTCTTTCATTATCTTTATTGCTAAATACTTCTTCGAACTCAAAAAAACCATCAGTTTCTTCATCAAGATTTTTAATTATGGTCTCAATATAATAACGATAGCCCTTTTCAGAAGGGATTCTTCCTGAAGAAGTATGGGTTTTTTCAATGTAGCCAAGGTCTTCCAAAATTCCCATTTCATTTCTGATTGTCGCAGAGGAAACATTAAGCATTTCCGTCAAAGTCTTGGAACCAATTGGTTCAGCGGCTTTAACATATTCGTCAACAATCAATTTGAGAATTATTTCTTGTCTTTTCGTCATATAATCACCCTTTAGCACTCATTCGTTTCGAATGCTAATGATATTATACTAAAGCTTATTAGCAATGTCAAGTGTTGAGTGCTAGTTTTTTTCTCATAAAAACGTTTTTATTAATGAAAAAAGCCAAAATATTTTGGCTTTTAATTTAAATTAGAAAAATAAGGATTCGTTTTTAAAATATCAAGTAATCTACCGCCTTTACCATGTCCAGGATATACGATAGTATTTTTCGAGAGTGTCGTTTTAATTTTCTTAAGAGAGGTAAATATCTTGCCGGAATTTCCGGTCGGCAAATCAGTTCTACCAATGCTGTCATAAAAAAGCGTATCTCCCGAAAAGAAATGTTGGTTGTATAATAGTCCTATCGACCCTTTTGTATGGCCAGGCAAATGAATTACTTTTAAATTTTCCTTGTTAAATTCAATGATTTGACCGTCTTCAACTTTAGTGACTTTGATTTCCTTATTGAGAATAATATCATCTTTAAACATTGAAGACAAATTTAAATTAGGATTATATAAGAAATCAGATTCATCAATGTAAATGTATATTTTCAAGTCATTATTATTAATCAATAAAGTTAAATCTCTAATATGATCATAATGACCATGTGTAAGAACCACAGCTTCAATTCTGAGATTATGATTTTCACAGTGGTTGATAACTGTTTTACCATTAAATCCCGGATCAATGACTAATGCTTGGTTTTCTTTCGCTAATATATAGGTGTTAACATCCATATTTTTGCTTGAATACTTAGTTATATTAATCATTTTATTAAATAACACGCTCCAAACATACCCGCTTCATTTCCTAGAGTGGCAATTTCAAAATTTGTGTGTTTGATAAATGGCATAACTAAAGGGTAGTAATGCTTAGTTATCTGTTCAATGATGAAATTCCCGGCATTGGAAATACCCCCGCCGATTATGAAGATATCTGGATTTATGATATAAGAAACTTTAGCTAGGACTCTAGCTAGATATTCCATTGATTTACTAATGATTTCTTGCGCTAATTCATCATTTGCTTTGGCTAAATCAATAACTTTTTTTGCACTGAAATCAGGAAAATTTCTTAAAATGGATGGTTTATCGCTTTGTTTTAAGTATTCTTTAGCCAAGCGGACAATTCCTGTGGCTGAAGCAACAGTTTCTAAACAACCGCTTTTGCCACAATTGCATTTGAGATCAAACAAATCATCAATATGAGTGTGACCAATTTCTCCGGCAACACCATTAATTCCGTCAACAACTCTACCGTCAATAATAACTCCACCGCCGATTCCGGTTCCTAAAGTCACCATAAATGCATTAACATAACCACTTGCAACACCTTTATAGATTTCTCCAGCAGCTGCCAAATTTGCATCATTAGCAACGCGAATTAAAATTTCATTATCCCCGATTACTTCTTTGAATTCAGTAACAATATCTTTTCTTTGCCAACCAAGGTTGACACAATTAATAATTATGTTTTTAGCCACAGGTCCTGGTACGCCAAAACCTATAGCTCTAATTTCCGAAACATTTAGTTTCTTTTTAAGTAGATTTGCAATATCAGTTAGAATGTATTTTCCATTTTCTAGTATATTAGTTTTCAAGCTATAAACGTCACGTAGATTACCGTCTAAATCAAATAAGCCAATCTTAATTGACGTTCCGCCTATATCAATTCCTAAATTATACTTTCTCATAAAAACCTCTTTTCTGATACCCAGTTATAAAGAAAAAGTATCCGTATGGATACAAAATCGACTGATTATTTTTTCTCTTTGTGTACAGTTTGTTTTTGACACGTTGGACAGTATTTTTTTACTTCCATTTTATCTGGATGTGTCTTTTTGTTTTTGCTAAGTTGATAATTTTCTGAATTACATTCAGTACATTTCAATGTAAATTGAACTCTCATAAACATTCCTCCATTCAACACTATTCTATTCTATAATTTATGAGTTAAAAAATCAAGTATTTTTTCTTGATATTTATCAAGACGCAATTATCAAGAAGTGCTTTAATACAAACAAAAACGTTACTTTAAGTCGTAACGTTTTATTATGTCTAAATTACTCTAACTCGATTTATACCTTCAATATGCTCAATAGCATTAATCAGCGCTAACGGAATATCTTGATCAATATCGAATGCGTAGAAGGCATGCTCGCCTCTTACCTTAGACATTTTTGCTTTTATATGCTGTTCAATGTCAACGAATGCTTTAGCTATCTCTCTGGCGATAGAAGGTTGATTTTTAGCAAGAATAATCATTCTTGCTTTTGTTGCACATGTGTCTAAATTGACGTTTGGATAATTTACTGAATTAATTATTTCTCCCTTTTCAATATAAGCCATTAATTGTTTAGCAGCCATAATTGCACAGTTATCTTCAGATTCCTCTGTTGAAGCCCCTAAATGTGGAAAGGCAATAACATTTTCTAGATTAGCAACATAATAATCAGGAAAATCAGTAATATATTTTTTCACTATTTTCGCTTCTAAAGCAATTTTTAAATCTTCATCTTTGACTAATAAGTCACGGCTGAAATTTAAAAGAACAACACCGGGTTTCATTTGATTAAATATACTTTGATTAATCATATGCATAGTAGAATCTAATAGTGGCAGATGCAAACTAATATAATCAGCTATTGGATAAGATTCTTCAAGTTTATTGTTAATCTCAACACTAGGATTAAGCAAGTTTTTCGCTTCATCGCTGATATAAGGATCGTAACCAATAACTTTTAAACCTAAACTATCACAGGCATTGGCTACTTTACCGCCAATTGCTCCAAGACCAATTACTAAAATTGTTTTTCCTAAAATTTCATTACCTGCGAAAGCACTTTTGGCTTTTTCGATTGACTTTAAAATATCCTTGTCAGATTTATTATTTTTCACCCAATCAATTCCGCCAATTAAATCGCGTGCAGACATAAGCATACTAGCAATAACCAATTCTTTGACACCATTGCTGTTAGCACCAGGTGTGTTGAAAACAACTACTCCGGCATCAGCCATTTTTTCCAAAGGAATGTTATTAACACCCGCTCCGGCTCTAGCAACTGCTAACAGATTTTCATTAATTAGATAATTATGCATATTGAAAGATCTAACCATGAGTAAATCAGGGTTAGAAATATCTTTAGAAATTTCATATTTACTTGTAAATGCATTTAAACCAATTGGTGAGATTTTATTTAGACAACTAACTTTCATTTAGTACCTTCCTTTCAAACTCAGCCATAAAGTCAACAAGAGCTTTTACTCCTTCTATAGACATAGCGTTATAGATTGAGGCACGCATACCACCTACTGAACGATGTCCTTTTAAATTGACTAATTTAGCTTCTGTAGCTTCTTTGATGAAACGCGCATTTAATTCTTCACTTTCAGTGACGAAAGTAACGTTCATTAACGAACGATCTTTTTTGGCTACAGTACCTTTGAAAACTTGAGAATTATCAAGATAATCATAGATTAATTTAGCCTTTTCAAGGTTTTTGACATACATTGCTTCAACGCCACCATTAGCTAATAAATGTTTAAAAACTAAACCGCAGATATAAATACCATATGTTGGCGGTGTATTGTAAAGCGATTCTTTATCAGCGTGGATTTTGTAACTTAACATCGTTGGGCAAAATTCGGGAAGATCATCTTTTAATAAGTCTTCTCTAATAATAACTATAGTAGTTCCAGCTGGTCCAATATTTTTTTGAGCACCAGCAAAGATTAGAGCGAATTTTGAAACATCAACTGGTTCTGATAAGATGTTTGATGACATATCGGAAACTAAATCTTTTCCTTTTGTGTCTGGTAATTCAGTGAATCTTGTTCCAAAAATTGTATTGTTTTGACAAATATAGACATAGTCCGCTTTTGGATCTAGATTCAAGTTATTTAAGTCAGGAATATAAGTAAAGTTTTTATCCTCAGAACTTGCGATTTTATTAGCTTTTAAGTACTTACCAGCTTCTTTGATCGCTTTTTTAGTCCATTCGCCAGTGACGATGTAATCAGCGACTTTATTTTTCATTAAATTGAGCGGAACCATTGAAAATTGCAAATGACCTCCACCTTGTAAAAACAGGACTTTATAGTTTGCTGGTATATTCATTAATTTTCTTAAATCAGCTTCAGCTTCTTTAATGATTTTATCGAACACTTTGGAACGATGAGACATCTCCATAACTGACATACCGCTATTTTTATAGTTTAACATTTCATCAGCAGCTGTTTGTAACACTTCAACTGGTAATACTGCAGGTCCAGCCGAAAAATTATATACTCTTTCCATTTATTTCACTCCTTTTATAATATTTTTTTACCTTCTAAGTAATAACGTTTCTCTTCCGCTTCTCCCAATGAGAAAGATTTTCTAGGTAGCACTCCGTTTTCTCTAATATAAGGTAATAGTCTATCTCTTTCAAGAGCAGGCATGGTAATACCGACGCAATCTCGATTATTTTTAACAACTTTTTTTAAACTTTCGATTCCATGAACAAAATCAATTTCAGCAAATTTATTTTGTTCTAAATATTGATCTAATATTTCTTGTATTTCCTTAATGGCTATAAATGGATTTTCAGACACTTCTAAATGATAAACGTCATTGTTAAAAAAGACTTCTAATTTGCCTTGACCACTTAAACGATTTTCAAGAACTTTAATTAAGCTTAAATCGACATTAAAAAGAACTCTGTGTATCGGTTCAAAGGTCAGACCATCATCATATAAACTAATTAATTCAACAAGAGCGAATCTAGCTGGATGTGATTGAAGTTCAGCTTCGGTTAATTTATGTTTGATATTTTCCCAGCAAACTTTAGCGGCAGCTAAAGAATGGTTGCCGTCACCGACAATTAAATTCAAATCATTAGGCAATGCTTCAATCGCATCAATTATTGGTTGAGTGTTTTTGATTTCATAACCTTTGATGTATCCGCCATTCATATTTAGTTTGAAATCATAAATTTTTTTGTATTTTTTTCGATTTTTATAAAGATTAACTATAAAGTTTTGTCCTTGATCGTCAAGCAATACCAAAACATGAGGTAATTCAATCGGTGCTTTTTCACGTATTTGAACACGCGGTGGAATTCTCTCAGGAACTGTCATTTCCGTTGCTGCAATTTTACCTTTTTTTCCTGGTTCATATTCATAAGCTTCTAAATCAATCGCTAAAACAAGTCCTAAACGTCTACTGACGTAAGGAGTTTGTCTTTCAACAAGGATAAAACCATCATGTTCTTCAAACATGTGGTTTTTCAAATAAAGGTCCATATTGTAATTAACTCTGTTGATTTTATGTTTCATGTCATGATCAAGATACGCTTCAGGCAAAATCAAATGATATGTTGAAGGAACATTATCAACATAAGCCTTAAGTTTATCCCAATATTCAGGTTCTGATGTAAATTGATCACAGGCAATTACTGCCCATTTTTCCTTATTAATGGAATCAATAGGCAGTAAAATTTTTGGTGTTACAACTACACACATTAAATGATACCTTGTTCTAACATTGCGTGGTATACTCTCATAAAGCCAGCAATATTAGCTCCAACAACTAAATTACGATGATCCGTATATTTTCTTGCTTCAGTATAAGCCTTTTTAAAGATTTCAGCCATAATTACCTGTAATTTTTCATCAACTTCTTGATAAGTCCATGGGTAGTGCATTGCATTTTGAGTCATTTCCAATCCAGAAACGGCAACACCACCAGCGTTAGCAGCTTTTCCAGGAGCGAATAAAATGTCAGCATGCTGTAAATATTTTGTTGCATCGATGGTTGTTGGCATATTTGCACCTTCACAAACCAAGAAACAACCATTTTCAACTAGTGCTTGAGCAGATTCTAAAGGCAATTCATTTTGAGTTGCACATGGTAAAGCTATATCACACGGAACAGTCCAGATGTTTGTAGGATTTGAATCATAAGTTGCTGAAGGACGATATTGTAAGTATTCTGTTGAAAATTCAGGATTTTTAGCTGTTAACATCTTAACAATGTTTAAGTCCAATCCATTAGGATCATGAACAAAACCATTGACATCAGATAAAGCTATAACTTTAGCGCCCATTTCCTGAGCTTTTAAAGCAGCATGCATACCAACTTTTCCTGAACCGGAAATTATTACTTTCTTTCCTTCAATTGTTTCATTGCGATAAACTTTAAGCATTTCTTTAACAAAATATAAAACGCCGTGACCTGTAGCTTCTGCTCTTCCTAAAGAGCCACCATAGGATATTCCTTTACCAGTTAAAACACCAGTATTTTCATTTTTGATTTTTCGATACATACCATATAAATAGCCAATTTCTCTATATCCAACTCCGATATCACCAGCAGGAACATCAGTATCAGCTCCTAAATGTCGATACATTTCTAGCATAAAGTTTTGACAAAAACGCATAATTTCTGCATCTGAACGTCCACGAGGATTAAAATCCGAACCACCTTTTCCTCCACCCATTGGTAAACCAGTAAGTGCATTTTTAAAAGTTTGTTCAAAAGCTAAGAACTTGAGAATTGATTCATTTACAGAAGGATGAAAACGTAAACCTCCCTTGTAAGGCCCGATTGCTGAATTGAATTGCACTCGGTATCCTCGATTAACATTAACTTTACCTTCATCGTCAACCCAAGTAACTCTAAATTTAACAATTCTTTCCGGTTCGATAATTCTTTCCATGATTCCAAATTTTTGGATATTCGGATCGTTTTCAACGATGAAATTCATCGCTTCAAAAAATTCTTCAACAGCTTGAAGATACTCTGGTTGAGAACTATTTCTTTGTTTAGTAATCTCAAACAGATTATTTAAGTGCTCATTTGTAAACAATTTATTCGCCTCACTTCTTATATTTTTTCGATTTTATTTAATCGATTGTCATCATTCGTAAAAAAAAGCATAGTAAATGCTATTATATTTTTACCCAAAAACCTTCTCCCATCACCTCTTAAAGAGGACGGTTATCAACACTATTGATTATACAATGAAAGCGCTTTTAAAACAAGGGTAAATTTCTTTTTTTAAATCAAGAGTTCTATTATATACACTAGATTTTTTTGTTTTATATAAAAAGCAAAAAAGCGAGTGTTATACTCGCCTTTTTTATTCAATAATTGTTATCCATCCTTTAGGCGCTTCAACATCTCCAAAGTATATCCCTAGTAAAGCGTCGTACAATTTTCTAGTGATTGGTCCTACTTCAGTCTCACTGTAAAATACATGCTTATGATTATTATAATCAATTCTTCCTATCGGAGTTATTGCAGCTGCTGTTCCACAAGCACCTGCTTCTTTTAATTCATCAAGTTTATCAATATATACATCTCTAACTTCAGTTTTTAAGCCAAGATAATGTTCAGCGATGTATAAGAGACTCTTTTTTGTTATGCTTGGTAATATACTACTTGAATTCGGTGTGACAAAAACATCATCTTTTGTAATTCCAAAGAAATTCGCGGCACCAACTTCATCAATTTTTGTATGAGTAAGTGGATCTAAATAGATACAATCTGCATAACCAGCTTCTTGAGCGTGTTCATGACTCATTAGACTAGCTGCATAATTTCCTCCAACTTTCACTTGTCCAGTTCCATTAGGTGCAGCTCGGTCCTTATCAGTAACTATAAAATTAACTGGTGATAATCCACTTTTAAAATAATTACCCACTGGTGAGGCAAGAACACCAAATATATATTCGGAAGCTGGTCTGACACCTAAATTTCTTCCGACACCGATAACATAAGGTCTTAGATATAATGAAGCTCCATATCCATAAGGTGGAATTAAATCCTTGTTCGCTATAACGACTTGTTTGACTGCGTCTAGAAATTTTTCAATTGGTACTTTAGGCATCAAAATTCTTTCACATGAACTCTGTAATCTTTTTGCATTTTCGTCCATTCTAAAAATTTGAATTTTACCATCTTTTCGACGATAAGCTTTTAAACCTTCAAAAGCTTCTTGTCCATAATGCAAAGATGTTGAATATGCAGAAATTGTTATTGTATCTTCTTCCCTTAAAACTCCTTCATCCCATTTTCCATCTTTGTAGTAAGAAATATAATTAGCATGAGCGTCTCTAACTTTGAATCCTAAATTTTTGTAATCAATTTCAGTCAAAACTCTACCTCCATAATATTTAGACATCACTAATATTATAAACGATGTAAGCCCTTACTTCAACCCTAAATATTAGAGAATTAGCTTTTTATTTTTTTTGTTTTTAAAGTATGGTTATATTTTAGTTTTAATATCAATAGTTTCATCATCTTGATAGTCAATCACAACATTTTCCCAGGTTCTTATCCTTACATAACCATTTCCTTTTTCTAATAAATAATTTGGAAGTATAGGTGTTTTACCCTTTCCTTCAGGGGCATTGATGATATAAGTTGGAATTGCCAAACCAGATGTATAACCTCTTAAATGCTCCATTATTTCTAATCCGTCTGCGACTGATGTATTAAAATGGATTGTACCTTTAACTTTCTTTGCATGAAAAATATAGTAAGGCTTGACCCTTATTTTAAGTAATTCCTGGTTTAAACATTTCATGACGAACTTATCATTATTAATTCCATTAAGTAAAACAGCTTGATTTCCTAAAGGAATTCCCGCATTAGCTAATTTCTCACACGCAATCTTACTTTCATAAGTTATTTCCATCGGATGATTAAATTGGGTGTTGATATATAGCGGATGATATTTGCTTAACATTTTGACTAATTTATCGGTAATTCTCTGTGGCATAGTGACTGGTACTCTAGTGCCGATTCTAATTATTTCAACATGAGGAATATTTCTTATTTCTTGCAAAATCCAATTCAACAGATTATCGGTCATAGTTAGCGGATCTCCACCGGTTATAAGTACGTCTCTAATTTCTTTATTATTTCTTATGTAATCAAATGATTCAAGTAATACTTTTTTGGATTTAACTCGATCTTTATCGCCGATATTTCTTCTTCTTTGACAATGGCGACAATACATTGCACATTCATTTGTAACATTGATAATCAAGCGATCAGGATATCTCCTTGTAATCGCACCGCTTGGGTTCGTGTATTCTTCTGCCATAGGATCTAAAGAATCTGATGATTCAAGCAATTCAAGAGAAGTTGGAACTGACATCAATTTTATCGGATCATATCTATCATTCGGATTAATTAAACTTAAGTAGTAAGGTGATATAGCCCATCTAAATTTTATCGAAACTTTCTTAATATCTTCAATTTCTTTTTCTGTGAAAGAGAAAAAATGTTGCAAAACTTCAATATCATTAATTCGATTTGCTAATTGCCAATGCCAATCATTCCAGCTTTTTTCATCAGCTTTAAAGTAATCCATAATGATTTTCTTATGGCTTTTGATAGTTGAAGATAATTCCAATCCTTTAGTAATTTTGTCTTTAGCTTGTAGGTAATCATCGATTCTTTTTTTAAGTTCTTCCGCTCTATCAAGCGAAATCTTTCTTTTTTTATCCATGTTATCGCCTCAAATATATTATAACATTTTACTTTAAATTATCAAAAATCACTCTTAATACAAAAAATTTATAAATTATTTAAAAATAAAAAAGTGAACAATTTGTATTAAAAATTATTCACTGATTAAAACAACTTTACCGGTTAAGCCATCAACAACCATATAATCGCCGGCTTTTATTTTCGCAAAATCAAAGCCAAGTCCAATCACTACCGGAATATTTTTTGATTTAGCAATTATTACACCATGTGAGAATAATGATCCTTGTTTTACCACTATCGCCTTTAAATGATTTAGAGGATAATCATATATTGTCGTTGGCAAAAGGTCATCACACACTAAAACAAAACTCTTGTTGATAGTTTTAAATTTATCCTGCTTTTTTATATTGTTAACTAAACGTTCAAAAACATCTTCAACATCCAGCGCCTTAGAGCTGAAAACTTCGTTTTCCATAGCTTTAAATTGATTGAAGTAGTTGCTTTGAACCGTCTTAATTGCTTTTACTAAGTCTTCTCCTTTTTCAATTTCATTGAATATCTGGTCATTTACATCTGGGTCATCTAAAATAAGCTTGTGAGCTATTAGAATATCCTTTTCTTCGCAGTCGTGGCATATTTCAATCAGAGAGTCTATCTCTGCCAAAGCCAATTCTTTCATTTCATAAAATAATTCTTTGGCTTCTAGTTCATAGAATTTTTCATGAGTTCTCACAGATGTTTTTTTATGAATAATTGCCACACCGCTACCTTTACCATTTGTAGCGCCAATTCCTTGGAAACTCAGCATAATAACACCTCTTTATACTTATATTTTACCATATTTTCGAATAAAAGAAGTTTTAAAACCAAAAAAATTGAATAATATAGTATAATATTAGTTAGATTTTTATGTGAGGTAAATGTAATGTATACAAGAGAAAAGACAAAGAAAATTCAAGTTGGCAATCTATCAATTGGCGGTGAAAACTCGGTTATTATTCAGTCTATGACTAATACAAGAACTAAGAATGTAGAAACTACAATATCTCAAATTCTCGAACTTGAAAAAGTCGGCTGTCAAATCGCCCGAGTTGCTGTATTGAATATGGAAGATGCAAAAGCATTAAAAGCAATTAAAAGCGCAATTCATATACCACTTGTAGCCGATATTCATTTTGATTATAAATTGGCTTTAGAAGCTTTAGAATCAGGTGTTGATAAAATCAGAATAAATCCTGGAAATATTGGCGATGAAACTAAAATCAAATTAGTGGTAGATGCCTGTAATGAAAAAAATATTCCTATTAGAATCGGTATAAATTCCGGGTCGATTGAAAAACATATTTTAGAAGAATATCACAAACCTTCACCTGAAGCGATGGTAGCTTCTGCTCAATATCATGTATCTTTATTAGAAAAATTTGGTTTTACCAATATTATCATTTCCTTAAAATCATCAAGCGTCAAAGATACTATAGCAGCAAATCTTTTAGCAGCAGAAAAATTCCCTTATCCTTTGCATCTAGGAGTTACTGAAGCAGGAACAACTTTTGGCGGGACAATTTCTTCTTCGATTGGTTTAGGAACTTTGCTTTATCATGGTATAGGTTCAACCATTAGAGTTTCTTTGACTGCCAATCCAGTTGAGGAAATTAAAGTTGCTAAGGAAATTTTAGCTAACTTAAAATTGTATAAAAAACCTAAATTAATATCATGTCCTACTTGCGGCAGAATTCAATATGATATGATTCCCATAGTTAATGAAATTGAAACATTTTTAGAGAATATCAATAAAGATATCTCAATCGCTATTATGGGATGTGTGGTGAATGGACCGGGAGAAGCTAAAGAAGCCAATATTGCTGTAGCCGGCGGTTTAAATGAAGCTTTACTCTTTATCGATGGTGAAAGGGTCAAAAAAGTTAAGCAAGAAGATCTTGTGGCAACTTTAAAACAAATAATAATTGAGTATTAAAAAACGTTCAGACATTGATCTGAACGTTCTTTTTTTAAATTATTGTCACAAAAACATTGATAATGTATTTGAGGATGTTATTATCATAGAGCCATTTTGATAATCTAAAACTATCGTTTTGAAGCTGCATATCATTAATTATAAACTCACCCATAAAGTTATTGATTGCCGGAATTGTAATCAGTAGACCGAGGAGGAATAGCAAAACGAAAATTAATACAGCTGCTTTAAATAATCCGAATATTGCCCCTAAAAATTTATCAACTTGTTTAATAATTGGCAATGAAGTAATCATTTTTGCTAATAGTTTAAGTAATAAGAATAACAGCATCGAACCAAAAAACAAGGTAACAAAGGCAATTAATAGTAAAACTAAAGATGTAAGCAATGGTGTTACAGCATTGATAAACGATTGAATGGTTTCTTCAGCATTAACCGAATTGATTACCCATTCAACAATGAAATTAGGTAAAGCCATACCTTCAAACGCTTCACGAATGTTTGCTTCTGTTGCCAATGTGTCACCTGAAGCAATTCGATCTAGAAGAAATGTTTCGATTCTGCTATAGATTCCTTCACCGAACCATCCATCTAAAACTTTTGAAAATGGTCGTGCTAAAAGAATTGAAGCAATTAAGCCAAATAAACTGGAAGCTAGTTGAATTATTTTTAGTAAAAATCCACTTTTCCAACCTAATATGATTAAACCAATAACACTTAAAACAATTAAAACATCTACAATTCCAAACAAATTTAAAATATTCATTTGACTACCCTCGATTATTAATATATTCTAAATAGTCCTTGTAAGAAAAAATCATCATTTTAGCCGCAAAGACTTCATCAGTTCTTCTAATTGGTGTCTTGGTTGGAGCTTGTTTCAACTTATCAGGATCTTCTTTGGCTTCGATTGCAATTTTATGCATAACATTGATAAAATCATCGATTGTTTCCTTAGATTCTGTTTCAGTCGGTTCTATCATGATTGCTTGTGGGAATAAAAGTGGGAAATAAACGGTTGGAGCATGCATGCCGAAATCAAGTAATCTTTTTGCTATATCTAGAGTTCTAACATCATTGTCTTTATTAATAAGACCGTTAAACACTACTTCATGCATACAATAGCCTTTGATTGGTAGTTCATAAGCTGTTCTAAGTGCTTTTGATATGTAGTTAGCGTTTAATGTGGCATAAGGGCCTACTAATTTTAAGTTTTCTTTTCCTAGGGTTCTAATATAGGTATATGCTCTTAGAGCTACTAAATAATTTCCAAAATAGCTGGAGATTTGTCCCAAAGCAGTACTACTGTTTTCAACAAAGTAATAATCGTCTAGTTTTTTAATTCTTGGATTAGGAAGGTATTTTGCTAAAGTTTCAGTTACACCAACTGGACCTGAACCAGGTCCCCCGCCTCCATGTGGAGTTGAGAAGGTTTTATGAAGATTAATATGCATGACATCAAATCCCATATCCCCTGGTCTAACCTTACCAAGTAAAGCATTTAAATTTGCCCCATCATAGTACATCAACCCACCGGCTTCATGAATTAGTTTTGTGATTTCGCAAATATCATTTTCAAAGATTCCCAAGGTATTAGGATTAGTTAACATCATACCAGCAATTTCATCATTGAGAACTGCTTTTAATTTTTTAAGGTCGACACGTCCTAATTCGTTTGACTCAATTTCCACCACATCCATACCGCAAACTACTGTAGAAGCTGGGTTAGTACCATGCGCGGAATCAGGAATGATTATTTTCTTTCGCTTAAAATCACCACGATCTTCATGATAGGCTTTAATAACCATTAAACCAACTAATTCACCATGTGCTCCAGCATATGGATTTATTGAAAATTCATGTAACCCAGAAAGTTCTGAAAGGTAGGTTTGTAAGTTATAATAAACTTCCAAAGCACCTTGAGTAGTGCTTGTCGGTTGCAAAGGATGCAAATTACTGAAAGCCTTATTTGCGGCCATTTCTTCATTGATTTTCGGGTTATATTTCATCGTGCATGAACCCAATGGATAAAAGCCGTTTTCAACACCAAAATTTTTGATGGATATATTTGTAAAGTGCCTTAAAACATCTAATTCTGAAACTTCAGGTAGTAATAACTCTTTTTTTCTTAATAAATTGTCAGATAATTGATTAATATGAAATTCACTAAATTTTTCTCTTGGTAGAGAATAACCGATTCTTTCAGAGTTCGATAATTCAAATATCATTTTGTTGTAGTTTATCATGATAATCCCTCCAATATATTTACAAGATTATCAATTTCAGCTTTAGTTCTTTTTTCTGTGACAGAAAAATTAATCAATCCTTCGTATTGTTCACCAAAAACATCTAAACCAATACCTCCAAAAATGCCTTTTTCTAGTAAAGCTGTTTGAATGGCTTCTTTAGGAATATTAGTTTCTAAGGTGAATTCTTTTAAAAATGGTTTCTTGAACGGATCAGTAAACTTCTTTGTTTTCAAGAGTTTTTCATAAAGATAATGAGCACCTTGATAAGACAAGTTATTTACTTCTCTAAGTCCATTTTTACCCATTAATGATAAATATATAGTTGCGAATAATGCCATCAATGATTGATTAGAACATATGTTACTGTTAGCTTTGCTTCTTCTAATATGTTGTTCTCTTGCTTGCAAGGTCAAGACAAAGGCTCTTCTTCCTTCCAAATCATGTGTATAGCCGCATATGCGTCCTGGCATTTTTCTAACATAGGTTTTTTCTGTAGCCAAATATCCTAAACTTGGGCCACCAAAAGCTACTGGCATACCAAGACTTTGGCATTCACCACAAGCAATGTCAGCTCCATCTTCTTTAGGCGATTTAAGAACACCTAGAGTTGAAATATCAGCATTGACAATAAATAAGGACTTGTTGGCTTTTATCAAATCTGCAAAGCCTTCATAATCTTCGATAATACCGTAAAAATTAGGTTTTTGGACAACAACCCCAGCCACATCTTTATCAAGTTTGTTTTTCAAATCTTCAATGTCTACAACGCCATCTTTTTCTGCAATAAAATCCCATTCCAACTCTTTGTATTTTAAGTATGTTTTAATGACATTTACTGTATTTGGGTTTAAAGTTGAGGATATTAATATTTTGTTTCTTTTAGCAACAGCGCAAGCCATAAAACAAGCTTCAGCGGTTGCAGTTGTTCCATCGTACATGGAAGCGTTGGAAACTTCAAGTCCAGTAAGAGTTTGAATCATTGATTGATATTCAAAAATATACTGCAATGTTCCTTGAGATATTTCCGGTTGATATGGCGTGTATGATGTCATAAACTCTTGTCTTGATGTAACGGCATCAATAACAGCCGGTTGATAATGATCATAAATCCCTAAACCTGAAAACAAAGTCAATTCTTGATTTTTTTTGCTAAGTTCAGCAAAATGATTCCTTAACTCTGATTCAGACATAAAGCTGGGAACATCATAATCACTGTTAAATATTACGCTTTCTGGAACATCCTTAAATAACTCATCAATTGATGAGATATTAAGTGTTTTTAACATTGATTCTATGTCTGCTTTAGTGTGGGGAAAATATTTAAACAATTATTCCACCTACTTGATAAATTCTTCGTATTCTTCAGAGCTTAACAAACTACCTAATTCATCAGTATTTTCTAGTTTAACTTTTAACAACCAATTTTTATAAGGGTCTTTATTCAGAAGTTCTGGTTCTCCAACCAATTCTTCGTTAACTTCTAAAATTTCTCCACTCACTGGAGCGATTAAATCCGAAGCAGCCTTTACAGACTCTACCGCACCAAATTCATCTTCTTGGCTGATAGTCTCTCCCGCTTCTGGCAGATCAACAAACACTACATCTCCCAATTCTGATTGTGCAAAATCGGTGATGCCAACTAAAACAACATCATCTTCTAATGGTTTTACCCATTCATGACTTTTTGAATAATAAAGTCCTTCTACTAATTTACTCATATTAAACTCCCTTCGTTTTGTTATATTTTTTTTCTAAGAATTTTTTATCTCTGACAAAGCCAGCAATCATCTTATTTCTGACCTTAACATGTATAGGGGTGTTTTTTTTGGTGTGAGGTCTGTTAATCATCGCCATGGCTATTGGTTTTTCTAAAGAGATGCTTAAATAACCGGTAGTTATATAGCCTATAAGCTCATTTTCGTGATAAACTTCATATCCTTCTCTCGGTATTGATCTTTCAGTCAGTTCTATGCCAACGACTCTTCGAGATAGGTTTTCTCCTTGATTTAGAAGAGCTTGTTTACCAATAAAATCAGTGTCGCTCTCAAGTTTAACAAAAAACTTTAATCCTGCTTCAAGAGGAGTTATTTCTTGCGAAATTTCATGACCATATAATGGTAGAGCTGCTTCAAATCTTAAAGTATCTCTTGAGCCTAAACCACATGGCGCTACTTGATTATTGATTAGCACATCCCAAATTTCTCTAATAGCATCTTCGGAAGCGTAAATTTCAAAACCGTCTTCTCCAGTGTAACCTGTTCGAGAAATTAACAAGTGATGATTTAGAAATTCAAAGTTAGCAAAAAAGAAAAAACCAAGTTCACTTAAATCGATACCTAAGGACATCATTAAAATATTTTCAGCATTTGGACCTTGTACTGCAATTTCTTGATAATCTTCACTGACATTTTGAATTAAAACATCAAATTCACTGCTATTTTCTACAATCCAAGTATAGTCTTTAGCGACATTACTTGCGTTAACTACGAGTAAAAAATATTCTTCATTAAATCGATAAACCAATAAATCATCGACTACACAGCCATTTTGATAAAGCATCATTCCATAGGCAACTTGACCGTCGACTAGAGATTCAACTTTATTGGTGAATATCTTTTCAACAAAATGAAGTGCGTCTTTACCTTTAACAATAATTTCACCCATATGTGAAACATCAAACATCCCAACATTATTTCTTACTGCTAAGTGTTCGTTTTTAATGTTATCATAAACTATTGGCATTTCATAGCCAGCAAAATCTTCCATTTTAGCGCCTAATTGGATGTGTTTATCGTAAAGGCAAGTTTTCTTTAAATTTTCCATATTTCACCTCAAAATAATTATAACACAAATTTATTCATTAGAATAAGATTTGTAAAAATTCTTCAGCTGTCAAATTATAGATATAATCTTTAATATTAACATCCTTTAGAACCTGAGCAAAATCCGCTTTTGTAAAAGTGATATTTTTAAAATTATTGAGAAACTCATCTTCATCACCTATCAGGAAATAATCTCCAAGCATATTCAATCTTTTAACAATATTGTTTTTTAGTTCCAGTGATATTTCAATAATGCCAGCTTCAGTTTTGCTTTTCTTTTTTAAAGTGTAATTAGGATTTTTGCCATAGATGAATTCATCTTTTAAATATGTTTCTTCTATTTTACTGATTTTTTCAATATCCTTTGGTGTCAAGACAATCTCTTGATCACAAAGATTATTTTTTATGTGATTCTTAAAATCTTCAATCGTTATTGGTAGATGGTCTTTAATGTTGGTAACTCTTTTTCTAACTGAGTCAATACCTTTAGAAACAAGTTTTTCATTATCCGGTGTGATGGCTTTGACCATAACGCTAAGGTCTGTATTATAAAGCATTGTTCCATGAACTATTGATCTAGAATTAACTTGATAAAAGGCATTACCTGATACCTTTAGACCATCAATTAAAATATCATTACGCCCTGAAACATAGGCATTTAGTCCTAAATCTTTTAATAAGTCAGCTACTTTATTCAAGTAAGTGCTGAAAACAAAATCCTTATTAAAATTAGGAGTTATAAAAGAAAACATAATATTGGAAAAGTCGGCATAAACACAACCACCACCAGATTTTCTGCGGTAATACTCAATATTGTTTTCTTTAACATATTTCATATTAATTTCATTTTCAATCAATTGATTTCTACCGAAAATAACAGTAGGGTTTACTTGCCACATGAAAAAATATTCGTCTTCCGGATAATTTCTTGCCAGAAATTCTTCAGTAGCGAGATAAAAACTTAATCTTTTTATTTCATTAAATGGGTAACTAACATATTTCATAATAAGTCTCCTTTCATTAAAAAGAGAGAATTTAATCTCTCTCTATAAATTCTTTAATCCTTGCCACTTCTAAATCCGCTAAAAATTCAGTGAACGGCTCAATCTTTTTATTGATTTTATACTCATCAATATTTTTAAAATATAAGTCGCGTTGTTCTTTGGTGATTGATACTGGCAAATAACCGTCTAATTCCAGTTGATAATTGAGTAATAATCTAGCTAATCTTCCATTAGCATCCATAAAAGGATAAATCTTCAACAATTGCAAATGAGCAAAAGCTGCTTTTTCTAGTCCTTTTAAATTTGAATTGTTTAAGTCATTAAAATAAGCATCCATCTTTTTAAAGATTTTAAGATAAGTTGGCGGAACGTGTTTAGCTCCTAATATGAATAAATCTCTTGTTCGATAAACGCCACCAGTAATAATGCCTTCAACCAAAACTTGGTGTAAATCCTTAACAGTGCTTTCATTCAATTGAGTACCCTTGTCAACAAGACGATGAACCATGTTAATAGCGTGATAATTATTAATTATCGCCTTTCTTCGATTGGCTTTTTTATCTGGGAATTCGCGTGAATGATCCTCCAACAAGAAACAAACATCTTCATAAGTAAAATCATCATTATCAAAACTTGTTGATTCATAGATAAATCTTTTGTCAAATTCATCGCATATTTCTGCAAGTTCAGCTTTAGTCATTGTTTTTTTCTTGTTGACTAATTGCTCTTTAAGCGCTTCTACCTCTTCTAACTTCATATTATCACCTCAAATTAATGATATCATAGAAAGCGGTTTCCTTCAATTGCTTTGATTAAAAAAGCGAATAAAAACTAGATAAATAAAGTCAATGACTTTTATAATAATAATTTATAGATATTTTAGGTAAAACCAAAAATCCGATGTCAAATCGGATAAATTGCGTTATAATGTAATTAGATTAGTATTTATAGTACTTTCCAGACTTGTGCATTGAGTAGATTATTCTAAGCAATTTATTTGCACAAGCTATAACGGCGACACGATATGCCAGTGGGTTGGCTTGTTGCCGCTTTTTGTTGTAGAAGTCAATAATGGAATTTGGTTTCTTGCTTCTGATATTTGCATTTACCGCCAAATACAAAAGACATCTTAAGTTCTTGTTTCCTTTTTTGGTAATGGATTGATGCTCGCCGGTTCTTTACCCTGATTGGTATACGATTGGATCGATTCCGGCATAGGCAACGAGTTTTCTTGAATGTGAGAAACGGCCTAAATCTCCAAGTTCCGCAAATAATCTGATTGCTAGAATTGAACCATTCCTGGTATGGATTGAAGTTGATCATAATATGGATTGTCTTTCACTAATCCTTTCATCCTATCTAAACATTGATTTACTTCTTGTTGTTGTGTTTCAAGGTGTTTTACTAGTGAAGATAGAGCTTCCACTTCATACCCATCTCTATGGCATCTTGAAGCTGTGTTTTCAGCGTACAATTTTACTTTTCAAGTTTCATTTAATAAAAATGCGTGATGATGAATGGTTGCTCTCTAGATATTTGGCTATTGTTTCTTCACACTTGTTTTTAATATCTTCAGGATGTGGATATTTCTTTAGTAATACCATTGGAACTTCGGTATATGGATTGTTATAAATCTCACCTTCATTTGGCGCAACATTTGAATTAAGAACTTATATTCCCGATTCATGATTTGGAGTGTTTCATGGAGTTTATCTTTTTTATTGTGTGGCTTATGTTCTCTCGTATAATAAGCTAATGCGATACTCTGACAATCCTTTTTGTCGGTCTTTGTAGAACGGAGTTTGCTTTTACGGATCTTCGCTGCTTCCAATGGATTTAAGATAATATATTTTTGCTTTTCTGTCTCTAAACGATTTTGTAATCCCTTGTGATAGATTCCTGTTGATTCAAATACGTAATCGATATCTCCGTATTTTTCTTTCATAGTCATGCCTACAGATATCAATTCATCGTATCCAACTTTATCATGATGAATTGATTTCGTTTTTGTAAATGGTTCATTCAATGATATGAATCCTTGGTAGTAACTCTTGCCTTTGGATATGTCAATTGCGATGCATGGTTTCATTTTCTTCCACTCCCTTTCATTTTTGGAGTAACGGTCGGTTCTTGTTTAGATTCTGTCCTGTTTTCGTGATTGATACGAACTCATGGTTCAACTAGATCTAAACTGGCTCATTTTCCAAATGGATAAGGTAACACTTTTTAGCGGCGAGTTTATAAACTCAAAAGCAACTTCGCTATCCTTTTCCGACTTTCTTATTGCGATGCCTCGCAAAAAGAAAAACCAAGAAACTCCTCTCTTGGTTTGCTGGTATTAGGGAAGGCGTAGACGAGGTAAAACACTCGAAGTGTAACTCGTTTTACGAACTCAAAGTTCAAAGGTTAACTACGCCTTCATCCTCATTATACATCTATCTTCTAAAAAGAAAAGGCCAAGAGACAAATCTCTTAGTCTTAGTATACGAAAAAGCAACTTATAAAAAGTTGCTTAGCTGCTATAATTGTTATGCGCAGTTTTTACTATGTTGTAAACTACATCTTTTGGAATATCCCCATAGTTGTTGGCTTTAAACCAAAGTTCATCTCTTGTTGATTTGTTTTTAGAAATAGTTGGATATTTGATGATTAATCTTATTCCTTGTTCAAGATCATATTTGAACGCCATACGGTAGTAATTGCCAAAATTCATTAGGACAAGGAATGGCTTTCTATCGACATAAAAAGTAATCCGATCATCATCTAATTTTGTTACTACTTGAGGTAACTCACGAACATAAGATACTAATTCATCAAATGAAGGATCTAAAGGTTTAAACATTTTAGGTTTTTCAATATAATATTCTATCGAGTTCGCTTGACTGTTTTGATTAGATAGTTTTGAAAATTCAGGATCCACTTTGACATCTTGAAAAACAATGTTTGTTGGATCTAAATTATCATTGCCAGAAACAATATTTTGCTCTTTAGAAACAATCATTGTTTTCCTGTTGTCAGATTTATCCTTAGTTTCAGGATTTCTTGAAACTTTTTTCCCTTGTTTGATTTCTTGTTCCAAAGACTCTTCAGTTTCTAATTTATTTTCTTTTCTTGATCCTAAAACTAGATAGAGAGTATATATTAATAAGAATAATGGGACTATGAAAATCATGTATTTAGTGCTTATGGTTGTGTAATTGCTTCCAACTCGATAAATTAGGTGAAAATAACTAAAACCTGCAGTACCAATAACTAATTCTATTAAAAATAAGGTTCTTAACAAACGTCCTAAGTTTTTAACTTTTTTATATTCGACAATTAGAAAGTAACTTAACATGAATAGCGTAAGTATAATGCCAATGCTACCCAATACGATAATTAATTGTGTAGTAGTAAAATAAATATTCATGTATACAGAGTAAGCTAAATATGTTGTGTAAGCCATTGTCGCTAAAGAATAAACAAACAGAGGAATAACGGCTAAATTCCTCGTGCCCTTTTCTACAGTGCCTGTATCATTATACTGTTTATTGCTGATAAAAAGGAAAAGAATGCCAACAAGAATAACTAAAGCACCTATAATACCTTTAATCACTAGTTCATAGTTAGTCAAAAAAGATAATTCAAAACCCCATTGACTAATTCGGTTCCATGGAACTGCTACAAGACTCACTAATAATACAAAAATTAGTAACAGTACGTTGCTAAAAAACTTTTTCATAAATTCACCTCTCAGTATATTAAAATTATATAACTTCTACGCATTTATGTCAATAAACTAACAGTTTTTAAAAATATTTGTTTAAACAAAAAAATATGATAAAAGTCTTGGAATTTAATGATAGATATTTACAATAAATGTTCATTTTTTAGATGTTTCAAAATTAACGCGTTGGATTTCGAAAAAGTTAAATAAATTTGGTTATATTTTTATTATAGGATTTTATTATTCTTTAATTGTTTTTTATTAACACAATTTTGTTATATCGTGATAAAGAGTTGTGTAATTTATAACTTTCATTTATAATGAAGATAAGTTGCTAAATGTTTTTTACAAGAATTCTGGCAAATGGTGACTAATAATGAAAAAGGAGGTTAAAAAGATGCAAGTATTAAAAGAGAGTGTTCGCAATTCAATTGTTGAAGGCGCTATATTAGAGTTTTTTGAATATGGTTTCCAAAACGCCAATATGAGACGAATCGCAGATAAAGCCAATATAACTGTTGGAAACATCTATCGTTACTATAAAAACAAAGAAACACTGTTCCGCGAAATATTATTACCTGCAGAAAGAGCTATTGATGATTTAGAACGTTTTGACAAAGAATTGAATATTACAGCTATCAAAACAATAGACGATGTTAACCAAATAGTCACTTTTGTAATGAGCGTGTTAAAACCTTACACTAGAGAAATATATATCATGACTTTAGATTCATCAGGAAACCATTATCTCAAGAGTAAAAATCAACTTGAGAATATGATTATCAATAAGGTTAATGCTTATTATCCTAAGAAGTTTGATCGTTATTTATTGAAAGTTGTATCAGCTAGTTTTGTACAAGCTAGTTTTGCAGTATTTAGAGATAATATCAACAATATTCGTAGAATACAAGATATGATTACACAGTTAGTTGTCTTTTACTTCCGCGATATGGGTCAAAGATTATTTTAAAAATAAAGTGGAGCTTATAAAACTCCACTTTTTTTTACATTTTTTCTAACGCTAAAACATTTGTTTTTCCAATATCGGTTTTTGGCAATTGATTAAGTTCTACTATTTGTTTAGGAACTGCATATGAACCTAAATTCAGTTTGATGATATCTTTAATTTTAGCATGGTCAATTTTCGGTTTCCCCGGTGTAAACACAATAAACAATTTTACCATATTGCCTTTATCTTCATCAGGGATACCAATAGCAGCAACTTCACTGACACTATCGTAACTCATCATTAAATTTTCGATTTCAGCTGGGAGTACTGGGATACCAGAAACTTTGATAATTCTTTTTAATCTTTGTTTAAAATGGACATATCCTGATTCATCCATAAAACCCAGATCTCCGGTGAGTATCCATTTTTTGCCATCTATGATAATCATTGAATTGTCTGTAGCTTCTTTATCATTGAGATACCCATTCATCATAGTAGGCCCTGAAACAGCTATTATACCATCTTTTTTAGCTGATAAAAAAGTTTTTGATTCTTGGTCGATGATAGCCATATCAATTCCCGGTATTGGTTTTCCAACAGAACTTTGATTATGATCTTTTATCGTATTTACAGCACAGACTGTAACTACTTCTGTTAATCCATATCCTTCTAATAATCTCGCTTGTGAACCGACTAGTTCCATTGCTTTATCAAAACGTTTTTTTAAATCTAGTGCGACATAATCGCCACCAACAAAAACTTGATCAACATTTTTGATATCAGGATGAGAAAATCCTGGATTTCTTAGGAGTGCTTCAAATAAAGAAGGGACGCCAATAATATAATTAACTTGATTATTTTTTATCAGTTTAATCGTTTCATCGGCATTGAATTTTGGCATTAAAGTATCAGTTCCGCCAAACCTTAATAACCCATGTATGCCCATGCATAAACCAAAACCATGAAACATCGGCAGTACACCAAGCATATGTTTATTGGTGAAGTCATCCATATTCATAACATGAGGAACTTTGGAAGCAAGATAATTTATTGCGAAATCAGATAATTCAATCGTTTTAGGTTCACCTGAAGTACCGCCGCTATGAAGATAGGTTGATGTTTTAAGTGGGTTAGTTGAATTTTCAGGTGCAATTTCCGTATTATATAAGGAGCTAAATTTAAGAACGTTTTCTCCCCAAGTTATATTAGCTAACTTTTTACGATTAATTACTTTATAACCAAGTTTTTTCACAATACCAAATTCGTCAACTGGTGTTACAAGAATAATTTTGATATTATCTTTGAGCAATTCTTTATAGTGATGAAAAAAAGTATCGAGGATGATTAAGATTTTACTGTTGGTGGTCATCATAAATTTTCTCATTTGGGCAACTGGTGTTACAGGATGAACCATATGAGAAATAATCCCTAATTTGTTTACAGCATAAAAGCTGTAAATTGATTCAAAAACATTAGGCAAAGCCATCGTTATAACTTCTTTAGGTTTTATACCTAATTTGTTAATTCCATTAGCAAACAAATCAATCTTGGCAATCAATTCCGTATATTTCACATATTTGCCCATAAATAACAGAGCGTTATTATTTGGGTATTTTCTCGATGTTTCTAAAACTGCATTGTATAAACTAAAATTTGATTCCATATCATTTACCTCCTAAAAACGGTAGCCAAAAATATAACCGATGATATAAATTAATAAAATTAAAACAACTTGATGTGTAACGAAAATTAATAATGATCTTCTTCCAGCGATTGAGAAAATATTTTTTTCAGACATTTTAACTGAAGGTATTAGGCTCACTTTATTTTTGTAGAAAGTGTTGCCTAAGACAGTTCCTAGTATAATTATTCCTAAATAAGGAACTAAACCGAAATGATCAGCTCCATAAGCTCTTAAGCCAATAATAATATCTGGTAGTTTAGCCCATGTGAATGTTCCAATATAGAATGGATGGTAGAACTTAATAATAATACCATATGCGATTATCGCTAAAGCAATTACCAATAAGACCAACTCGTTCTTTATAATTTTACGTAAAAAATAAATAATTATAATTGATAAAGCATAAAGATGGATAATTCCAAAAACAATAATTACACCACTAATCAAAAAACTTAGTCCATAAGTTACAAGGGTTATCAGAAGCGCTACTACTGCTAGTTTAAGACCCCGAGACAAATTGTTTTTGCTGAAAGTGAAACTTATACCAGAAACAATTAAAAACACTGAGACAAAGAAAAAATGACCAAAGAAGCGTAAATCAGAAATCCAATATTGATATCCCAGTTCATTTAAAAAATTAAAAACTGAATTATCAACCGAATGATAATTACTGAAATAATTTGGTAAATACATAAAATCATACATTAGATGATCAAACACCATCATTATTATTGCAAAGCCTCTAAGAAAATCTAATTCCCATATTCGTTTATTCATAAATTGCCTACCTTATATATTTATAAAATATTATATCATTAAAATTTTAATTATTAGTAGTTTTTAAACAAATTACCAATAAAATGCAAGAGTTAACCGTATAGATAATAGAAAAGGCTACAACTCTTTTATTTTGTGATATAATTTAATCGAGGTGAGATAATGCAGATTAACTACGACGATTATATCGACTTATTAATTGAAAAAGATAATGAAGCCTTTAAGGTAATTTATGAAAATACGAAAAAAGGCGTTTTTTCAATGATTATCTCGATTGTTAAAAATAAAGCAGCTACTGAAGATTTGATGCAAGATACTTATATAAAGATGGTTGAAAAAATCCGTCAATATAAAAAAGGAAGAAATTTTTACGCTTGGTTACTGCAGATAGCCAAGAATACTGCTTTAGATTATTATCGTAAATTTCATAATGAAACCGTTTATGATCCAATAGAACAATCATATTATCATGATAACCTAAAAACTGAAGCTGTAACATATACTGTTTTGGACTTGGTTAAACCTTTGGATGATCTTGAAAAACAAATCGTTTTATTAAGAGCTGTTGATGATATGAAATTTAAAGATATAGCCAAGGTTGTTGAAAAACCTTTAGGCACTGTACTTTGGCTATACAACAAAGCAATAAAGACCCTACAAACTTATCTAGAGGTGGAGGTGGAAAAATGAAAGAAAAAGAAATACTCTCAAGAATTAATAAGGCTACTATAAAAGAAATGCCTGATGTTTTAAATCGTATTAATTTAAAAAATATTGTAATTGAACCTCAAGAAAGAAAACATTTTGGCTTCAATTTTGCAAAAAGTATTAGACTTGCAGTTACAAGTATCGCGTTATTGGTTACTGGTTTCTTCGTTTACAATACTTTCTTTTCGACAATTAACAATTCAAATACGCCATTGGAATCAGATATTGAAATTTTAGGTTTCCAAACAATAACTGGTGCAGTGCTGCTTGATGAAAACAATCTCGTTGAAATGAGTTATACAGGTGACACAGAAAGTATTCCGCTGAATGTATTGACAACCGAAAGTTTAGGTATTGATGATTATATCGGAGATATCAATCCTTATATTCATTTAATGGAAACTATTTTGAATAACAACAATTCTATAAATTATCAAACTTTTGAATCTGATGATCAAAATTATGCTTATGCCTTTAAATATACCTCTTCAGATTTGGCTAAAAATGAATTAACTTATAGGGTTTATTATAACCAAATTGATGAAAACATAAGCGGTAAAATTGAATTTTCTGATCGAGTTTATCTATTTGAAAAAACTCAAAATCAAATCAAAATAAATATTGATGAAAACAACTATATTTTAGTTGATGACAATTCCACTTCTAGCCAACAACAATTCAGATATAATCTATATCAAAATGGCGAAAAAGTCATGGAAAACAGTCTAGAAATTTATAAAGTTAAAAACAATATCCAAGTAAGAACAAGAATCAATAAAAACGGACTATCAATTAACCTATATATTCAAAGAAGATATTTAAGTAATCTAGATGAGCTAGAAGTTGATTATGAAATTGAAGAATCACAAAGAACTATTAATGGCGAATTTAAAGTTAATTTAGAATTCGATCAACAGATCAATGGCTATAAATATCGCTATGTTTTAGGGGATAATGGCGCTATCAATCAACCAAGAGGACCATTTTCTAATCCCATGAACAACGATAACTCTAGATTTAGGACAATTATTTAAAAAAATCCCAATAAATATCAGGGTTCATCCGTATAATTAGTAAGAAAACACAAGGAGGATTTATATTATGAAAAAAGTTGTATTATTTTTACTAGCAATCTCAATCGGATTTTTATTTATCGGTTGTGATCAAACTAATGAAATTGAAATTGAATCAGAAGAACAATTATTCACTTTGCAGGCATTAAGTTCTACTGCCTTATTAAGCTACAGTGAAATTAACGTTGAAGAAACAGCTTACTTACCATTAGCTGAAGGTGAAACCGAAGAACCAATTATCACTACAGAAGTTGAAAATATTGATTATTATGTAGAAATGATGGATTTGTTTTTAGGTGATGATAATCTTGATGTAGTTTCTGAAACTTCAGATAATGAATTATATGAATACAAAACTACTTATACTGTTATCAATATTAATGGTGAAGAAGTAAGTTATGTCTTCTACTACAATGAATTTGATCTTGAAGAAGAAAATCAAGAAATAACTACTAGTACTTATTCAGAAGAATCTGAAGGAACACAAACAAGAAGATTTTATTTTGAAGATGAAGATGATAATTTAGTAGCTCAAGGACTTGAAGGTATCTTAATTTATGGAGATGTTACTTATAACATCGAAGGTAAGAAAGTTGTCAACAGTCAACAAGAAATTTATCGTTTGAGATCTTATATTGATGAAGAAAATTATGTAATGGTTAATTATCAAAACGATGTTACTGATCGTGACCGTGAAAAATTCTTCTTTAAATTAGTTGAAAATGGTGAAATCGTCAACGAATCAAAAGTTATGATGTTCACAAGAGATAATCGCCTTCATTTAAAACTTGAATTTACTGATGGAGATAATTATGCAAGTTATATGTTTAACATTAGAACTGAAGAAAACATCAAGTATATTCATATCGTTTATGAAATAGTAAATGGTGAAGAAGTTGAAGAAGGTGTTGTCAAATTAACAGCTGAAACAGATCCTGAAACCGGTGAAGTTGTCTATAGTTATAA
This sequence comes from Caryophanales bacterium UBA2298, assembly GCA_002345425.1. Taxonomy (GTDB): domain Bacteria; phylum Bacillota_I; class Bacilli_A; order Izemoplasmatales; family Hujiaoplasmataceae; genus UBA2289. The sequence goes on along the minus strand of DDWA01000019.1, from coordinate 10,404 downwards.
CATGGCTCCTAACAAAGCACGAAGAGAATATCAAAAATCATTCCGTCATGGTTATCAACCACAAGGACTTCCGATACAACAAAATAGATAAATTATAATTAAAATAAAAGCAGATTAAGTCGATTGACTAATCTGCTTTATTTTTTTTAATTGGAAAATATAATTGTTCTTTACCGTCGATTGAAAAGGCTAGGTAAGGAAAAGCCGGCATGTGTTGTGTGACATCATGCAATTTACAATAGTCTTCAATTTCTTTATTGAAATGATTTTGTAATTCTTTATCTTCGAAAAGCATATCTTGATATAATTGTTTTTCAACCTTTAATGTCAGATAGTGACCCGCTTCTACTGTAAGAATTTGAATCTCTGTTTTATCATAATCAATAATATCTTCGAGAGCTTCGGTATACAGAAATACTACTTTACTATTCATTGTTCTTATTTCTGCGTGATATAGTTTTGCTTCTTGGATTGAGATGTCTCCTAATCGAAGATAGTTTTCAATTTGTATATGGGCGTCTGTGTAATTAGTAGCGATAGTATACGCAAGTCTCATCTTTGGCATTTCAATTTGTTGAATAAAAAGATTCATAACAATCACTTCCTTTTCTTACAGTAATATTATACACCATATTTAGTTATTTAAATAATTTAATGATGGTGATGATGATTTGTAACTTCTATTTCATCACATTCTAAATCATCGCATTGATTGTCAAAGTATTCGATTTGAATGGTTGAATGTTGGATACCTAAATCTGTTAAAGTTTTTTGCATCTCATTCATAATCTCAGCAGATTCTTCAATGCTTACTTTATGACTTAGCCTTGCATGAAGTGTAACAATAGGTATGTTCCCTTCTATTGACCACAGGTGCACATGATGAATATTTTTCACGTGTTCAGTTTTAGTCAGTTCGTTTCTAATTTTATCAACTGAAAAACCTTTAGGAACTTTCTCGAGAAAAACTTCAAGAATCGACTTTAAGTTTTTAATAACATGAAAAACAATAAAGATGCTAAATAAAAGTGATAGTAACGCGTCAAGAATCTTAATATCAAAGAAATTCATCAAAATTGCGCCGATTAATAGAACTACCCAACCAAAGACGTCTTCCAATAAGTGTAAAGAAATTACTTTTTCATTGTGTGACTTGCCTTTTGCGGCAATAATTGCGGCTGCTCCATTAACTATCACACCAATAATTGCAAAATAAATCATTAATTGCGCATCGATAGGTTCAGGATTAATCAATCTTTTAAATGTTTCGATTATTACGATAATTGATCCAACTATCAAAATTATCGATGTCAATAAACCGCCTAAGAGTGAAAAACGATAATATCCGAAAGTGTATTTGAAATCTCTAGCTTGTTTTGACTTTTTCTCTAAATAAATGGCAACACCCATTGAAATCGAGTCACCCGCATCATGAACTGCGTCTGATAATAAAGCTATTGAGTTGGTTAAAAGTCCGCCGATGAACTCAAAGATTGTGAAAAGTAAATTTAGGACAAATGAAATAAACATTCTTTTTTCTGATTTCATGCTACTTCCACCTCTAACAAAGCCTCATCATGGTTTTCAACTGCAGCTATGATAATAAAGAAGATAATCATAAATTGAGGCATATAATAGACATTGTCAACCATACCATGAATGTTAGCGCCAATTAACGCGATAAACAAAATCGCTTTCTCTAGAGTGAGTTTATGGACGAAAATTTTGATAATTACTACAAACTGCCATATAAGTGATGTTAAACCGACTAAGCCTAAAGTAGCGGCTGTATGAATAATTGTGTTGTGATATAAGCCGAAATAATCATTACTAACCCTAGCAAACAAACCTGATCCGAATAATGGATGAGCTTTAAATTTTTCAAAGGCTTCTACCCATAAATCAAAACGTCCGTTATCAGCGAAGAAATCAGCAAATAAACGTTCCCATATTGTAATAAAATAATCAATTTTGAAATAGACAAAGGAAGCTAGTATTAGCAAAGCAACTACTAGATTGATTGCCATTTTAACTTTATGCTCGTATCCATAGAAAAGATAAATTAACAGGAATATAAAAGTAATTGAAAAAGCTAAAATTCCACCGCGTGAAAGCGTGAAAACCAAAGCCAGTATTTCAAATGCAGCGACAATTACCCAAAAAATATGAAATTTATACTTTTTCATAAAGTAAAACATGGCTGAAATAAAGATAATTAAATAAGTAGCAACGAAGTTTGATATACCCCAACCTAAATCAAGGTTTTTTGTTTTAAGCGCCATTACAACATCATCGACTCTTAAATAAAAGATTAGTACTTGAATTGATATCATAATCCCGGTAATCGCGAATAGTCTAATCAGATATTTTAAATTATCACCTGTAAGTGAACTTCTAAAGAAAAAATAAACAAACATGAAGAAGAGCCCGATTACAAAGTAAAAAGCATAAATAAGACTGATAGAATCTATCGTATACATAGTTAAAAGCATTGATAAGAACAACAATACTAATGGTCTTGTCAACTTTCCATTAAAGAAGGCTGATGGTCTAAATCTAATAACGTGAATGATGAAACCAAGTATCAAAGCAATCGGTGCAATGAATAAGTAATTGGGAATTAGGGTCAAAGACCATTCGGTTTGACTTATCATAAATAACATATTTAGAAAAAATGGTATAACTGCGATACCATTTTTATTAACAATGAGAATTGCAATAGCTATACCGGCAAAGACCGTTATACCAATATGTTCTAGACCGAAGTACCAAATTACTGTTGTAATAATACTTAAGATTACAAGATAACCGATACTTCTAAAAAAATCTGTTTTAATCATAAATATTCACCGAAATTATTATACTCTAAAATTAATTAAAAAACACTAAAAAATCTATTTTTCTGTTCTTTGATAGATCATTCGATCATAAACGTGGGCAAATCCCATTTTTTTATATAACCTTTTAGCATTCTTATTATCTAAATCAACATGTAAAGAAATATTACCGTTTGTTAAGTTGATAGCTTCTTTAATCAACTCAGAACCAAGGCCACGGCCTTTACTGTTGGGATTGATGCCAATGTAAGCTAAATGATATGTTGGAATAAACTTTTCAAACCCCATATGGACTATAACTAATACACCATCAATTTCTTCTCCTCTTGAAGCTGTCAAGATGTATCCATTTTCAACTGCAAGTTCAATCGCTTCTAAAGCTTCAGTTTTCGAATCTGAATATTGATCTAAATAATTATCGACGTAATCAACTAATTCGTTTTTAGAAAGAGTTGAAAAATCAGTGATTTGATTAATATTAATTCTACTTCTAGCTGTGTCTAAAACAATAACATGTCTTCCTTCACTTATTTTTCCAGCTCTTAAACTTTTTAAAAAAGCTGCGAACGGTGCGACGTCTTTTTGTTTAACTTTAAGATGTTCGTATTTTTGTAATAGGGTAGTCGCTTCAACTAATAATGCATCATCAATTACCACGAGATTTTCTTCAGGGTAGACTTGATTATTGTTGATATTTGAACCATAAATTTCAGGAAGTTTTTCACCTGTTAATAGATGTTTCTTTAAAAATACATTTTGATATGCATGATAGCTTGTTTCTACATCACTATGATAGAATACACTATCAATCTCACCTTGATAACGAAGATGGATTTCTTCAGCTATTTGTTCATAAGCAATTAACGATAATTGTTTATATGAGTTTTCGTCTACCAAAAAAGCTTGATTGTTAAGCGTTAGATTTTTTAAAACCTCTAAAAGATCATTCTTTTTTACACCTGACAAATCGATTAATTGATCTTTGTCAACTATCTTTTCTTTCCAATTATCATTTTTATATTTAGGCACAAGCAATAGAATATTTTCTTGCTGGCAAATATAATTCATTGCTCTTAGAAGTCGTTTTTCACCGTCGATAATAATCGCATTTTTTTTCTTTACTTGAGCTGCTTTAGCAATAACTTCAGCTATTCTGTCGTATTTACTTCTGGTCGGATTGTTTCCCTCCAGTTTTAAGTATAATTTTTTTATTCCCAGTATTTTTTCGATATTTTCCGCTCTAATAAGCGGTGTTTTTCCGATATTTATCAATTCAATCACTCCTTAATGAAAAAATGATGACCAAAGTCATCATTATATTATAACATATTTTAACTGACAAAACAAATCTAGAGGCTTTGATTATTTATCTATTTCGTAATCTTTTTTCGCCACTGATGGTGGTGAATTTAGTAATATCTTGAGATACTTCTAATACACCTAAGTATTCTCCCTCATCGTCTCTAACCGCATAATAAGCAATGTAAAGCAACTCACCTTTGAAATTGATCCAAAAATCTTCAAAGTCTTTCTTTTTCGCTTTGAAATCTCTGATGATAGCTTCTACTATTTCTACGCTTTTAGGCGGATGACAATTTTTCACAAGACGTCCTATCACTGAAGGCATCCTTGGAAAATGCCTGGTTTTGTTGTCATTATAATATAAAACCACATCATCTTTATCAACAAAAGTTATATCAAAAGGTAGATGGTTTAACATCGCTATTAATTCCTTAAATGGGACTTTACCTGTTTTGCTAGTAAAATAGCCTTCAAAATTATCTTTCTCTTCTAAATCAATTTTTTCATGAGATTCGTTGCTAAATACAAATCCGATTTCTAGACACTCATTATAAATTTTATATAACTGATTATCGGATAATATCTGTCTCATAACAGGTAAAAGAATCAATTCTTCTTTTTGATTGATTCCAAAAACCAAGTAGTGGTAAGTGCCGATTTCTCTAATTAAATCTTCTTCAATACTATCTCTATTTTGTAAAAGCATAATTATTTTATTTAATAGTTCTTTGGAATCATCATGTAATTCCCATAAAACTTCCAAGGGTTTATTTGAAGGGATTTTACTTTCTAAATTAGGAAAAATAACATTTTCATATTTGTTAAACTTTTTATCAAATTGTAAACATTGATTAAAGATTTTCAGCAGTTCTTTTTTGTGTTTGGTAATAACTTCTCTTTTATAATAGTTCTTGATTTCTGCTAGGTGATGTTGGATTCTTTTGTTTTCTTCCAAAAGTTCTTTGAATAAAATATGATCGCCCAAAACAGCTTGATTGTTAATGCCCTTATGGAAAACGTTAACGAATTTATTGGCGCTATCTTTTATTTCTGATATTGATAGTTTAGTGTTATCGCTATAGAAATCTAGATAAAAAATATCTAGAGGATTTAAGTTAGCAATTTCATCTTCATATTCTTTATAAAGTTTAACCTTTTCAGATGTGTTTTTGGCTCTAAGTAAATCTTCCATAAATTGATTTATCTTTTTGACACGTTCTTGATTATACTTGAATATTTCCATTTGCTTCTCCTACTTTACTTGCGACGTTTAAACATTAATTTATCAATATAAAAAAGCATGTAACTGATGATTAAAACAAAAATTACTACTAATAGAAAAAAAACTATTCCGTATTCCTTAAAATTTAATAAAAAATATGGGTAATTTGATTCATAGGTTTCACCATTAAAATTACCTCCAAAAGCGACATAAATAATAGTGAAAATCCAATAGATAAACGGAAATATAAGCCAATATACTGGATCAATTTTCTTAATTTTACCATGGTTTGTGAAAAAAATAAAATCAATTAAAACCAAGAATGATGTTAATGAATGTACTAAAAAATCAGAAATTGTATTTGGATTATAATCATAGCCATCTACTACTGGTCTTAACAGTAAATTAAAAACTAAACCAGTTAAAATTATCGCTACAGTCGCTTGATTTTTTACAAGATTGAATATTCTTGATTCTTTTTTCAAAAAAATTAATATTATATAAACTATAGCAACTAAAACATTTGATTGTAAGGTGAAGTAAATAAATTGTTTTGACGGTTCTACAGAGTTTGAAGCATTTAAAACAATACCAATGATTGCAGATAAAATAATAATTATTCTAAATATTTTTGTTAGTATATCTTTTTTCGTCATCTCTTATAACCTCAAACAAATTTTCTTTAGCTTTAAAAAAATTATATCATAAAAATCGATTATATTTACCTGTATCTCAACAAAATGATAAAAAAAATCAGCTAATTTTATTAAGCTGATTTGTTGTTTATAAATAATGAGATAAGGAATTAACTGCTAGAGCTCCATCACTGACGCTCATAGCAATCTGGCGTAAATATGTGTCCCTAATGTCACCGACTGCATAAACACCTTTTACGTTAGTTTCTAAACGGCTATCTGTCTTTATCCAATTACCTTCGATAAGTTCTATTTGATTGCCTAGGTATTCAACATTTGGTTTATTTCCAACAGCAATAAATACTCCATTTACTTCAATATCTTCTATTTTGTTGGTTAACTTATTTTTAATTTTTATGCCTTTAACAAAGTTTTCACCATAAATTTCTTCAACAGTGCTATCCCACTTAACTTCTACATTAGGTGTATTTAGCATTCTTTCTTGAAGTGACTTAGCAGCTCTTAATTCATCGCGTCGATGGACTAAATAAACCTTTTTTGCAATTCTTGAAAGATAGATTGCGTCTTCTACTGCAACATCGCCACCACCTATAACAGCCACGACTTTGTTTTTGTATAAGAATCCATCGCAAGTGGCACAATAAGTCACACCATATCCATTCAAACGATTTTCACCTGTAACTCCTAATTTTCTCGCACTAGCACCTGTAGCAATTATCACGGTTTTAGTTAGATAGACATTATTTTCAGTGATTATTTTTTTTATTGGTTGTGAAAAATCTACTTGCACAGCTGGATCAATAGTGATTTTTACTCCTAAATCCTGGACATGATTGACCATTTTTTCAGCTAATTCCATACCACTAAGTTTATTTAAACCTAAATAGTTTTCTACTTCAAAAGTATTAGCTATTTCTCCACCAGGTAACCATTTCTCTAATAGCAAGAAATCTAGCTTGGCTCTTTGAGCATAAATAGCGGCGCTCAACCCACCTGGCCCAGCACCTAAAATTATTAAATCATAAACTTTTTCCAAATTAATCACCTCGAAATTTTTCTGTCGTTATTATTATACTATAATATGGAGATTTTTAAATCAAATTTGTCTTGTTGATAAAGAAAAGATTAGCAATTAAAATAATCGCTAATCGCTGGTTTTAACATAGTTGTAAAAATACCAATGTTTTACAAGAAACAATATTACTAAAATAGTTCTTAAATATGGATTTACTAAAGTAATTAAGGAAACTAACAAGATTAAATCAACACCAATCAATAAGGTCCATTTTCTTTTTTTAGTCATTGTCCTTTTTCCAATAAAATCTTCCAAGTATTTTTTATAAAGTTTTGAGTTTTGAAATTTATAATTTAATCTATCAGAAGATTTAGAGAACATGATTGTTGCTAAAAGCAAAAAAGGTGTTGTTGGTAAAATCGGTAAAATAATTCCTACAACACCTAGACTTACTGCTTTTACTCCCAATGATAAATATAAAATCTTCCTTATTTAGAAACTAACCTTTTCTCGCCACTTATCGCTTGTATCGGTTTAATGTCTTGAGTTATTTCAAGAGTTCCTAAATAGTTGTTTTCTTTATCTCTTACAGCATAATACTGAATAAAAACAAACATACCTTTAAAATTGATGTAGAAATCTTCGTGATCTTTTTCACCAGATTTGAAACTATTAATAATATCTTCTACTATATGAACGCTTTGAGGTGGATGACATAAAGAAACATGACGACCAATAACAGTTTTCGGTCTGTCAAAGATTCTTTCTTTACCTTGAGTAAAGTATTTAACATGACCATCTTTATCAACAAAAGTCATATCTAAAGGAAGAGTATTAAAAATGGCGTTAAGTTCTGCTTGATTGAGAGTTCCAGCATCAAATTTAACTTTACCGTTAAACGCTTCTTCAGTTTCTACTTTCTTTTCTTCAACATTCCAGCTTTCTTGCGGTTTTTCCATGAAGTAGCCGATTTCATCGCTACCTTGATCTGCCATAATCCAGTCATAAAAACTCATTAAATCAGACAATTTTGGTAAAAGAATGTTTTCTTCTTTAATTATCATATCCTTTACTCTAATTATCACTGCTTTTATTGCTGCTTTGATATTGTCCAAATTTTCATCTTTGTCATCAAGCATTTTTATAGCTTTTTTAATGTCAGCTCTGATTTCATCATCTACTCCCCACATAACTTTAGGAATGGAATCGATGCCTTTTTTCTCTAAACTTGGGAAGAATAGATATTCTTTTCTAGCATAATGCTTAGAGATGTTCGCTAAACGGTCCATACCAATTCGTAGCATTAAATATGAAGTTGTATCAGTTTTTTCTAGATATGGTTCCAATTCATTTTCTATTAATTCTTCTATTTGCTTATTTTCATCAGAAAATACCTTGGCTGGATGCCCAGGGATTCTTGTAATGTCTTTTGGTTTATGAATATCGGAAATACTCTTATCAAAGACAGCGGCATGCACATCGCAAAGACTTTGAATCTCTTCCACTTGCATACCCTCATCTATTAAAGCTTGTTCAAGGGTAATTATTTCATCTGTTGATATTTCCTGAAAATCCTTTTTAAATAGTTTTTTAGCCTCATCTAAAGGCATACCTGCATGGATCTTTTTGATCAAATCTTTTAATTTATCTTGTCTTTTTTTTGAATTATTTATAATTTCACTCATAATATAAAACCTCCTATTGTCTTGATTATAACAAAAGGAGGTTAGTTTTACTGTGACTTAAATCACATAATTTAAAATATATGTATTTTTTTCAAATTTTATTATCTCATCATCTTGTAGTTTTTTTAAATTTCTTGATAGTGTTTCCCTTCTAATACCGATGATATTAGCAAGAACTGTTTTTGAAAATGGTAAATCAAGAATTTGTATACCTTTTTCTCTGTAACCGAATTTTTCGAATAGTATTCTTAGTGTGTTGATAATTTTTTCTTTTACATCAATATTAGCTGATTGAACTAAATAATTTTGAAAGGTCTTGGATCTTGTAACAGCACAATTAAGACATCGATCTCTAAAACTTTGATTCTTTTCATAAGCAATAAGAATTTCATTATAAAGTATTTTTTTAAGAATTGTCTTAGTTAATGTTACCGCGGTTGCTAGATAAGAAGCTTTCTTTTGGAGAATAGCTAGGAGCGCTAAATAATCGCCAGGACCCATGATTCCAATAATTTTTTCATCTCCATTTTCTAAATATCTAACCATTTTGACATAACCGTCGTTGATTTGATATACATATTTCAAATCATCATCAGTGTTAAAGATAATTGAGTTTTCATTGGTGGTTATGATTTCGCCATTTAGATAATCATATTGGCAATATTGACAGAATTTTTTCATAGTCTTACCTCAGATAATATTATACAATATTATCGCTTGATATTGAAATGATATCCTTGAATAAATTTACTTATATTTGATTTCATGATAGAATTAATCATAGATGAATGGGGGTAGAATCATGAAACTTTTACTGATTCAAAATGATGTTTTTAAAGAAATCAAAGATAGTTTGAATAATTTAGAGAATCTTCTGCTAAGTTTTAAGAAAGAACGTCTAGATTTTATCGTTTTTCCGGAAATGTTTACTACACCTTATCAAATCGACCTTTTCAATGAATATGTTCAAAATGATAATTCTCAAGTTGTAAAGTGGTTGAAAGACATAGCAATAAGATATGAAGCCTATGTTATCGGTGGGAGTGTACCTGAGCAAATTAATAATAATATCTATAACACTTCATATATTTTTAATCGTTCTGGAGATTTAATCAAAAAATATCGTAAAATGAACTTGTTTTCTGTGGTATACCCTGATAATTCATCTTTTGATGAAGGTGCGGTATTATCTCCTGGGGAAGAAATTGGAGTATTTGCGACTGAATTTGGGGTAATGGGTATCATGATTTGTTTTGATATTCGTTTTCCGATATTGGCAAATGAAATCATGCAAAAAGAAGCAAAGATTATTTTCGTTCCTGGGGCTTTTAATGATTTTACTGGTCCGTTACATTGGGAAACAACTTTCAGAGCTAGAGCTATCGATAATCAGCTTTATATGGTCGGTGTAAGCCCTAGTAGTAATTCTTATGGCACATATAAAACTTATGGACATTCTTTAATAGTTAATCCAATGGGACAAGTTATAAAATCTTTAGACCGTAAACAAGGTGTGATTTGTATGGATATTGAGCTTGAAGAAATTGAAAAAGTAAGAAAATTAATTCCGATTGTTTATAATAAAAAAATCTAAGAGCAAAAATAATTCTTACGAATGATACTTTTAAAACGATTACTTACTAAATAAGTAAGTACGCTTAGGCGTGTTCCAACCTCTAGACCCTAT
>DDWA01000044.1 GCA_002345425.1 Caryophanales bacterium UBA2298 | reverse complement strand
CATGAAACGACTGAAAATCTATGTGTCGCCAGTTTAATTCCTGCCCGAACCACCACTAGAAAACGTAAATCAGCCATTGATGATGGCTTATCTTATTAGCCTATCTTGCTAAATTAATTTTCTTTACAATATATATTTATTACTGTTTCTATGCTATTATGTATAAAAATGATCCGAATACTTGTTTGAACAGAGTTTGATATTTTATTTTAACGGAAAAAGGCGGATTTATAGCATATGCAATTAATTTTTCTTTGTGGTATTGCGGTATTCACTATATATTATTTTACATATTTATTGTTTAAAAAAAAGACAAAATTTAGGAGTCAAATCGCGATCATTCCTACACTAATAAGTGCTATTGGTTTTGTGTGGTTGATAATAGATAGACAGTTAATTATTATTATTTATATCCTATATGGTTTGGCAATTATTATTATATTTACCTATGCAATTACTTCTTTTATAAAAAAAAATATATTATTACCTGTCATAGCCTTAATACTTTCAATTGTTAGCGTATATATTTTATATTGGGTTATTAAAGAAACATATTTTAATTCTGAACAGTGCGATGTGGTAGATGGTTGCATGAATGAGATTGGTATGTTGATGGTTATTAGCTATTTTTTTATGGCCATTTCATTTTTTGTAGTGGTCTTATCACACATAGTGGAAATTTCTAAGTTGAAAAAAAATCGTATTGATATATAATAAAATGAATGTACCCGTTTTACTGAATAAAGTGAAAGTAAATTTTAAGTCTGTGTTTTTATTGAAGGGAGCTATTTTATGAAAAAAATACTTATATTTTTAATCGCCTTACTTTTAACAATCATATTTACTGGATGTAATAATCAAAATACAATTAGTATGATAAGTTATGAAATTGATGAATATGAAGTGAATGATTATTCTGATGCTAATATGACCATTATAGAAGAAACAATTTCAAACAAAGAATTAACGATTGAACTTAATTACTTTGGCAAAGATGAAGGAAGAACTGGCGCTTGGTATACTATATTTGTTTATGAAGAAAATGAATGGAATGAAATGTCATATATTATTGATGGAAATATTGGTTGGGTTATGATTGCATATATTGTAAAAAATAATCAAGCTAGCCAAATGTCAATAAATTGGGAATGGTTATATGGCGAATTGTCTACAGGAAGATACCTTATAGTAAAACAGTTCACTAATTATCGAGGTCCGGACGATTTTGATAATTATTATCTTGCATGCGAGTTTACAATAATCTAATATGATTTATCAACTGATATAATAACTTTAGAATCCATGGTAGTTTAGGTTATTTGTCTCCAGTGGATTATCGTTTAAAAGTGTCTATGTCTTAATTGTCCTAAAAAAGGTTACCAAACCAACAAATCAATAATAACTATCATATACATATATATTATTTGCATTTTTTTATGCTATAATAAGAAAAACAAGAATTAATATGAGGGTTTATATGGATGTTGAGTTAAAAATTATTCCTAAAAAAATCTTAATAATTGAACTTATTATAGTTGTTTTCGCAATGTTAGTTACTATACTTCCATTCATAATGGCATATCAAATTATGATTTACTCAGAAATCAAGATATTTATAATCCACGACCAATTAGTAGGGTGGATTTTGTTCACCTTTATGACTGTGATTTTCTTGTTTCTAGAAATAATTCTACTAATTTATATTTTTGGTAACGCTAGAATCAAATATGATTTGTCACCTTTATCAACCGTAATAGCGGCTGTTGTAGGGCATATTATTTTTACTGCATTTGCTTATGTTGTCATTTGGTTGTCTTTGTTAACCAAAATAGAAAACGCCTTTTATGGTTTTTTAGTAACATTTATAATTGAAATTTCTATTCTATCTTATTTGATAGTTATATTAAAAAAACAAAAACGCACTAGTTCGCTAAATTTTTAAATAATTTATTAACAATAGAAGAATAAATATTTATTGTTATGGAGGAAGTATATGAAAAAATTTATTCTTTTTTTCTTAAGTTTTATTATTGTTTTTGTTATCGTCGGTTGTGGAAATTCAGAGGCAACAACCTTCAACACTGTTTCTTCAACTGAAACAACAACTGATTTATCAACTACTGATATTCAAATCTCAATTACAACGTCTACAATTCAAACAACTATAACACCAATACCTACAACAACAATTTCTATAACTGAAGCTCAAACAACCGCAGAATTCATTTCATTAAAAGCGCAAGAACTGCCAATACAATCATCTTATTACGGCAATACTAATGGCAATGCTAATAACCAAGGTTTAGTTGTCTATGATACAGTAAATAAACTACATTATTTTGCTTTAGGTCCTACTGTCTATAGTTATAATCCAGCTACTGATCAGACAACTGTCTTATTTACTCTAAGTGATGGTGGATATGTTAGAAACCTATGCTTAACTAGTACTCATATATATTTTGTTTCCACACAGAATATGTGGATGATGAGATATAATTTTTCAACTGAAGAAGTATCTGTAATCAACCAACTCGAAACTCATTACATTTCAAGATATGATGATTATATATATGTTGACGTTGTTGATCCGGACTATTACGGATCTGAGGTTCGTGGATTTAAGATATATAAACATAATACAGAATCTTTTTTAACAAATTTTAGTTCAGGTGTCTCTAACTTAAATATCAGCGGTACAAAACTTTTATATCTTCAAGATTTTGGTTCAAGAATTCAATTGATGAGTAGTACCTTCATTGGTAAAACTACAGAAGCAAACTTCGATGACCAAGGTTTTAATGAAATAATCGAAATGCATATGATAAAAGATAGTTATACAGATGGAAGGACCTATGCTTTTGTCGCTAACACAACCACTGAATCAGTTCTTTATTTATATAATGCTACTACAGGATTAGAGCGAATATTAGGCGGAAGTAATATACATAGTTTAAATAGCGATAACTCAAACTTATATTTTATCCATGCTGGAGCGATTTATTCATATAATCTCACAAACAAGGAAACTTCAAAAATAATTGATGTCTATAGCAACAGTAAATATATTTTTGTAATAAATTATTGGCTTTATTATAGCAACTCTGATTTATCGGCACTTTACAGAATCAATCCAGATACACAAGAAGTGGAATCATTATCGTAAAAATCGATTGAGTAAATATTTATAAATTAGGAGATAATTTAATGAAATATCGAAAATTAGGTAAAACAAACGTTAATGTTAGCGAAATATCCATGGGTTGTTGGCAACTAGGCGGAACCTGGGGAGCTCCTTTTGATCCATCTGTCGCAGAAGAAACCTTGAATGCAGCGCAAAAGCAAGGTATTAATTGTTTTGACACTGCAGATGTTTATATTGGCGGCGAAAGTGAACGAGCAATCGGTAGATACATGAAAAATAGTGAGAATAAACCATTTGTTATCACTAAAATTGGTAGATGGTTAAACCCACATATTCCTGAAGGTTATAACGAAAAAAATCTTCGCCACTTTATTAATCAATCAAGAAAAAATTTACAAGTAGATGCACTAGATATGGTTTTATTACATTGTCCGCCTTTTGAAGTCTATTACATGCCAAAAGTTTTTGAAATACTAGATAAAATAAAAAGTGAAGGTAAAATAAAACATTATGGTGTTAGTGTTCAAAAGATTGAAGAAGGTCTTAAAGCTATTGAATATCCAAATGTTGAAGCGGTAGAGATTATTTTTAATATGTTTAGATTAAGACCCGCTGAGCTATTCTTTCGAGAGGCAAAGAAGAAAAATGTTGGTGTGATTGTCAGAGTTCCACTTGCCAGTGGTTTGTTAACAGGGAAATTTACCAAACAAACAACATTTAATAAGGACGACCACCGACAATCCAACAGACAAGGTGAACTGTTTGATCGAGGCGAGACATTTAGTGGTGTTGATTATGAATCTGGTCTAAAAGCTGTTGAAGAATTAAAAAAGGTATTTAAAGATCAATCATTACCGATGATTGCCCTCAGATGGATTTTGATGTTTGATGCTGTAAGTACAATAATTCCTGGCGCAAGTAAACCAGAACATATCATAAATAATGCATTAGCTTCTGAGTTAGAACCATTAACCAAAAAGCAAATGAAACAAGTTGAAAAAATTTATAATCAATATATTAAAAATCAAGTACATCAAAGATGGTAAAAATGGGTATTTACTCAATTAAACGCTATTGTGAATAATTTATATATAGCAACCCATAAATAGACCTATTTACAAAATATCAGTATAAATATATAAAAGATATGGTAAAATGATATTAATGTATAGGAGGTAAAATCATGAATATACTAGCTTTTATGAAACCTAAAATCAATGTAACATATATGTGTGAAGACAATACAGTACGCGAAGCAATTGAAATTATGCGTAAATGTCGATACACATCGATACCATTATTATCTAAAACTGGTAAATACGTAGGAACTATTACAGAGGGCGATCTTTTATATACTTTGGACAGTGTGGGAAGAGGTGAAGTAAGCAACATTAAAGTTTCTTCAATCAAACGCCATAGAGATTACGAAGCTGTCAATATTAACGAAACAATGTTAGTGCTTTTATCTCGCGCTTCCAATGAAAACTTCGTTCCGATTATCGATGATTCAAATCAATTCTTAGGAATAGTTAAAAGAAAAGAGTTGCTAGATTATTTCTTTGAACACAACTTCATGGTGCTTTAGTGCCTTAAAAACAACATTAATTAGCCATATAATTATGGCTTTTTTTGTTGCTTTGTTGTTTTAAAAAACTACAAATGCTATAATCTTTTTAGTGTCACTTTACTTTATTTTTCAAAAATGGGAGTTAATATGAAGAAGTTACTTATAATTATTGTTTTAGTTTTATTAATGTCAGGCTGCAATCTCTTAAAAAATCCAGTTTTAAGAACTATTGGAAATGAAATTGATACTTGCGAAGATGAATGTGAAACTGATGAAAATCTATACGCATCTTATCTTGAAGCACACAAAGAAAGAATAGATGAGATAACTAAATCATTTATTAATAATGATGATGTAGAAATGATGATTCTTCGCAATGACGAATTTGTTAAAAAAGAAGATATAGTTCGACATGACTATATAACTGACAATTTTGATATTCCAGTATTATATCCAATAAATAAAGTTTCTCAATACATATATGAGTTAGATATAATATCTAAAAACTGTGACGCTGCTGGAGTGTGCAATGAAACTATAGATTTAGTTTTCAGGAAAAGCTCTGATTTCAAATACGGATTTGATGAATATACAGGTTATTATACTTATCTAATCAATAATAACGATATTGAATATACAAGAGCAGTTCATTTTAATATCAATGAAGAAGAAATCGAATATATATCATATCTTATTAATAACGCTGATATGAGTATTGTTGATTTCGATATATTTCAAAAAGGAATTTTTAAGTCATATCATTATGTTTCTGATACAGCATATGATTTTTTCTATATAAACCAAAATACAACTGATTCATTATTTTTAAAACAAGAAAGTGAAAATGAGGTTAACATTACCGCTTATGTTAGTGAAACTCAAAGATTTTATGTTAAAACAGCAGCTAATAATTTTCGATTAAAAATTTATGATAACATGCATTTTGTTAGTTCGATTGGAAATAGCTCTGACAAACTCAGTGTAATTTCAAGTATGTTTTATTTTCCGGGTTGGGACGAAATTCATACACGAACCGTTTCTTTAGATTTATTCCATACCGCTTATAATCAAAATGAAGAAGTTTACCAAGATTATGATATATACAGTTATCAAACGAATATGTTCTTTATTGATATTTACGCTAGGATAAAGATGACAGAAACAGAAATTACCGAGTATAATTTCCCTAATGGGTTTCTATATGACATTAGTTTTTCAGACTTTTATAACGAATATGTCATATGGACTGAAACAAAGGACTATCTTTCAATATTTGAGATAACACAATCTGATTTTGAACAAGCTCTAGAAGAACAAATCACTCATTTAAGCGAACTCTATATTGAATAGAGGATTAAGGAGGAAAAATGAAGTATTTCGCTACGAAGTTATCGACTCTTAATGAAAAGATGAAGTTAGGTCTAGTAATAAACAATAGATCTATTTTGTTGACTTACACTAAAAATGGTGTGTTTGCCGTTAGAGATAAATGTCCGCATATGGGCTCTCCTTTATCCAGTGGAACTCTAATTGACGGCATAATAACTTGTAAATTCCATGGACTGCCAATATCAGTTGAAACTGGTGAAGTAACTAATATCCAAAAAGCAGAATTTTTAAAACTCGATAAATATTCATTAAATATCACTACTTATAAAACAATAATTGAAGATGATTCTGTTTACATCGAATTATAACAAAAAGAAGGAGAAGCAAAAATGAAAAGACTTAAAAAAATAGGAATTATCTTTGCAATAATACTGATACTTGTTTTACTTATGTACGCAATACCAAAGCCAAAATATCAAGAAACCAATATTTGGCGTAAAGAAGCTAATGACAATAAAGTGCTAGTTATGGCACATGGTGGCGGTCAAGGATATTACCCTTCAAATACAATAAGTGCTTTTACCAACAGTTATAATTTAGGCGTTGATGTCTTGGAGATGGATGTACAAATGACTCTAGATGGAATACTAGTATTAAGACATGGTGAAAACAATACTGGAAATATTAGAAAGATGAGTAATTGTGATACCGTTATTTGGAAAGAAAACTATCAAGACTTATATGAAACTTGTAACTTTGGTTATAATTTCGAAGACGCTGACGGAAACTATCCATACCGCGACTTGACGAAAGAGGAATGGATAGATGCTGGAGTCTATTTAACCACACTGGAAGAGTTATTCATTACATTCAGAGAAAACATTCTTTATAATATTGAAATCAAAGCTGATAGCGATGCTCCAAGAACAGAAACGGCTGATGCTCTTTATGAACTTTTAGATGCATATGATTTAATAGAAGAGACATTGGTAGCTACAGCGTTTGATGATATTTCTAAATATATCGTTAATAACTATCCGGACATAACTTTATCAACTTCACAAACAGAAGCCCAAAAAATTATTATTCCGGCTTACACTTTGTCAAGCTTATTCTATACACCAAATCAGTATTCCACCGTTCAAATTCCTACTAGTTTTAATCTACCTGTTATCAATACGCTAAACTTATCAACAAAACTTTTAGTTGATACTTTGCACCGACACAATATGGCAGTTCACTATTGGACGATTAATGATCCCGACGAAATGCGAAGATTAATCGAATTGGGTTGCGACGGTATAATCACCGATTACCCAGATGTTCTAATGGGAATTATCAATGAATATTAATAAATGAAAAAAACCATCAGTCGATGGTTTTTCTTTTTTATTTAATTTTTTTGTTTAAAATTTACAAGTCATTTTGCTTCATAATGTTTGAAGGTGTCTTTCTTAACAACAGATTAATAGGCAATAAACCAAATACTGTATTTACCAGATAGATTCCAATAACAACAATTACAATTGTAAGAAGGTTGAACCTAGCAATAACAGTAGAAAGCACGGTAGTTTGACCTTGGATTAAAAGGAATGTCATCAATAAGAATCCAAAAACACTACTAAGCGTTGAAGCCAACAAAATCTCGATAAGAAAAATACGTTTGATTTCTTTTCTTGATACTCCAATACTACGGTAAACACTGACTTCATACATTCTTGAAATTAAATTTGATCGCATTATCAAGAAAATACATAAGGCAGAAATGACAATACCTGATAATGCTAAAATATAAAACGTTTGATTTTCTTCTAATTTAAGATCTTGAGCAATATCAGAGTCATAAAGGTTTGCTTTTGCTTCATAACCAGCTTCACTTAAACTAAGTAATGTTTGTTCGACATCAGTAGCATAAACCAATAGTTCAAAATCTTGATGGCGGTAGTTACTGAAACGGAAATACTTCTTTTTCATAAACTCCATACTTGAAACAAATACTTTTTCAAAATTATAAGATCTACCATCCACTTCATATTGATAAATACCTGATATTTCATAATGACCAGTAGCTATACCGATATTATTAGGAGTATTACCTTCTAAAATTGATGGGTACTGATCGTTAATAAGTAAGTATAAAGGTGCTGTTGGCATAACACCAGAAATAATTTTAAAGTTATCTCCCATTATTCGATAATCAACTAAAACTGGAGTGACAAAGCTATAAATCAACTCTTCTTTCATCCACACACTTAGCGATTTAGTTTTTGCAATTCCGCTTATCTTGAATCTAAGACTAGACTCTATTGATTTTGAAGTTCCTAAGCCGCTGGTACGAATTTTAAACTCACACTTTAAAACGTCTTCATAAGTCTTTATGCCAATAGAAGCATAATCATCAATCATTTTATCAGCTACACTATGGTCAATAACTATCTCATAACCGCTTGGTAATTCACCATAAATAAGTGTATTTTCATCAAAGAATTTAATATCAATCGGTTGAGCCGAAACATCAATAGCACCGCTTGATTGATAATAATCTGGTGGTGAAACACTAAAATTAATCGGTTTTGTCACAAGCATTAATTGGTCGACACCAGAAACGTTTTCAAGTTCCGAATAACTTTCATATTGATCTCGATCCATTTCTACGGTTATATAATTTTCATGTAACTTGTTATAAGTTTTCTCTACATGATAAATTTCACCTAATAAGCCAATACTTACACTAATTATCAAACCTAACATAAACATAGCTAGATACAACATTTTTCCGGAAATATTTAATTTTTTTAATTTATTTAAAGCATATTCAAAAATTTCTTTCCAATTAAACGCTTTAGTTTTTAAAAGAGTTTTTTCTTCAGGGAAAAGATTGATTAAATTAAAATCATTTTGCGATTGTTCATCGAACTTGCCATTGTCGCGAATAATAATTTCACTATTATCGTCAAGATATTTCGTTCTTTTAAGCGTTTTTGAATTGACCTTAATATATAAAGTTTGGTTTCTTTCAATTAAATCGATATCAAGCTTTTCTGAACCCTTTTTATTAGTATATCTAGAAATATTAAACTGTTCATTTTCCAGTGAAGTTTTGTTAAAATCATGTAAATTAATAATATGTTCCTGCAAATAATCCAAAGCTTTGTGTTCTTCATTAATGTAATCCTTTATAATTTTTCCACTTTCAATTTCAATGATTCGATCGGCGTAATAATCACATAAAACCTGTTCGTGAGTAACCAAAATAACCAATCTAGTTCTGGATATTTCTTTAATGATATTCATCAACTCTATCGTTGTTTTACCATCTAAATTTCCTGTCGGTTCATCAGCCAACATAACTTCAGGGTTATTAGCCAAAGCTCTAGCAAAGCCAACTCTTTGTTGCTGACCACCGGATAATTGTTTAATCAATCGGTCTTCATAATTATCTAAACCAACAGATTTCAGCAAATATTTAACCTTTTCTAAAATTGTACCTTTATCATCAATTCCTTGCATTCTTAAAACCGGCTCAATATTTTCATAAACCGTTAATTCTTTTAATAAATTATAATCTTGATAAACGTAACCAATTTTTTCTTTACGGATTAAATCCCATTTTTTATGATTGTATTTGCTGATAGAAACATCATCAAATATCAATGTGCCCTTATCAAAATCATCCATGCCACTGATAACATTAAGCAGTGTAGTTTTTCCGCTACCACTAGCACCTAAAATGGTAATTAAACCACTACTAGGAAAAGTTATATTGATATCATTACATACAACTATTTCATTAGCTTTATTTTTATTATAGATTTTGTAGATATGCTCTAACTTAATCATCGTTCCACCCCCTTAAGAGACGAAACAACACTAGCTTTAAAAATTAATTTAGTAAATCTAAAAGACATTACTTGAACAATCAATAAGACAA
This sequence comes from Caryophanales bacterium UBA2298, assembly GCA_002345425.1. Lineage (GTDB taxonomy): Bacteria > Bacillota_I > Bacilli_A > Izemoplasmatales > Hujiaoplasmataceae > UBA2289. Next base: position 28,781 of record DDWA01000044.1, on the reverse strand, counting down.
TTCCCAATAAAACTAAATAATCAATCCAAGAGAAATATCTTACAAGCGGTGGAAGTGAATGAATATATATTTCCGTAATTAAAACTAAAACAAAAATTACGATTGCTGATATAAAAGTTAAAATCAGTAATTCTGATTTGATAATTTGTTTAATTGCTTTTTTACTTGTCCCGATTGATCTTACAATCAAATAATCTTTAAGTTTACTAAAAACTAAATTTCTTAAAATAAAATAACCGACAAAAGCGACTACGAAAATAATCACTCCCACCAATAATCTTGTTACTAAATTATGAATTACCATCTGCTTAGATTGAGATGCGCTGAACATTTCAGCGGGATAGAAGTAGTTATATCCCATTTCTTCTAAATCTTCAATCACTCTTAAACCATCATGAAAGTCTTTAACAATAACTGATATTTGATAATTTTTCTCACCAAAATATTGATTATAAGTAAATTCATTCATATATAGAATTGAGTTATTATTACCATCAGGGATGAAAATTTGACTCAAAGGGTTACCATAAAGAAAATCATCAATAGTGAGGTAGGTGACTAAATCAACTTCTTCAAAAGTTGCGTCGTTAATCATGCTGGTAGACACTCTAAAACTAATATCGTGACTTTCAATAAAACTAGGCACATAACATAAACCAGCGTCCATATCATCGACTATTTCTTTCTTATAACCAAATTCTCTACAGATATCAAAAAACATCATATTAAAAACCAATATTTGATTATCTTCCAACTCTTCATCAAAGCCAATCCAAGTCGGATAAGAAAGACCATAAGTGCTAATTCTTGTATCAACAGTATCATCATCTTCAGGAGTAATCCATTGATTTGTTAGCAAATCATATTTCTTAGTACCTTCAATCTTTATTTCCACATCAGCATTTTCATATACACTAGAAGTAGATATCAAATCCAGACCTTCCAAAGATAAATAGAAATAATGTAATTTATCTTTCAGTATTTCTGGTTCTTTAGCAATCCCTACTACACTGAAGGAAAACTGATCTGTTATAGTCGAACTACTAAGTAACAATAAATGACTGTTAGCAACTTCTATGGTATCGCCTATTTGATACAGTCCATTATCTCCAACAACGACTTCATCATATCCATTTGGCAATCTGCCCGAAACTAATTCATATTCTTCCAATATTATCGAAGCTAAAGGTTTAAAATAAACCAGTCCGTTCTCCACCAAAATACTCGTTTCTTTAGATACAAGTACGGTATCAAAAACAACGTCTCTTTCAAAAACTCCTCTGACAAATTTTAAATTATTAATATCAATAATCTCATCTTCGCTAAACTGAGAGAAATCATCTTTTGTTAAAATTATTCTGCTTGGAGTAGTATTGGTGAATTCAGAATTAACCACCTCAAGGGGTTGATTTATCTCATACAACCCTGCGCTATAAGAGAAGAAAACCACCAGTAATATAAACAAAAAAGTAAAGAAAGAAAAAATCGATTTTTTTGGCACAGACAAAAAATTCATTAAACCGATTTTAAAGGCTCCTAAAAATTTAGTGTTTGATAACTTAGGAACTAGTGCTCTGTCTTCAACAACTTCTGTTTTTAACTGAACGTCTTCCATAATTTCGCCATCATATAACCTTATTTTTCTGGTCACATAATTTTGTAATAATGAAATATCATGAGTAACTACTATTACTAGTTTATCCTTACTAACATTTTGCAACAATTCAAAAATACCTTCAGCAGCTTCTTTATTTAGGTTGCCTGTAGGTTCATCGCAAACTAGAATCTGATAATCTTTAGCCAAGGTTCTAGCAATAATGGTTCTTTGTTTTTCACCACCACTCAACTTACTGCACTTTTGATTAGTAACATGAGTTAATCCCACTTGAGCGATTAACTCTTTTACTCTATCTTTAATTTGATCTTTCGAATATCCTTGGATAATCAAGGCTAATTCAATATTTTGATAGACAGTATAACTGTTGATAATATTGTAATCCTGAAAAATATAACCGATATAATCCTTACGATAATGTTCTAATTCTTCAATCGTATAATTAGAAATATCAGTTTCATTAAAATATACTTTTCCCTCTTCATAAGTATCCAAACCACTTAGAACATTTAATAAAGTGCTCTTTCCGCTTCCACTTACGCCGGTTATAGCAACAAACTCGCCAACATAAAAATCGAGGTTAATTCTTCTTAGAGCCTGTACAACATTATTTCCAGTAAAATAATATTTACTTACCCTTTCCAGTCTTAACATATCAGTAGCCTCCTAGTTTCGAACAAAATTATTTTAACACATCATAGAAAGTTAAAATATACAATAATCAAAAAAACAACAACAACCATAAAAAAGCAAATAAAAGGACATCTTTAATAAAATTTAAAAGATGCACTTGTTGTTTATATTATCAAATTATCTTTGCCTTACCGCCTACCCAAACTTTATCTATTTCATTATTTTTGAATTTTAAATCAACAATTATTTCCGATGGTTGGGTCATACTGTAACCTTGTCTTAAAACAAACTTTTCTTTTTTTATCTGATGTTTATATAAATAACAAGCCAAAGCCCCATTTGAAGTTCCTGTAGCACTTTCTTCATTTACGCCAACAACAGGAGCGAAGTTTCTTCCATATGCGTCGCAATCATTATTAAGTGCGAATGCATGAATACCAATGGTATTATATTTTCTAGCTAAAAATATCATTTCATCAAAATTAGGTTCTAAATTGTTCAAGACTTCTAAGCTCTTTACCGGTAAAAATATTTCTCTAATCCCAGTTGATACAACCTGAGGTTTTAATCTTTCGTTAAACAATACATCTTTAAAACATTTTCTAATTTCTTCAATATCAACAAATTCACTAAATTCAGGATTAACTTGCTCCATGAAAACAAAATCTTCTCTAACGTCAAGGCTAAGAATTCCCGCCTTTGTTTCTTGTTTATATATTCCCGGTTTAATGAAGTCTAAATCCCTTAACAAATTAAAAGTAGCAATCGTAGCGTGTCCACACAAATTAACTTCGCTCGTTGGTGTAAAGAATCTGACCTTAAAATCAGCTTTATCACTCTTCAATACAAAAGCAGTTTCACTGTAATTAACTTCTTTAGCAATCTCTTGCATTTCTAAATCGCTTAAATTATCAGCGTTAATATAAACCCCTGCTTTATTACCACCAAAATCAGTCTTGGGAAAAGCCGTAAGCTTAAACAAGTTTTTCATATATTAAACCTCCGTAACTATTTTACTATATAACTGAAATCTTTTTAAGAAAAAAATGCACTCTTTTTATAAGTGCATTTTACAATTATTCAAAAGAATATTTTAAACCAATTAATTTTCTTGTTTCATCAAGAATATTAATCGATTCTAAAGATCTTTTAAAGGTTGAAACTTGGTTTTCATTTTCACCTTTAATGATAGATTCAGTAAAACTTTTAATTTCAGCGACAAATCCTTCACCTTCAAAAGGAATATCCAACTCTTGATTGTTAATAAAAACCTTCACAGAACGATGAAAATCAATCATTTTAATTACACCAAATTCATAAACCAACAAAGCGTCGTTACCAAGCTTGTTTTTTAAACTAGATCTAAGTGTTACTTTAGCTCCAAACTCATCATTAATAATAATCTCGGTTTCTGAATCAACTCCAGTATCGGTAAATTCAGCATTTGCTTTTATTTCCTTAATCTTCGATTGACTAATAAAATTGTAAAAACTTACAGGATAAATTCCTAAATCCAGTAAACTTCCACCAGCTAACTCTTTATTCAACAATCTACCGGTTTTTGGATAATTTTCTACTAAATTATAACCAAACTCAATTTCAGCTTCTTTGAGTTTTCCTAAGATTTTGCTATCAATTATCTTTTTCACATAAGTAGTAGAAGGCAAGAAATGAGTCCACATCGCTTCCATTAACAATACTTGATTTTCTTTAGAACTATCAAACATTTTTTGATATTCTTTTTGATTGACTCCCAAAGGTTTTTCTACTAAAACGTGTTTATGATTATTCATGAATAGGATTGCCAATTCACAATGAAAATTATGCGGAACAGCAATATATACCGCATCAATCACATCGCTTTTAGCCATTTCTTCATAGCTGGAAAATGCATATTCGGTTCCATACATTTTCTGATATATTTTTGCTTGCTCAGAATTTCTAGCAGAAACAGCTGCTATTTCAGCGTTTTCAACTAGTTTAATATCTCTAGCAAACTTTTGCGCTATACCTGAAGCGCCAACTATTCCGAATCTAACCATTAATAATCAACATTATCAAATTCAACAAATATTTTTCTTCCAGTATTTAATTTTCTAATCATTTGCATATCTTCATCACTCAAACTAAAATCAAATACATTAAAATTAGCTTCAATTCTTGAAGGAGTTACACTCTTTGGAATAACGACAACCCCTCTTTCAATCAGCCATCTAATAGCTATTTGCGGAACAGTTTTATTATATTTCTTTGCAATTTCTTGTAAAGTTTCGTTGTTTAACAAATCATTAATCTTGCTGCTCATTAAAGGAGCATAAGCTTCAAGTTGAATATTGTTTTTCTTACAAAAATCATGAAGAAAATGATTTTGTAAAGTGATATGAGTTTCTACTTGATTTACCATTGGTTTAATTTCAACATTATCTAATAAATGCTGAAGATGATGAATATTATAATTCGATACACCAATAGCCTTTACTTTGCCTTGGCGATATAATTCTTCAAAAGCTTTATAAGTAGATAACGAATTTTCATACCCTTTGAACCAATGAATCAAATAAAGGTCAATATAATCTACTCCTAATTTTTTAATAGAATCTTCAAAAGCTTTTAATGTAGCTTCATAGCCCTGATCGGTATTCCACAATTTTGTTGTAAGAAATATTTCTTCTCTTTTAACATTAGAATCTTTAATTGCTTTGCCAATCATTTCTTCATTCCCATAGATTGCAGCTGTATCGATATGTCTATATCCCACTTTTAATGCTGATAAAACCGCTTCATATGCTTCTTCGGGTTTAGATCTCCAAGTTCCCAAGCCAATAATAGGCATTTCATAATTGTTGTTTAGTTTAACTTTCATCAATTTAATCATCTCCTCTTTCATATTAATTATAACAAAAATCAGACTATAACAAAAATAAAAAGAATTTTTATTATCCTAAAGTATTATTTTAAAAGAAAGGAGTAATATATGAAAAAATTCATTTTCAGCATGTTTTTGTTTTTAAGTTTTTTATCGATTTTTATAATAACAGTTTCTGCATATTCACCACATTATTTACCGGGAGGCAAAAATTATATCTCATCTGACAATGTCGTAAAAGTAGGAGATATAGTAAATTCTATTAATCCATTTTTAGTGAAATCGTATACAGATTATACTTTTTCTGTTTCAAGAGATTACGTTGATGGAGCTCCATTTAATCTTAATGTGTATTTTTATGACAATGATGGATATATATCCGATGAAAGTACAGATGACTTTTCAATGACTTTTGATAATACACTCAATGTATACTATTTTACTTTTACGACTCCAGCTGAATGTAATTATCTAGAGTTTGACTTTAATGACAATGGATCTTATGTATCTGGATCAGAATTAATTGACGTTCAATTAGAAGAAGGATTGATTGCTACTGTGTATGAACCTTATATTCAAGGTGATATCATGGATACTTCATCTCCATATTTTATTGGTTCAAATTCAATTATATCTTATTATGATCAACCGATTACTGTTGTAGAAATACAAAGTTCTCTAAGCGCTTATGATGATATTGATGGCGATTTAAGTGCAAACATTACTGTTGTTCAAGATAACTATACGGCTAACATTGGTACATTAGGCACTTACTCAGTTATTTTTTCGGTTACTGATAACAGTATGAATTCTACAGAAATGACAGTCAATGTTCAATTAGTCGATGTTTTAGCTCCGGTATTTTCTAATGTTAGTACAATAACAGCGGTTTATCCTAACACCTACACTGTTCAAGATATAATTGCTATGCTATCAGCAAGCGATAATTATGATGCTGATGTATCTCACTTAATTACTTTGGTAGAAGATAATTATACTGTAAATTCAAATATAGTCGGAACTTATCAAATGGATTTTCAAGTTACAGATTCAAGTGGTAATATCAGTTATTATACACAAGCTATTAGTGTTGTTGACGTTGAAGGACCGGTCATAAGTGGAAACGAAACGATAAGCATTGGCTATAATCATCAATTAACGCCTACAATTGTAATGGAAGGTTTAGGTGTAATTGATAACTATGATGACCAGTTAACTTTGAATATTGTCTTAGAGAGCGATAATTATTCTATTAATTATAATAAGTTAGGACAATATTCAATGCAATTTTCTGTGACAGATTCATCAGGAAATAAGACATATAAAACTATAAATATAACTGTCGTTGACGAAATAGGACCAGTTGTATATTTCGATAGTTCAATAATTCAAGTTTATTCCGATACTGTACTTAGTCTTCCGGACTTCGCTCAACTTTTAGTCAAAACAAACGAACTTAATCAGGGTGAGGATTATTATATAACTATTAAGTATGACAATTATACGAATCACGCCCAAAATCCAGGCACTTATCATCTATCACTTGATTTTGAAGACAGCAAAGGCGATGTTCTTACCAAAGAGTTTCAAATTAGAGTTCTGGATAGAGGATATGACTATATCTTTGTCCAAGACCATATTGAAGATAAAGATCAATCAAGTTTTTGGCAGCAAAATATGCTTTACGCTATTGGTGGATTGAGTTTTATAACAGCGAGTTCATTAGGCATAATAATCTTTGGGTTAATTAAAAAGAGAAATTTATTCAGTATCTTTAAAAAATGGTAATTTGTTAGTTTCTATTTCTTAATAATCTCCTTTTAAACAATTGACAAGACTATAAAGTTAAGGTATTATTATCTTACTGTAAGGACGGAGATTATCATGAAAAAAATTATCCTTTTACCTATTCTATTATTAACAATATTTCTTTTTGTAGCTACGTTTATCGATGTTAAAACACCATCAAAATTACCGGATGGTAAAAATTATATTGATAGTAATAACGTGTTTAAAGAAGAAAGATTTGTTTATGTGGACGAGCCTTTTTTAGTTAAAGGAAATACTAAATATACATTTTCAATCTCACGAGCTTATGTAGATGGGGCTCCGTTTGAAGCGATAATAGAATTTTATGAAGATACTAGATTGATTAACGTATATTCCAAAGACGATTGGACAATGTCTTTTGATATACCTACCAACACTTATTATTTCACTTTTACGACACCATTAAAAACTAATTATATTGATCTTAGATTTGTTGATAACGGCGATTATGTGACCGGTGATGAGTTAGTAGATGTTCAATTAGAAGAAGGAGAAACATTTACTGAATATGAACCTTATTTTAACCCTAACTTTTTTGAGTCGACTCTATTTTTAATTATTTTTGGAAGCATCCTTGTGATTGGAACTGTAGGCGGATGGATTTGGTATCATTTAACAAAAAAGTCTAAGTCAAAAAAGAAACGTTAGTAGACTCATTTCATTATTTAAATAAATTGTGATTAACATTATTTATAATGATTTTAATAGAATTATAATCAAATATATTGCTTAGAAATAGGTATTTAAGAAATCTTTTCAAAAGGTTTCTTTTTTTCATTTAAGCAATGTAAATGTTTTCATCATCATAATAATCAATTGGAAAATCATCATATCAATGTTATAATAATAAGGATATAGCTTAATTATGAAAGGAGAAGAATGTGGAAACAAAAGTCGATATTACCAATGAAAAAATCGACCTATTGTATGCAGAAATGGAAAAACACAAACAAAAGTCGGGACCATTAATGCCTACATTGCATTCAGCACAAAGAATTTTTGGTTGTATACCTATTGAAATTCAAAAAATAATTTCCAAAGAATTAGATATTTCTGTAGCTAGAATCAACGGTGTTGTAACATTTTATGGTCATTTTTCGGTAGTTCCAAAAGGCAAAAACATCATTAGTGTGTGTTTAGGTACAGCTTGTTACGTAAAAGGATCAGGCGGTATTCTAGATACTGTATCACACGAATTAAAAATTTCAGTCGGAGAAACAACAGATGATGGTTTATTTACTTTAGAGGGAACGAGATGTATAGGTGCATGCGGTTTAGCACCGGTTTTTATGATTAATGGAGAAGTTTATGGCAATGCTTCAGTTCAAATGGTTAAAGATATAATTGCCAAATATAAGACTTAATTTTTTTGAAAACGGAGGATAATTTAATATGACTCTAAATGAGTTAAACGCCTTGCGCAAAAAAGCTCGCGACCACATATATATGGTGGGCTTGAAACGAGCTGCGAGAATTCAAATCGGTTATGGAACTTGTGGAATTGCCGCTGGCGCCAAACCGGTTTATAATGCATTTATTAAAAAGATAGAAGAATATAACATACCAAATGTAACGGTTGTTAAAGTTGGTTGTATGGGAGAATGTGCCTTTGAACCAATAGTGGAAATAGTAGAATCAGATGGAACAAAAACGATTTATTGTTCTGTAAACGAACGGATGTCTTCAGAGATATTTGAAGAACATGTTTTGAAAGGTCAAAGACTCGATAAGTACTTATTATCGAAGACCAAAAGGTAATATATTATGTTGGATAGAATGCATATATTAATCTGTGGCGGACCCGATTGTAAGGATAAATCAATTCCAATTAGGGACGCATTCAAAGCCAATATTAAAAAACATCATCTTGAAAATGAAGTCAGTGCAGTAATAACTGGCTGTTTTGGCTTATGTGCTTTAGGGCCACACATTTTAATATATCCGGGTGAGATATTATATTCCGGAGTAAGTGAAGAAAATATACAAGAAATATTTGAAGAACATGTAATGAAGAATAATCCTGTAGAAAGATTGTTATATCGTGGTAAATTCGATCGAATGAAGCTTAAAAACCGATCTGAATTAACTTTTTTCGCTCAACAAGAAAGAATAGTATTAAGAAATTGCGGTACGATCAATCCGTTAGATATTAACGAATATATTGGTCGTGATGGCTATATGGCTCTTGCAAAAGTTTTGACAGAAATGACTCCAGAAGAAGTAATTTCAGAAGTAAAAAAATCAGGACTAAGAGGTCGTGGGGGCGGGGGATTTCCTACTGGTTTAAAATGGGAATTTGCTAAAAAATCTATTTCAGATGAAAAATATGTAGTTTGTAATGCTGATGAAGGTGATCCTGGCGCATTTATGGATAGAGCGGTTTTAGAAGGAGATCCACATACAGTTTTAGAAGCTATGGCAATATGCGGATATGCTATTGGTTCTCATACAGGATATATTTACATCAGAGCTGAATATCCTGTAGCGGTAGAAAGATTAGAAATTGCAATAGGACAAGCTAAAAAGTTAGGTTTATTAGGCAAAAATATTTTTGAAAGCGGATTTGATTTTGATATTGAAATCAGACTTGGAGCGGGAGCTTTTGTTTGTGGAGAAGAAACGGCATTAATGGCTTCAATCGAAGGCGAAAGAGGCATGCCTAGAAAAAAACCTCCTTTTCCTGCGGTAAAGGGGCTTTTTGGTAAACCAACTAATGTTAATAATGTCGAAACATTCGCTAATATTCCGCCAATCTTCTTAAAAGGAGCTGATTGGTTCAAAAGTATTGGTACAGAAAAATCAAGTGGAACCAAAGTTTTTGCTTTGGGCGGTAAAATTGCCAACACTGGATTGCTAGAAGTGCCTATGGGGACAACATTAAGAGAAGTTATATTTGATATAGGTGGCGGGATTCCTAATAACAAAAAATTTAAAGCAGTCCAAACCGGCGGACCTTCCGGCGGATGTATTACAGAAGAAATGCTAGACACACCAATAGATTTTGATAACTTAATAGCTCTAGGGTCAATGATGGGCTCCGGCGGTATGATAGTTATGGATGAGGATACTTGTATGGTCGATGTCGCAAGATTTTATTTAGAATTTACAGTCGATGAATCTTGTGGAAAATGCACTCCTTGTCGCGAAGGAACGAAGAGAATGTTAGATATTTTAAATAGAATTTGTCAAGGCAGAGGAAATTTAGATGATTTAAATATTTTAGAAAGATTAGCGAGAATTATTAAAAATTCATCACTTTGCGGTCTAGGTCAAACTGCACCTAATCCAGTGCTATCAACCTTAAAATATTTTAAAGATGAATATATAGCTCATGTTACAGATAAAGTATGTCCAGCAGGAGTATGTTCTAAACTTACAAAATACGTTATTTTAGATAACTGCATTGGTTGCACAAAATGTGCTAAAAACTGTCCAGTAGGAGCCATAACCGGTAACGTGAAGGAAAAACACAAGATTAACTCAAAGCTTTGTACTAAATGTGGTGTATGTAAATCAATTTGCCCTGTAGAAGCAATTTCGACAAAACCTGAGAAATGGAGGGCTATTTATGCAAAAGCTAATTAATTTAACCATTGACGGTATCAATCTATCCGTTCCAGAAGATTTCACTGTAATGCAAGCAGCTGACAGTATTGGTATAAGTGTTCCTAGATTATGTTTTTTAAAAGGAATTCACGAAGAATCAAATTGTCGGTTATGCATCGTCAAAATTGAGGGTCAAAACGGTCTTAAAACTTCATGTTCAACTAAAGTGCAAGAAGGTATGGTTGTCGAAACTGATAACGAAGAAATCTACGAAAACGTCTGCTTTAATTTAGAGTTATTAGCCGGAAATCACAAATTTGAATGTTGGAAATGTTCAAGAGAAAATTCCTGTGAATTTTTAGATCTTTTAAGAAGATTTAATGTTGATAATGATTTTTCAAATTTAGATTTGTTTGCGCCTAAAGAGATTAAAATGAATAAAACTAGTGACGCTATGGTAATTGACACCAGCAAATGCGTTCTTTGTGGAAGATGTGTATCAGCTTGTGAAAAACAATCAGGCTTAGGAATTCTTAATTTTAATCACCGAGGTTCAGAAACTTATGTCGGACCAGCTTTATTCCATAATTTAGAAGATGCTGGCTGTATTTATTGCGGGAAATGTATTCAAGCTTGCCCAACCGGAGGTTTAAGAGCTCAAGATCATATCAAATTTTTAGAAAGAGCTTTAAGAGACAAAGAAAAAGTAGTTATCTGCCAAGTAGCTCCTGCTGTTAGAGCTGCTCTTGGAGAAGAATTTGGATATCCTATCGGAACAAATGTTGAAGGTCAGATGTTCGCTGCTTTGAAAAAAATCGGAATTAATGAGATAATCGATACAAATTTCACCGCTGATTTAACGATTATTGAGGAAGGGCATGAATTTATTAACCGTCTTCAAAACGGTGGTGTATTACCAATGTTTACCTCTTGTTCACCTGGCTGGATTAACTATTTAGAGATCTATTATCCAGAGTTGATTCCTAATCTATCAAGTTGTAAATCTCCTCAACAAATGGCAGGTGCTTTAATTAAAACTTACTATGCTGAAAAATTAGGTGTAGATCCAAAAAATATCTTCTCTTTATCAATCATGCCCTGCGTTGCCAAAAAAGCAGAAGCTACTAGACCTGAGTTTGGTAGAGATGGTTATAGAGATGTTGATTGTGTATTAACCACAAGAGAGATTGCGAGAATGATTAGACATCGCGGTATACCGTTTAGAGACTTAGAACCAATGAAACCATTTGGAGATTTATCTAGATATACAGGAGCGGGATCAATCTTTGGCGTAACCGGCGGTGTTATGGAAGCTGCATTAAGAACTGTAACAGAGATTTTAGAAGGTAAAACTTCACCTATTGAATTTAAAGAAATTCGCGGTTTAGCAGACATTAAAGAAGCCACTTATAAAGTTGCTGGAGTTGATGTGAATGTCGCTGTGGTCCATGGCGGAGCGGGAATTAAAGCTTTTATCAAACATATGAAAACTACTGATAAACAGTATCACTTTGTTGAATTTATGGGGTGCACTGGAGGTTGTATCAACGGCGGAGGTCAACCGATAGTTTCCGCTATCAACCAGGAAAAGTATGATGTTAGAACTTTGAGGTCCCAAGTTTTATATGATATTGATGCCAAAACTGAATTCAGAAAATCTCACGAAAATCCAGCAATTAAAGCATTATATAGTGAATTTTTAAACGAACCAAACTCACATAAATCACATGAATTATTGCATACAGTCTATCGTAAACGTTCATTTTATGAGGTGGAAAAAAAATGAAGAAGACAGTAATTTTAATTTTCTTGTTCTTATTAACTTCAATGATTTCTTGTTCTAAACCTGAGCAACTAACAATTATGGTTCCAGCCGGTGCTCCGGCATTATCACAAATATATTTACAAAATGATGATGACTACTTAGTTGATATAGTCAATGGACCTGATCCTTTAGTTGCTGCTTTTGGATCTGAATCTCACGATTTTATATTTGCGCCGACAAATTTGGGTGCTAAATTATATAACAATGAAATTGAATACGTTTTTTTAGCCGCAGTTACTTTTGGTAATTATTTTCTTGCGACGGTCTCAGAGACAAGCTTTAATTTAGCTAGTCTTGAAGAAAAAGAAATAGTTTGTTTCGGCATGAATAGCACTTCAGATATAATTTTAAAATATATTTTAGATTCAAATAATATCAATGCAAGTATTACCTATGTCGATTCTTTAGAAATGGCTAATTCTAGCCTTATAGCCGATAATGATAAAATTATATTAAGTGCAGAACCAGCTCTCTCGGTGTTAAAAACTAAAATTTCAGGAATCAAGACTATTGATTTACAAGCAGAATATCAAACCATAACCGGCGACAATTCGTATCCACAATCTGGTGTTTTTGCCAGAAAAGATTTGAGTGATAGAGTAATCGACAAGTTTTTGGATGACCTGGAAAGTTCGATTGGAAAAGTTAATCTAGAAGTTGAACAGACCGCTGACTTAGCTGTAGATTTAGAAATGGGTTTTACAAAAGAGGTTCTTATAGCTGCCATTCCTAACAGTCACATTGATTATCGAGATGCAAACGATATAAAAATGGATTTAGAAAATTATTTTAATATTATTTACGATATAAATCCAGTTCTTATTGGTGGTAAATTACCAGATGATAATTTCTATTATTCATCAAGGTAACTAAGAAAAAATATGAAAAAAGCTAGCATTACAATATTGTCGATTTTTACAATTTTTATAGTATGGATTTTGCTCGATTTAATAGTCGATAATTCTTTGTTATTGCCGAGACCTCAAGACGTACTGCAAGCATTAGGAAGAATAATTACTGACAAGGATGCAATATTTGCGATATTTTTATCGCTTATCCGTTTATTAATTAGCTTGATAGTTGCATTTATTTTTGGGTTTGGTTTCGGGATTATTTCTGGCCTTAAATCCAGTTTTGCATCATATCTTAACCCAATAGTAACCGTATTAAGAACTATTCCTGTTATATCAATTACTGTTATTGTTTTAATAGTTCTCGGTTTTTCTTTAACTCCTTATTTGATAACTTTCTTAATGTTGTTCCCTTTGATTTACCAAGGTGTATTTGGGGCAATAAAAAATATTGATCAAGAGTTAATCGATGTCTATAGGTTAGAAGATAATCATATATTTACCCAGATAACTCATTGTTATATTCCATTGATAAGCACGGGAATTAGGACAAGTCTGTTACAATCTTTAGGACTGGGAATTAAGGTTTTGGTAATGGCGGAATACTTAGCTCAAACCAAAAATTCAATTGGTAATTATCTTTATTTAGCAAAAACTAATATTGAATTCGCCAATGTTTTTGCGTGGACTTTAATTTTAATTATTATTGCTTTAATTTTTGAAATGTTAATCAATCATTATAAAAACGTAAAAATTAAAGTAAAGGTAAGTAAAAATATTAATTAAAACAAATTGACTTTAAAAGTGGTTTGGGTTATGATATTATTATCATAAGGGAGTAGCTGACGCTCGCGTGGTTAAATCAACAAACATGGCTTTGTGCCTGGTTTAATTTTAAACAGCAAGACTTATGCACGACTGTTATGTGCATAGGTCTTTTTTTTTAGACAGAAAGGAATAATATGGAATATTTTAGCAAAAAGAAAAATGATATTTTAAAGGAATTAAATGTAAATCCAAAACAAGGCTTAAGTGATGCCGAGGTTCTTACAAGGCAGGAACAATATGGCTTAAATCAGTTAAGGGAATCAAAGAAAAAAACATTGTTTATGATGTTTATCGATCAATTCAAGGACTTTTTGGTCATCATTTTGATAATTGCTGCGATTGTTTCAGTTGTTGTTGGTTTCGTCGAAGGCGAGGGTCTGATTGACGGTATCATCATCATTGCCATTGTTTTATTGAACGCAGTCCTAGGTGTTAATCAAGAACAAAAAGCTAATAATGCTTTGGCGGCTTTAAAAAAGATGAGTTCTCCTAATGCTAAAGTCATAAGAAATGGCAAAACCATTGAAATATCATCAGAACAACTAACAGTAGGAGATATTGTTTTATTAGAAACAGGTGATTTTGTTGCTGCTGATATTCGATTACTTGATTCCACGAATTTAAAAACAGATGAGTCATCTTTAACGGGAGAATCTACTTCGGTAACTAAAGATGCTGAAATTGAACTGGGTGATAATACAGCTTTAGCTGAACGCAAAAATTCAGTTTACATGTCTACATTGGTTACTTATGGTAAAGGTAAAGGTATTATAACTAGCATTGGTATGAAAACTGAAATTGGTAAAATTGCTACTATGTTAGATGCAGTTGAAGAAGGAAAAACTCCTCTACAAAAAACAATTGACGAATTTGCTAAAGTATTAGGAATAATAATCATTGTAATTTCATTCTTTGTCTTCGCTTTAGGTTTTGTTAAAAACAATTTCGAGTTTGAACTTGAATTATTTTTAACAGCAGTCGCTTTAGCTGTAGCTGCAATTCCCGAAGGGTTGACGGCCGTTATTACAGTTGTGCTTGCTTTAGGCATGCAAAGAATGGTTAAAAGAAATGCTATTATTAAAAATCTTTCCACTGTTGAAACTTTAGGACAAGCTACTGTTATTTGTTCCGATAAAACTGGAACATTGACTCAAAACCAAATGACTGTTAGAAGAGTATATGATATAGATAATGAATATGAGGTTTCTGGCGGTGGATATGAGACCAAAGGAAAAATCTTAAGTTCTGGTAAAGAAGCTAAATTATCTCACAATCTAGAAAAGATTTTGCAAATTTCACTTTTATGTAATGACTCAAAATTAGAAAGTGATAATAAAATACTAGGAGATCCAACAGAAGGCGCTTTATTAGTACTAGCTGTAAAAGGCGGATTTGATGTTAAAGATTTAGATGAGTTATATCCTCAACTTAATGAATATACTTTTGATTCAACAAGAAAAATGATGTCTTCAATAAATGAAGTTAATGGAAAATATCTTGTTCTAACAAAAGGCGCTACTGATCAATTAATCAAAAAATGTAATCGAATTTCAATTAATAATGAAGTACGAGAAATAACCGATAAAGATATTGAAAAAATATTACAACAAAATGAAGTTTACTCTGGGCAAGCTTACCGCGTTTTAGGCTTTGCTTATCAAGAGACATCTACTCCAAAAGCAATGGATTTAGAAAATGATTTAATCTTTGTGGGTATGGTTGCGATGATAGATCCTCCACGCGAAGAAGCAAAAGGAGCAATTGAAAAATGTCATCATGCTGGTATTAGAGTAATGATGATTACCGGAGATCATATAACAACAGCTAAAGCAATTGCTAGCGAATTAAATATTCTCAAAGAAGGCGGTTTAGCTTTATCTGGTGAAGACACAAGTAATATGACTGATGAAGAGTTTGAAGAGGCTATTTTAAAATGCGATGTTTTTGCAAGAAGTACGCCAAGTGATAAAATTAGAATAGTTGAAGTTTTACAAAAACATGGCGAAGTTGTTGCTATGACAGGCGACGGTGTCAATGATTCACCAGCATTAAAACAAGCTGATATTGGCGTCGCGATGGGTATTACCGGCACAGAAGTATCTAAAGAAGCTTCAAATATGATTTTAACAGATGATAATTTCACATCAATAGTTGCTGCTGTCGAAGAAGGTAGAACTATTTACAGCAACATTCGTAAGTTTACAATATTTTTAGTATCTTGTAATATTGGCGAAATATTATTGATTTTAGTATCAATGATTTTCAGTTCATTCTTTGGCGATTTATTACCGTTAATGGCTATCCATTTATTATGGATTAATTTAATGACAGACTCCTTCCCGGCTTTTGCTTTAGGCATGGAAAAAGCAGAAGGAAACATCATGGATCAAAAACCTAGAGATACAAAAGAAAAATTATTAAACAGAGAAACTCTAGTTAAAGTAGTTATTCAAGGAACTGGCTTAATGTTAGCGGGTTTAACTGCATTCAAACTAGGCTTACATGTAATCCCAGGGGCTTCAGTTACCCAAGCAATTACCATGGCATTCATGACTGTTGTTTTTGGCGAGTTATTCCGTGCATTTTCAGCTAGATCAGAAACCAAATTCCTATTCCAATATAATCCTTTCAGCAACAGGTTCTTAAACTACTCAATCTTTATCTCAGTAGGACTGGTATTCGTCTTAATTTACGTTCCATTTATCGCTAATGTGTTTAGCTTAGAAGCCTTAACGTTCGTAGAACTTCTTATTGCTATGGCTTTAGGATTTGTTCCGATGTTATTTGGCGAATTGACTAAAGTTGTTAATAAAACCTTGTAAGTTTGTTTAACGTGTTGAAAAACCACTGAATATAAAGTAAAATTAAAAATAAGGCTGGCGGTGAGGAAGATGAAAAACGATATTAAACAAAACATCATGATTAACAATGATGAGGAAATATATAAAGAGTTCCCTAAATTAAAAGGCAGAGATTATTTTTGTCAAATAGTTTTAACTACGAAAAGGTTGGTTATATATACTCAAGGGAATACAATTACTAAAAACCGTAAAACTAAAAAAAGAGGTATGAATGAAATTGAATTAAAAAGTATTAACCATCTGGAATATTATTTGGAATACACAAAAAATTCTTTCTTTATTAGACTATTAGGTTTTGTGCTGCTTTTGGGATCATTAATCTTAGCTTACGGCATTTATCAAAGTTTATTGACTGTACCTGTTTACCCATACTCGTATATAATTAATTATGCAATACTAGGATTAGTTTTAATTATCGGCTTGTTTTTGCTATTTAGGGTCAAGAAAGTTCTTTATTTTAAAGTCATCTCCGGATTTAACATCATCACTGAACTAGAATTGCAACCAACCAAATATAATGAATTAGCTTTAAAATATCTAGCAAGCAAATTTTATTAAAGTCTAAAGCTCAAGAATTCAAATCTTGAGCTTTTTCTTTTTCTTTTTCTTTTTGTTTAAAAAACCACCTTACTTTGATAAATTAACATGATATAATATTTGTAATGTTTTTAAATAATGAGGTGATTGATTTATGAAGTTAAACTACAAGAAAGTCTTTTATGTTGGCCTTGCCTTTTTCTTAATTTCTTTATTTTGGCAAACATACGATTCTGTAATTACAAAGATCCTAATTGATAAATTTGGTCTTAACCAAACTTGGTCTGGAGTCGTAATGGCCTTGGATAACGTTCTCGCTTTATTTTTGATACCACTATTTGGTGGGTTGTCAGATAAAAAGAATTCTAAATTAGGCAAAAGAACACCATATATTATCGTTGGTACAGTCGTTGCTGCTTTTGCATTTATCGGTTTGACATTTAGCGATAATTATCAAACAACGAAACTTGAAACTGAAACATCAATCGTTAGCCAATATGATGATGTTCATGATCAAACATTAGATTATAACGCTTGGGTTGGAATTCGCGACGGTATTGTCAATCAATGGCAAATATTACTTAATGATGGAACCATCTCTCAAGATACATATGATAAATTTTATGAGAGAGTTGTTGATGGAATTGACACTGATGATACCACAAATATTAATAGCTACGATTACGATTCTGATCGCAGAGAAGGTATGAATGAAATCTTGAATGTTAGCGGAGGAGTAATTACTACAAAAGACAATTCGGATTTAAAAGAATATTTTTATCTTCATTTAAATCAAAGAGCTTGGGTTGAAACCAGTCAGTCTCCAGGAACCTTCATTGTTTTCTCTTTAACATTATTAATTGCTTTGTTATTTATGGCAACCTTTAGATCTCCAGCAGTCGCCTTAATGCCTGATGTCACAATTAAGCCTTTAAGATCAAAGGCAAATGCTGTTATTAATTTAATGGGAACCTTTGGTGGTATCGGAGCAATCTTGATTTTAACCGTTTTCAGTTTGGATAAGCTATCATATGTTGATTACGCTCCGGCATTTATTACAGTTGGTATTTTAATGCTTGTTTTATTAGGCATTTTCTTGTGGAAAGTAAAAGAACCAGCTCTGGTCAAGGAAAAAGAAGCTGAGGACTTAAAATACGGTTTAGAAGATGAAGAATTAGAAGCCAAAGTTGAAAATGAGACAGTTGAAGAATTATCAAAAGAAAAGAAACGTTCTTTAATCTTGATATTATCCTCAGTATTTTTATGGTTCTTAGGTTATAATGCAGTAACTACAAAACTATCTGATTATGCACCGAAAGTACTTGATTTAGGATTCTCTATGCCTTTACTAATAGCTCAAGGAGCTGCATTAATCGCTTTTGTGCCTATCGGTATTATTGCAACAAAGATTGGTAGAAGAAAAACCATCTTAATGGGTATTACATTATTAACGCTTTGTTTTGGATCAGTATATTTTTTAACTCCTGATACAGCTTTTATTATGTATGTTATCTTTGGATTAACCGGAGTTGGTTGGGCTACTATTAATGTTAACTCTTATCCAATGGTCGTAGAACTGGCTAAGGGTTCAAACGTTGGAAAATATACTGGGTTCTATTATACATTTTCAATGGCCGCACAAATTTTGACACCAATTCTATCAGGTATTTTGATGGATATTTTAGGTAGAAAAGTTTTGTTCCCATATGCTGCCTTCTTCGTAGCTATGGCATTTATCACAATGTTCTTTGTTAAACATGGTGACGCAAAAATATTAAAAAAAGATTCGGCACTAGAAAACTTTGATGTTGATATGGATTAAAAAGTTATAAAATAAAAAGTGCTCTATTTCTAAAAGTGAAATAGGGCACTATTTTTTGTCATCAGGTCGAAAATATTCAAAAACTGAGTTATGATAATATTTTTTAACCATATCAAATTCCAGATTATTACGAGCTGTATATCCAATTACTACTAAACCGTCATTATATGCTCTTTTAGCATACTTATTTGGTAAATCTTTTAAACCATAATTAATAAAATCTGGTTTTGTAAAATAATTCAATAGCATTCTTTTTAATAAAAACTTTGTTACTTTACTCATGGAGTCATCATCCGTGAAATATTCTGCTATTTGACCTCTGGCAATATCGGGGTAATTCTTTTTAAACCATTTCAATATTTTAGGGTTAAAAGATTGAATTGCATATTCACCTTGATATCCTTTAATGAGAATCATAAAAGCTTCGCATAAACGATAAATATCACCCTTTGGTTTAAGTTCAATCAAGAGTGGCACTTTTCCACCAACAAGACTTAATACATCAGTTAATAAAGGTACTTTTTCGTTAGTGTTTAACAGATTCAAATTTTTAATTTGATCATAAGTAATTTCGGTTAATTTTATATCTTTTTTACACATTCTTTTGAGATTTTCATCATGAAAAACCACTACATTTCCATCTTTGAGAATATTGATGTCTAATTCGATTGAGTAACCGTAATCTATGGCTTTTTTAAAGGCTAACAATGAATTTTCGGGTATTGATTTATCCAAAGAATGAAATCCTCTATGTGCAATATAACTGCTTTTAATCCATTCGAGATCTTTCATACAAAAAAGCCTCCCTTTGAGATATATTATATCATGACAGTGTAAAAGTACAAATCAAATATTCATTAATAATATTTTTAATTTCATCACTATTTTTGTTTTTGCTGTTTTAATCTTTTATGTTATAATTAAAGAGAAGAGGTGATGACATGGATAATTTTGTCTTTAACAGTCCTACTAAGTTCGTCTTTGGTAAAGAAACAGAAAACCAAGTTGGCGAATTATTAAAATCATATAAAGCTAAAAAAGTGCTGATTCATTATGGCACTGGTTCTATCAAGAGATCAGGTCTTTTCGACCGAGTAGTTGAATCAATTAATCAAGCCGGAATCAAACATGTTGAATTAGGAGGAGTTGTTCCAAACCCACGAGATACTTTAGTTTATGAAGGTATCGAAATTTGTAAGAAAGAAAATATTGATTTTGTTTTAGCTGTAGGTGGTGGATCGACAATCGATTCTGCTAAAGCTATTGCTGCTGGAGCTAAATATGACGGCGATTTCTGGGATTTTTGGGATCGAAAAGCTGAAATTAAAAAGGCTTTAAAAGTGGGAGTAATCTTAACTATACCAGCTGCTGGAAGCGAAGGATCTAACTCTTCAGTTATCACAAAAACTGACGGAATGTTGAAAAGAGGACTCAATTGTGATATTTATCGTCCAACTTTCGCGATAATTAATCCGGAATTGACATACACTTTACCAACTTATCAAACTGCAGCTGGTATTGTAGATATGATGAGTCATATTTTAGAAAGATATCTAACAAAATCAAAGAATGTGATTTTAGTTGACCGTCTAGCTGAATCCACACTAGTTTCAATAATAGAAGCGGCTAGAGTAGTTATGAAAGAACCTACCAATTATGAAGCAAGAGCTACAATTTGTTGGGCAAGTACAATTGCACATAATGGATTCTTAGGTGTTGGCCGAGTCAGTGACTGGGCGACTCACCGTTTAGAGCATGAATTAAGTGCGCTTTATGATGTTACTCATGGTGCTGGCTTAGCTGTAATATTCCCTGCATATATGCGATATACAATCATGGAAGATATTCAAAGATATCGTCGATTCGCTATCAAAGTTTTTGATGTAAAAGACAATAAGAGAAAACCTTTAAAAGTAGCTCAAGCAGGAATAAATGCTTTAGAATCATTTTTTAAGGAAATCAGTATGCCAACCAGTTTCAAAGATATTGGAGCTAAAGAGGAAGATATTCCCGCTCTTGTTGAAAAATTAAGAATTAATGTCGGCGAACGAGTAGGTAATTTTAAAAGCTTAACAATGGAAGATGCAGAGAATATCTACCATATTGCTTGCAAGTAAAAATGTTTATAAAAAGGCGTAGTTACGCCTTTTTTTGTTTGTGATTTTTGATGAAAAAATAAAAAATAAAATTTTCTAAAAAAGTTTTATGAAAACGCTTGCGTGTATGTTAAAATATATTTAGTGAGGTGAAAGTAATATGAATATTGGATGTGTAAAAGAAATAAAAAAACTTGAATTTCGCGTCGGTTTAACACCTGGAAGTGTAAACGAATATGTTAAACACGGCCATAAGGTCTATATTGAAACCAACGCTGGTTTAAATTCTGGTTTTCCTGACGAAGAATATGTAAGGGCCGGAGCTAAAGTAATTCCGACCGAAAAAGAAGTTTGGGAAAAATCAGATATGATTGTAAAGGTTAAAGAACCTTTGAAAGAAGAATATCAATACTTCCGTGAAGGTTTAATCCTTTATACTTATCTGCATCTAGCAGCTGATCAATCTTTAACAGAAGCTTTATTGGCCAAAAAAGTCAAAGCGGTAGCTTATGAAACTATTATTTTAGAAGACGGAACGCTACCTTGTCTAAAGCCAATGAGTTCAGTAGCTGGTAGATTAGGGGTTATTGAAGGTGCTAAACATCTTCAAAAAACTGCTGGTGGTTCTGGCGTATTAATTTCCGGAGTTCCTGGAACCAGAAGAGCGAATGTAACGATTATCGGAGCTGGTGTCGTCGGAGAAAATGCTCTGCAAATGGCCGTTGGCTTAGGGGCTAATGTAACGATTTTAGATATTAATATCGGGAAACTTACTTATCTAGATGATATTTATGGTAATAGAATTACAACTTTATACAGTAATAGCCATAATATTAAAGAAAGTTGTAAAGACGCTGACTTGATTATTAGCGGTGTCTTATTACCTGGAGCTAAAGCTCCTAAACTTATTAAGAGAGAATATTATAAAGATATGAAGATTGGTAGCGTTATTGTCGATATTGCTATTGATCAAGGTGGATCTACAGAAGTTTCTAAAGCAACTTACCATGATAAACCTACATTTGTAGTTGATGGAATTGTTCACTATTGTGTAGCTAATATGCCTGGTGCTGTCCCACAAACTTCAACAATCGCTCTTAACAATTCAACTTTAAAATACGGTTTATTAATCGCTGACAAAGGTTTAGAAGATGCCATTAAACTATCTGAACCATTAAGACATGGTGTAAATACATATTTAGGTAAATGTACTTGTGAGGGAGTTTGCCAAGCTTTTGATTTGAAATACCAAGAAATGTAATTTTACCGCCAAATTTTTGTGGCGGTTTTCTTTTAATAAACATAAAAAGGAATGGTGTTTGACTGAAAATACCGTCTTTTTTGTGTTCTACAAGTGATAGAAAACTGAGTATTACATCATAAAAGTAAACAATTGTTCAATAATAACTTTTTCTGATATATAATGTTTACAAGGAGATACTTATGAAATGTTTAGTTACTGGAGCTACTGGTCATATTGGAAATGTTTTAGTTAAAAAACTCTATGAACAATCGCATGATGTTCACGCTTTTGTAATGGAAAAAGATGATATATCAATCATAGATCCATATGTCTCAATAATTTATGGAAATATTTCTGATAAAAAAAGATTATTAGAAGTTGTTAAAGATTTTGATGTTGTATTCCATTTAGCTGGAATAGTTGAAATCAGACTAGGTAAAAAGAAACAATTATATAAAATAAATGTCGAGGGAACTAAAAATCTAATAGAAGCATGTCAAGTCAATAAAATCAAGAGGCTGGTTTATACTTCAAGTGTGCATGCGATTGAAGAACCCAAAAATAATCAAATTATTACCGAACCAAATAGTTTCAACCCTAACAAAGTGAAAGGATACTATGCAAAAACAAAAGCTGTTGCCACTGATTTGGTTTTAAATCAAAACTGTCCTACCTTAGAAGCTGTTGTTGTTTATCCTTCAGGAATTATCGGACCATATGATTATAAAGCTTCAAACTTCGGCCAAGTATTTACAGATTATTTAATGGGTAGATTAACCGCCTATCTTAAAGGTGGATATAACTTTGTAGATGTTAGAGATGTAGCTGAAGGGCTAATCAAAGCGGCGACGATAGGCAAGGACAAGGAAGGATATATTTTGTCAGGTAACCCAATCACAGTTAAAGAATTGTTGGACTATATCGCCGAATATACAGGAAGGAAAAAAATAAAAATAAAATTATCATATTGGTTCATTAAGTCTGTGAGTTATTTAGCTGAATTTTATTACTTCCTAATGAGAAGAAAACCACTTTTCACTCATTACTCAATCATGGTGTTAAATTCCAATCATAATTTTTCAAATGAAAAAGCTAGAAGAGAATTAGGCTTTGAAACTAGAGACATTTATCAGTCAATAAAAGACACAGTTGATTTTGCTTCTAATCATTATTTGGAAAAAGTAGGTAATAAATACCGAAAGAAAGCATTACATTAAAATCGGTCAAAAAATAAACGATATTTTTCAATATTTCTTATAATAATACCAGTCTAAATTATCTTTACTTTAGACTGTTATTTTTGTTATAATAGTGGCAGTTTTTTAAAAATAACCTGGAGGCAAATACTTAATATGAAAAGCACCTTTGAATTAGCTGAAATATTTACTGATAATATGGTTTTTCAAGCAAACAAATCAATTAAAATATTTGGAAATTGCAAGAAAAATATCGATATTCTATTTAGACTTTTAGATTCTGAAATCAAGATTAAAACAAAGAAGAACACCTTTATGGTTGAATTTCCAGCAATGGAAGTCAAAGATTCGGCTTTTTCAATATCAATAGCCACTAAAAAAGAAAAACAAACGCTTTATAATTGTTTAATTGGCGATGTATATTTATTCTTGGGAGGAATGAATATATCCATGCCCTTATCCGATAGTTATCACAATCAAGATTACGATAATTTAAATGTAAGATTTTTCTCATGTAATGGGAATGATTATAACTGGCAAATAAGTTGTAAAGACAATTTTGAATCGTTTAGTGCTTTATCATATTTATTTGCTAAAAGCATGCATGATATCATAAAAACACCAATCGGTATAATCAATTGTTCGCATTTAAATTCGCGAATATTTTCTTGGATGAGCAGCTTTGATATTGAAAGTAATAAAGAAATAAAACTATTAACCAGCAAGTATTCATCTGAAGATCGAATACCTTTATATGGTCAATTAAGATCAAAAATTATTCCCTATCAAGTTAAAGCAGTTGTCTTTTATCAAGGAGAAAATGATTTCCCTTATTTCACGATTTATGAAAATGCACTTAATGCGATAATAAAATGTTTAAGATTTGATTTCAATGATCAAAAACTACCGTTTTTCATCATCCAAATTGCCGGATATAATCATCCTGAAGCTGATGATTACAGCGTCAGTATGATTAGAGTCTCCCAAGCGAGAGTAGCTTCGGAAAAAGATGAAGTATATCTTGTCTCAGCAATTGATTTTGGTGATGCCGAAGAAATTAATCCCAAGGATAAACATCTTGTCGCAAAAAGATTAACGAGCTTGATTTTAGAAAAATTATTTAAAATAGGCAAAAACAATACTTCTCCGACATTCTTTTCTTATCAAGTATATCCTGATAACATAACAATACTTATTAAAGATAATTATCTTAATTTAGTTTCTAAATCAAATCAATATCTAGGATTTACTTATACCGAAAACGGTTCTGATTTTTACCCTCTAAAAGGGATTAAGATTACTAACAACATGATAGTTATTCCAAGAGAAAAAGACTATAAAGAAATTAGATATGCGATGAAAAAATATCCGACTTGTGACATTGTTACAACGAATAATTTACCACTTTTACCTTTCCACATTAAATTTTAACAAAAAACCAAGATAACTTGGTTTTTTTTAATTTATTTGCTGCAAATTAAGGTATAATATTTTCTAGGTGATAGCTTTGAAAGAATTAAGTATAAGTGTTAAAGATATGGTTGAACTATTATATGGTTCAGGCAATATCTCTAGTATGAAAAATTTAATGATTAGAGCTCAAGAAGGCACAGAAATTCATAAATACTGGCAGAATCAATATCTTGATACGGATAAAAAAGAAGTAGTCTGTCAAATCAAATATGAAGGAGATGACTTGAGTTTAGAAATATCAGGACGAATAGATGGTGTCTTATTTAGAGATAATGAAATAATTATCGAAGAGATAAAATCTACTCATCTTGATTTTAGTCAATTAGAAATAAAAACAACACCTAGCCATTTAGCTCAAGCAAAAATTTATGCCTATATCTATTTAATAACTAACGAACTTAAAAAAATAAAAGTTTATTTAACATACATAAATGTTGATGATTTAAAAACTCAACAATTTGAAAAAAGCTTCACTAAAAAACAACTTGAGAATTATTATTTAAAAACGGTCGAAAGATATTTAGATTGGCAAGAACTAATCAATGAACACGAAAACTCAAGGCAAAAATCAATCCTTGGGTTAGAATTTCCTTTTCCAGAATATCGTCTTAATCAAAGAGAAATGATGGCTTATATTTATCGAAATATTTTAAATCAAGGTAAGCTTTACTTAGAAGCGCCAACAGGAATCGGAAAAACAATTGCAGCCTTATTCGCGGGATTAAAAGCGATTAATCGGCCAAGACAAAAGCTATTTTATAACACCGCGAAAAACGATGGAAAAAAAGTGGTTATCGATACTATTAAACTATTAGAAGAAAAAGGTTTAATCGTAAAAAGTATCGAAATAACTGCTAAAGATTCAATGTGCTTTTTAGATAAGAGAGATTGCGATCCAGAAGTCTGCAAGTATGCAAAAGGTTACTATAACCGGATCTTTAAGACAATAGAAGATGTTTATAGTAACGAGACACTATTAACTAAAAAAAAAATTAAAGTATACGCAAAAAAACATACAGTGTGTCCTTTTGAATTGAGTTTAGATTTATCTAATTATGCAGATATAATCATCTGTGATTATAACTATGTATTTGATCCGATGGCGCATCTAATAAGATATTTTGAAGATGATCAATATAACCCTATTCTTCTTTGTGATGAAGCTCATAACTTAGTTGATCGTTCGAGAAGAATGTATTCAGCGAGTTTAACGGAAGAAATGTTCATAAAAGCCTTAGAAATTTCAAGATATTTAAAGCCAGATCCTTCATATGAAATTTCGCAAGTTCTTGAAGTTTATTCAGCGGCGAAAATATCGCTTTTAGAAGTTGATTTTGTCAAAAAAGAAGAAGTAAATCCTACTTTAGTTTTATTTCTAAGAAAATTAGCAGTAAAACTTGATCAAATCTTCTCCGATGATAAAATCAAATTTGAAAGACAGGAATTACAAGATTTCTATTTTGAAGTCTCGAGATTCTTAAGAATAAATGAGTTCTATAACGATGATTTCGTTTATGTTTTAGAAAAATACGAAAATGATATTATCATTTCCATCAATTGTTTAAATGCATCTTTTTTTGTGAATCAAACTATTGATAACTATTGTGAAGCGGCGACATTCTTTAGCGCAACACTAACGCCAATGTTCTATTATAAAAGTTTGATTACCGCTAATTTAGGTGAAGATATTTCTCTGGTATCAGATTTTAGTCAGAATAATCTTCTTTTATTAGCAGTCGATGATGTCTCAACTAGATATAAGGACAGAGATTATTCGATTGAAAAAATTATCCAAGCAACCAAAGCTTTAGTTAATGGTAAAAAAGGAAATTATATTCTTTTTTTTCCTAGTTATGCTTATTTGAAGAAACTAGAAAATCTTCTTTTAGAAGAAATAGAAAATGTTAATTTTGTTTCCCAAAAAAGAAACATGTTCAGCCATGAAAGAGATGACATGATTAATTTATTTTCTGATGAATCAGATGTTTCTCAAGTCTTCCTGTTTGTAATGGGTGGTATTTTTGGAGAATCTATCGACCTTATAGGTGACTTATTGAGTGGAGTATTAATCGTAGGAGTTGGTTTACCAGCTATAGCGCCATTCAACAATATATTGAAATCGCATTATGATTTAACTTTCGACAATGGATTTGATTATGCCTATACATATCCGGGTTTAAATAAAGTAATTCAAGCTGTTGGTAGGGTTATAAGAACAAAAACAGATCGTGGTGTAGCAATTCTTTTAGATGACCGCTTTACTACTCGTAAATATTTAAGATTGTATCCTAAATTTTGGAGCCATTTAAGCGTCTGCAATGACATGGAAGAATTAGGGAAAATGATAAAGGATTTCTGGAGTGATGAAAATGAAACGACCCATTAGAACTTTAAAAAGAATTATTCTGTTTTTTCTATTAACCATTTTTATGCTTTTATGTATCATCAATACACCTTGGTTTTTTGTGAGTTCAACAACATCTTCAACTGATTATAGTAATTGGATGAGTGAAAATCTTACCTTCGATCAAAAAGTAATTGATATCGCTATGTTAGGAGCTCATGATGCTTTTTCAAGCAAAATAGATATCTTTAGTCCTGTGTATAATAATTCCGCTGATGGTTTGATGCAAGGATTTACAGGAAGATTAATTAAAGGTTTTTCAATCAGGCAATCTAAAACCCAAGTTGTTGGTGCGGAAGAATTGTTAAAATCAGGAGTAAGGTATCTTGATATAAGATTATCCTTTAATTCCGAAAAAGAAGAATATTACACTGTCCACAATTATTTTTCTTCGCCATTAACAGAAGTTTTAAGTGAAATAAATCTATTTCTAGAAGAAAATCCAGGTGAATTCCTCATCCTTGATATTCAACGTGTTTATGGAGCAGATTACAGTGATAACGAAAACTTTGATGAAATCTATAATTATTTTGATGAAACCCAGATTCTTGACTATGCATACCAAAATAATGTTAAGGATTTAAATGATATCTCCTATGGTGACATTACAGAAAATAGTAACACATCAGGAGTACTGATATTCTCGAAATTTGAGACATCTAGTAATTTATTTTGGAGTTATGACGACCATATTCGTTCAGCTTGGGCTAATGAAGATGAGTTTTCAAAAATCATTGATTTTTTAGAAGAAGAAAAAGAAACAATTCAAAATAATTTAATATATCAAAATAATTTAAGAATTATGCAAGCAGTTGCGACTATGGAAATGAGTCTCCCAGGGATATTAAGAAGTTTTGAAGAATGGTCATTATTAGGAAGGGCAAGATCATTTAATCAATACTTATTAGATTACGATAATTTAACATTTCTTCTAGAATCAATGCCAATCATGATGATTGATTTTGCTAGTGATAGAGAAATAATAGATCAATTTATGGATATGATTATAGAGTTCGATACATAAGTGATAGATATTTTAATATTTAGTTGAAAATAAGTATTTTAATAGTGCGGTTGTGGCGAAACGGCAGACGCGCTGTCTTCAGGCGGCAGTATCTTTATGATGTGTGGGTTCAAATCCCATCAACCGCACCA
>DDWA01000006.1 GCA_002345425.1 Caryophanales bacterium UBA2298 | reverse complement strand
AGTGGCGGTCCGGACGGGATTTGAACCCGCGATCTCCTGCGTGACAGGCAGGCATGTTAACCCCTACACCACCGGACCTTGGTATATTAAAATGGTTGCGGGGGAAGGATTTGAACCTCCGACCTCTGGGTTATGAGCCCAACGAGCTACCAGACTGCTCCACCCCGCGATGTTTTATGCTATTATAGGATATCAAACACATTAAAATTTGTCAATGTTTAATTTACAGATTGGTGGAGTATAGCGGGATCGAACCGCTGACCTCCTGCTTGCAAGGCAGGCGCTCTCCCGGACTGAGCTAATACCCCTATGATAGTGTGGTACCCGAGGCCGGACTTGAACCGGCACGTCATTGCTGACATTGGATTTTAAGTCCAACGCGTCTACCTATTTCGCCACTCGGGCAAGTGGTGACCCGCAGGCGATTCGAACGCCTGACCCTTTGATTAAAAGTCAAATGCTCTACCAACTGAGCTAGCGGGTCATTAAGCTAGTTATGAATCGACTACTGCCAATTATAAGTGTCAATTGTAGGATTCGAACCTACATCCTGAATGCTTTGCCAATTAAGCTAGTTTGACATCGTGGCGGAGAAAGAGGGATTCGAACCCCCGCGGCGCTCACACGCCCTGTCGGTTTTCAAGACCGATCCCTTCAGCCGGACTTGGGTATTTCTCCGTATTTGTTTATTTGGTGGTGGACCCAGTAGGACTCGAACCTACGACCGATCGGTTATGAGCCGATAGCTCTAACCAACTGAGCTATGGGTCCAACAAATTGGTAGCGGCGGAGAGACTTGAACTCTCAACCTCACGGGTATGAACCGTACGCTCTAGCCAGTTGAGCTACACCGCCGTAAATTTTAAAATGGTGGAGTATAGCGGGATCGAACCGCTGACCTCCTGCTTGCAAGGCAGGCGCTCTCCCGGACTGAGCTAATACCCCGAAAGAATGGTGGGCCTAAATGGACTTGAACCATCGACCTCACGCTTATCAGGCGTGCGCTCTANNCTAACCACCTGAGCTATAGGCCCCTAACATCTCTTTACAATGCGAATAATATTTTACTATTTATCGGTTTATTTGTCAATTATTATTTTCCGTTTTTTTTAATAAAAATTGCTATTATTCCTAAACAAAGGGCATATCTATCAGGAAAATAATAATTGACATTTATTGGTATTATTGGTTTTTAGGATATTTAACTTCGTTCTTGACCATTTTCTTACGTATTATTGTTTCTGGATCAAGTCCTAAATCCGAGCACATAGCCAAAGAATAGATTAAAACATCAGCTAATTCTTCTTCTACGTTCGTTAAATTCGGATGTGTATCTTCCCACTGATAATTCTCTAATAATTCAGCAGCCTCGATTATTATCGATTTAGCTAATGCTTGTGGAGTATCGTGGTCACGCCATCCTCTTTCATCTCTGAATTTTACGATTTCTTCTAGTATTTTCTTCATTCGAGTACCTTCTTTATCCTTTTCTTTAAATCAACACGATCAATAATTACAATTCGCTCGCATCCTAAACATTTAATCTTGCAGATGGTTCCGAATCTCACTATTTCCCATTTGTTTTCTCCGCAAGGGTGACCTTTTTTTAGAACAAGAATGCTGCCTTCTTTAATTTCTTCATTCATTTAAATCACCATCTATTAAATTTTTGATAGCTTGTATTTCTTTAAGGTCTTGTATTGTTATGACAATTTTATTACTCGTTATTTTTACAGGATCTTTGAATTTGAAATTTAGATTAAGCTTATCTTTGAAACTCGCAAGCTCATTTTGTAAATCTTGGGAGATTGTTTTACGGTTAATTTCTTTTTTCTTTTTTTCTTTTTTAACTAAAGACTCGATGTCTCTTACTGTTAAACGTTCTTGAATAATCATATTGGCAATTTTTTTAATTCTCGTTACATCTTTTAACTTACTTAAACTTCGAGCATGACCCATGGAAATGTTGCCTTGATTAATTTCATTCAAAACATCAGTAGGTAAAGTCAGTATTCCTAACGCATTAGATACATAAGAACGACTTTTACCGATTTTTTGAGCTAATTCCAAGTGAGTTAATTTAAGTGATTGAATTGCATTTTGGTAAGCTTCAGCTTCTTCGACTATGGTTAAATCTTCTCTTTGAATATTTTCTAATAAAGCCAGTTCTGCCAAATACTGATTATTATAATCTCTTATAATGGCGGGAACAGTTGAAAAACCAGCTATTTTTGACGCTCTACATCGTCTTTCTCCAGTCACTAATAAATATCCATTAGCAACCTTCTTAACAATCACTGGTTGCAATACTCCATTAGATCTGATTGAATCAGCTAATTCGTTTAATGTTTGTTCGTCAAAGTGACGTCTTGGTTGAAAAGGATTAGGTGAAACTTTATCCAATTCAATATCGACAACTTCTTCTTTATCTAAATTTTCGATTTCATTTTCTTTTAGTAAATCTTCTAAACCTCGTTTGATAAATTCATCTTTATGCATCTCTAGCCACAACCTCTCTTGCTAACTTTTTATAGCTTAATGAAGACTTGCTTTTAGGTGAATACACCGTAACTGGCACTCCATAAAACGTTGCATTAGAACACGTAATGTTACGTGGAATAATCGTCTGAAATACTTTTTCTTTAAAATATGTTTTGATTTCATTGACAATTTGAAAGCCTGAGTTAACGCGGTTATCTAACATCGTCAACAACACTCCGTAAATTGTCAATGTTTCTTGATTTACTTTCTTTTTTGATTGCACTAACCTAACTGTATTTAATAATTGTGTTAATCCATCCATAGCTAAAAACTCACATTGAACCGGAACTATAACACCATCAGATGCCATTAAAGCATTTATGGTAATGTAACCTAAAGATGGTGGACAATCAATTAAGATATAGTCATATTCGGATCTCGCCTCTTTTAAAAGCTCATAAAGAATAAAATCGCGATTGCTGTCGGCGATAATTTTTTCATCAACGCCTTCAACCATTGTTTTAGCTGGTAAGACATCAATTAAAGAATTAGCGGTTTTGATTCTAACGTCACTAAAAGAAGCCTCTCTTTTAAAACAATCAAAAACGCTTTTTTTAAAGCTACCACGATTTATTCCCATACAAGTTGTAGCATTCGCTTGATAGTCCAAATCAATTAATAATATTTTTTTATTTAAATCCGCTAAAGAACTAGCTAGATTTATTGCGGTTGTGGTTTTGCCAACACCACCTTTTTGGTTGGCAATGGAGAGCACTAAGGCCATAAATCCCATCCTTTCTAATTCTTTTTACTATATTTTTTGAATAAGTCTATGTTATCTTGATAAAAGGATATCAACTGTTCGGAAAAGAACTCGCTTAAATCAATTTTCGCAAGAATATTATCTAAACTACTAGATTCGTATTTTAAGTTATCCCAGGAACGGCCTTCGGAAATTTCATCATATAAGTACAAGTAAATTATACAAAACGCGATAAAATGTTCATCACTTAGATTAGTAATTGTATCTAGGCTGTAAACATAGCGATTTAGTTGATATGGTTCTGTCTTGCGAAACTTCAAGTAGAAACTTATAATTAACGAAAACATATCAGAATTTTGGTTTAACAAATATTTGCCTAAAATATTAGAACTTTTTTTCATAGCTATACTGATTTCATCATTCTTTAAAACTGCATCTAAGCCTTTTTCGTGAATATAGATATATAAATCAATCAAGTTAACAATTTCTTTGCCATCTTTTAAGACTTGTTGAGCAACAAAATCACTTAATTCAAAAGCAGTTTTTTGAAATTCTAAATCCTCATAAATTGGTGATTTTTGTAAATCGGTTCTAATATCCTCTAGATGATAAAGGATTTCATCTTGATAATTACTATTGATGTTATTTAGTTTTACCCATTCTAAATTCATATCAGCATAAAGTTTTTCATTATTAAATATTTGAACAAAACTAACTAAATAATAAATAGCTAATCCAGCTATATAAATGTAAATAGAACCACTGATATCCTGAAGAGCCATCAACCCTTCGCTATAGGATAAAGTATACAAAATTCCCAGTACTAAAGTTAACGTTCCGTAGATGAAATATGAATAAATCTCTTGGTAAAACAAAATAATTGTTAAGGTTATGTAAAAGAATATGTAAGCATAAAAACTACTAATGCCTTGCGTATAAAATACCATTAAAAGCACAGAATAAATCATTGTTATTTGTATTGCCGTGAAGATTTTATTAAACTTAACCAAGGCAATACATAAAAGATAGAATAGAGCAAAAGCTCCTAAAGAAATTACTTTTGTTAATAAATTGTAATCAAGGAAAAAAGAAAATGGGATAGTGACTAAAGTAATAATAAATAAAAAGGACATAACAACGTGAACTTTAAGTTTTCTTACTTCACTGACAGGTAAAAATTCTGAATTAAGAATCTTTTTAATAAACTTAATCATTATTTTTCACCTCAACCATAACTTCATCTACTATTTGATCGAAGACATCTGCGTTTTCTTGATAAACTTTAATGACTTTAGGATCAATGAAACGATAAAAATCAGAGTTGATAAATGTATCGTATAATTCCTTGTTTGATAGTGATTTCATGCCTGGCAATCCCTTTTTTAATGTTGCATAGTAGACAACAAAACAAAGGATTTTCGTTTCAAGATTATCTGATTGTTTATTGAAACTTTGGAAATGAGTTGCAGAAAAGATTTCACGAGTCTTAATTTTATCTAGTTGTGAATGTTTAATCTTCAAGATCAATCTTCTAAGTTTGGAGTTCTTATTAACTAATAAATTTTCCAATCTTTCAAGGTCTAATTTTGTAAAATCATGATGTTCATTAAGAATTATTGATTTTTCAATCCCTTTTTCTAATTTTTTGAGAATTTCTATTTTTTCCGTAAAAATATCAGGAATATCAATTTTTTTTCTAAACTCTTCAAGTAAATCTTCAGTATCTTGATAATAGTCTCGATTGTGGCTAATATTTGTTTTTCCTTTCATCTTGAATTCCATTAACAAGTCTAAATTACGAAATTCTTTTTCTTTAGCATAAGAAATATTATTATAGAAAAATGTTTTTTCTTTTACAATTATAAAACTTGATGATAACAAGATTAACAAGAATAAAAAAACGAAGAAAGCTATAGCTAAATCCTTGATGACAAAATTATTCTGAAAGGCAAAAATATTTTGATAATTTAGAATTAACATCAAAATAGAAAACAGAAAATAAACTGTAATAACAAGCAAGACTTTAATATCTTTATAAATAGAGCAGATAGCATAGACAACAAACAAGAGAGGAATGAAGGAAGGTGATTTAAAATATATAATCATAGCAACAGTTATTGTAAAAAGGGTAATTGATGTTATATATTTATTAAACTTCATGAAATAACTGTATTCTCGAGCGTATGATAAAGCAGCAAAATTAAAAATCAGGATAACTAGATATCCTAGTGCAAAACCAATTATCGGAACTGCTGCGTAATTAGATAAGAACATATAAAGGGCAGTTAGAATCATCATGAAAAATATTGTAAGAGACACTAACGTATTTTGCC
Organism: Caryophanales bacterium UBA2298; assembly: GCA_002345425.1. Classification (GTDB taxonomy): domain Bacteria; phylum Bacillota_I; class Bacilli_A; order Izemoplasmatales; family Hujiaoplasmataceae; genus UBA2289. Next base: position 3,649 of record DDWA01000006.1, on the reverse strand, counting down.
CTTTTAGATGTTTGAATTCCAACTGTTCGCGATAATATTGAGTTTCGTTAAAAACAAAATATGTTTTCTTCAAGACTTTACACTCCCTATAATGATGATTTTTTTATTTTGCCAAAATTTCTTGGATATATTGTTGGGGTTGTTTTAACCTTTTTTATCACTATCAGAGTATGTTTGATTTCAGAATTAATATTATAAACGTAAATATTTTCTAATTTACCGCCTAATTTAGTGATAGCTGATATGGCTTCTTGAAGTTCTTCTTCATATTTAATTGACTTGTAGGCAACAAAGAAACCATTTAATTTTACAAAAGGTAGAGCTAGTTCTGATAAAATATTTAATTTTGCGACCGCTCTTGCGGTCACTAAATCATACAAGTTAGTTTTATCCATTTCTTCTGCTCGTCCATGAATAAGTAAAACATCTGAGATTGCTAATTTTTGTGTTAATTCCTGCAAAAAATTTATTCTTTTATTTAAACTGTCTATGATTGTAACAGATAAATTTGGTTCAACGATTTTTAAAGGTAAAGAGGGAAAACCCGCTCCTGCACCAATATCTAGTAGACTTTTATTTTTAAGATCAAATACTTTTGATAGAATTATTGAATCATAAAAATGTTTCTCGTAAACTTCTGTTTTCTCTGTTATGTTAGTCAAATTCATAACTTGATTTTTTGATATTAAATTCTCATAATAAATTGAAAACTTTGGATCTTTTAATAAACCCAATAATTCTTGGTCAGATTTAATTATGGTTGGATTCATTTAATTTCTCCTAATTCGCCTATATTCTATCATAAAGTGTTTGAATTTGTCATAAGTTTCATGAAACTTATGTTTCATATGTTCTTAAATATACCAATAACATTTGAATGTCGGAAGGATTAACCCCGGAAATTCTTGAAGCTTGAGAAATGGTTAATGGTCTAATCTTAGAAAGTTTAGCGCGCGCTTCTAAAGCTAAATTATGAACTTTATCATAATTAATATTCATCGGAATCTTAATGTTATTCTCTTTTTTTAGTCTTTCTGCTTCTTTAATGCTTTTTTCTATATATCCGGCATATTTTATATTAATCTCAACTTGTTCTTTAACTTCATTGCTTAATGAAATATCTCTTTGATGAATGTTTTCGATATCTTCATAAGATATCTCTGGTCGTTTTAAAAGTTCTGCTAAAGACACTCTTCCTTTTGGAGAAGAGTAATTTTTAGAGATAAAATAGTCACTTATGTCTTTAGTAGGTGTAATAAATTCTTGGTGAAGATATCTCAATTCTTCATCAATTTGTGTGCGTTTATTGATAAATTTTTGATAACGATCTTCTGCTATCAAACCGATTTTATAACCGTAATCCGTCAATCTTAAATCAGCGTTGTCATGTCGTAGCAATAACCTAAATTCGGCTCTTGATGTCAACATTCGATAAGGTTCATTGGTACCTTTTGTGACTAAGTCATCAATTAAGACGCCGATGTAAGCTTCATCTCTTCTTAAAATTAGAGGATCTTGATTATCTAATTTTAAACTAGCGTTAATGCCAGATATTAAACCTTGTGCGGCAGCTTCTTCATAACCGCTAGTTCCGTTTACTTGACCAGCAAAAAATAAGTTTTTGATAATTTTTGATTCTAAACTTGGCCATAAATCTCTTGCATCAATCGCATCATATTCAATAGCGTAAGCGTATTTAACGATTTCAGCATTTTCTAATCCAGGGAGTGACTTAACCATTTTCTCTTGGACATCATGCGGCATGGAGGTTGAAAAGCCTTGCAAATAAACTTCGTCTAGCGAAGCAGACTCGGGTTCAATAAATAATTGATGTCTTGACTTGTCCTTGAAACGGACTAATTTGTCTTCAATAGAAGGACAGTATCTTGGACCAACACCTTCTACTAATCCGCTATACATCGCGGATTTTGTTAGATTATTGATAATAATCTCATGAGTAATTGGTGCTGTATGAATTAAGTAACAAGGCCATTCATGATCTAGGATTCTTAAATATTTATCTTCATAACTAAAGTGATGGATAAACCCATCGCCAGGTGACAGTTCCATTTGTGTAAAATCAATGCTATTTCTTTTAATCCTTGGCGGTGTACCGGTTTTTAATCTAAATGTTTTATGTCCAATCTCTCTTAAATTCTTACTTAGACCAACAGAAGCTTTTTGATTGTCCGGACCTCTTGATGTTGATGTGTTACCGACAAGGATTTTAGCTTCCATAAAGGTTCCGGTAGTAATAATAACAACTTTAGCAGATATTTTGGTGTCATCTTCAAGAATAACGCCTTCAACTTTACTTTCGTTGATAATTAAACTTTTTACATAAGCTTCTTTTAATTCAAGGCTTAAAGTTTTTTGTAATGTATTTAACATTTCTTTAGGATATTCTAGTTTATCTGATTGCGCTCTAAGAGCTCTTACTGCAGGCCCTTTGCTTTTATTAAGCATCTTCATTTGCAGGCATGTTTTATCAGTGTTTTTGCCCATTTCACCGCCTAAAGCATCTATTTCTCTAACCAATGTTCCTTTGGCGGGGCCGCCGATTGAAGGGTTACACGGCATAAAAGAAACCATTTTAAGGTTTCCGGTTATAAGCATAGTTTTTTTATTTAGTCTCGCTAAAGCTAAAGCTGCTTCGACTCCAGCGTGTCCGCCACCAATAACGATTGCGTCATACATAAAAATCACTTTCTTTCAAACTATAGCAAATTATAATGCTTCATCGCATTATAAATACCAAAATCATTTACATTAGTTGTTACAAATTCAGCTACATCTTTTAATTCTTTGACAGCATTTCCCATAGCAATTCCGTGTTTGACCGATTTAATCATTGTGATATCATTAAAATTATCACCAATAGCATAGACATCCTCCATTGGGTAACTTAAATAATCGATAACAGCCTTTATGCCATCGGCTTTTAAATTGCCGCTCGGGTTAACGTCATACCCATATTGACTTGATTTATTAAACTGCAACTCCGGAAAACTTGAAGCAATCTTTTTCACGACTTCATCTTTAAAAACTAGCATCGCAAAAACATATCGTTTTGGATAAAAAGTGTGATCCAATCTAGCGATACTTAAATTATAATTTTTTGAAAAATCATCGGAAGCTGATGTATCCTTTCGATAAGAAATATACTCGTCTAAATATTCAACTACTAAGTCAAATTTTTCTTCATCTGCCTTTTCCATCATTCTTTTGACCACACTATTATCAATATAGTTTTCGCGAATGATTTTATTATCAAAAATAACAATACCGCCATTAGCCATTACCATATTTTCAATTCCTAGTTGTTGATCGATGCCATATATAAGATTAGGGTTTCTTCCTGTAGCTATGACTACTATATGATTGTTCTTTTTTAACAAATCAATAGTTTCTTTAACACCTTGAGCTGGTTTACCCTGATATAAAACTGTATTATCTAAATCCATAAATATTAATGCCATAAACACACCTTCTTTGATTAAAAGAATCTCAACTGAAGCATCTCCACCCACATAAACACCTTACTTAAGGCTGCTTCCGTCAAGACCTGACCTAATTCGTGGGCATCTATTGAGTGAAGATGCTTCATTTGAGATTCCTTAAATATTATAACATATAATTATAAAATTTC
>DDWA01000028.1:32791-55254 GCA_002345425.1 Caryophanales bacterium UBA2298 | reverse complement strand
AACTTTTTATGGATTATCTAAAAATTGGAACAATCAGTGCAATGAGAGGTTTAAAGGGTGAAGTTAAAGTTAAATCTTTAACCAACATGCAAACAGAAAGATTTATTGTTGGTAATAAACTCTACATCTTTGAAAATAATGAGTATAGGCCTTTAGAAATTGAAAGTTATCGAGTAATTAAAAATAGTGATATCTTAAGTTTTAAAGGATACGATGACATAAATAAAATTGAGAAATATCAAGGATATGATTTATATATGGAATCAGACTATGATATTGATCTAGCTGAAAACGAATTTTTTGTTGATGAATTGATTGGACTTAAAGTTTATCAGTTTAATCAACTAAAGGGTATTATTAAAGATATTGTAACTTATCCTCAAGGCGATTATTTAGTAATTGAGACTGAAGAGGGAGATCGTTTAGTACCTTTTAGAGATGAATTTATTGAAGACCAAAGTACTGAAAAAATTGTTATAGTCGATATGGAGGGGCTGTTGTGAAAATTACCATTTTGACTTTATTCCCAGAAATGATTGACCCAATTATTAATGCTTCAATTTTAAAAAGAGCTAAAGACAACAGTTTGATTGAATTTCAAATTGTAAATTTTCGTGATTTTTCGACAAATAAACACAAAACAGTAGATGACACTCCTTATGGCGGAGGTAGTGGTATGGTTTTAGCAGTAGAACCAATTTATCTGGCTTTACAGTCATTAGACATAGACACTCTTTCACATAAGATATTGTTAACGCCACAAGGAAAAACATTTAACCAACAAGTAGCTAAAGAATTGCTCAAAGAAGAACATTTAGTGTTTATTTGTGGTCATTATGAAGGCTTTGATGAAAGAGTAAGAGCATATGTTGATGCAGAGTTGTCTCTAGGAGATTTTGTTATGACAGGCGGAGAAATCGCTGCTATGGCAATGATTGATGCGGTTGTTAGGATGATACCAGGAGTTTTAGGATCTCAAGAATCTTTTGAAAAAGATTCGTTTTACAATGATGTTTTAGATTATCCACAATACACAAAGCCAAGAGAATTTAATGGTTTAGTTGTACCTGAAGTATTGTTGTCAGGTGACCATGCAAAAATAGAAAAATGGCGCAAGGAAATGCAAGAAAAAAGAACAAAGGAAAGAAGACCAGATTTAATTAAAAACAAATAAATTTGACGAAAAAAAATATTTGCTTTATATGTAAGCATATGTTATAATACTTATCGCTGAAAAGAATATATCTAGACCTTTGTTCCGCTGGTTAACTATGAACAACAGGCAAAAAAAAGAAGGAGTTGACCAAAATGTCGCAGCAATTAATTAAAGATGTCACACAAGAATTTATCAGAAATGACATCCCTGAATTCCGTCCAGGAGATACATTAGAAGTTGGAATCAAGATTACGGAAGGAAACAGAGAGAGAATCCAAATTTTCGAAGGCCTTTGCATCAAAAGACAAGGTGGAGGAGTAAGTGAAACATTTACTGTAAGAAAAATTTCTTATGGTGTAGGTGTTGAAAAAACTTTCCTTGTGCATTCACCAGTTATTGACAAAATCACTGTCAAACGTCGTGGTAAAGTAAGAAGAGCTAACCTTGGATACATTCGCGGATTATCTGCTAAACAATCAAGAATCAAAGAAAAAAGATAGGTTTACTATAAAAAGATGGAAAATTTCCATCTTTTTTTCTTTTTCTAAGTTTGTTAATGAAAAATTTTCATAAAAGCGATTGCACACGCTAAAATATATGATAAAATATATTCAATCAATACTTTTAAACAGAAGGGGGATCGATATTATGAGCAAAGCTACAATTTATAATGTTGCAATTAAAGCAGGAGTTTCTTTAGCCACGGTTTCTCGGACATTAAATAATCCAGAAAAAGTTAAACCTGAAACTAGAGATAGAGTATTAGGCGTTATTAAAGAATTGGGTTATAAACCTAATGCCTATGCAAAAGGTCTTGCGAGTCGAAAATCAACCTCTGTTGCAATTATTGTTCCTGACATGTCAAGATCATCTGTTGCAGAAATGGTTAATGGCATTGCTGTTGAAGCGAAAAAATATAATTATACATTAATTCTTTATGTTTTAAAAGATAAGTATGTTGATGAAACTGAAATGCTGCAAGAGGTTGTTGCGTCTCAAGCTGACGGTATTCTTTACATGAATGACGAAATCAATGAACAACAATATAAAACTTTGACTTTGATTAAAGAAGAGTATGGTGTCCCTGTTGTTTTAGCCAATACAGTTTACCCTTATGACGATTTTTTAACTACTGTCTCAATTGATTATTTCCAAGCAGGGTATGAAGTAACTAAGAAGTTAATTGAAGAAGGTAGAAAAAATATCTATATGCTGACAACAGCTAGAAAGTATATGGTTAATGATTTAAAAGAAGCAGGTTACCAAAAAGCCATTGAAGAAGCAGGCTTAGAAATGAACATTTTTAGAACTAGTGGGGATATCACTGTTAATACTGTTCATTTCAATGAACTATACAAAGATCAAAGCATGAAAATTGATGGAGTGGTTGCTGTTAGGGATTCGATTGCTGTGTCATTCATCAATAGTATGATTGAAAAAGGTAAAAAAATACCTAAAGATATCTCAGTTTTCGGTTTTCAAAACACAAAATACGCTTCACTATCAAGGCCAAAACTTTCATGTGTGGATATTCCAATTATTGATATTGGCGTTAAAGCTATGTATTTATTAAAGAAAGAAATTGATGGCGAACACATTGAACAAAAATTTAATGAATTACCTCATGATATTATTTTAAGAGAAACAACTAAATAGACTGTGAATAGGCGAGAATAAGCTAGATATCGTTCATAGAGAACCAGTGGTTGGTGTAAACTGGTCGATATAGTTTATTCATTACACTTATGAGTCTTGCCGATAAAGGCACGGTAAAACCGTTATCTTTTCAAGTGCACTTTTTTAAGTGAAATAAGGTGGTACCGCGGTATAACAATCGTCCTTTTCTTTAGGGGCGATTTTTAATTTGAGGAGGAAAGAATATGAACTTATATGAAGATTTAAAATGGCGTGGATTGCTATACCAACAAACAGATGATGACTTAAGCGAAAAATTAAATAATGAAAAATTGACTTTTTATCTAGGAGCCGATCCGACTGCAGACAGTTTACATATCGGCCACCTTTTAGCATATTTAGTGGCTAAAAGATTAGAAGATTATGGACATAAACCGATTCTTGTCATTGGTGGCGGAACCGGACTTATTGGCGATCCTAGTTTTAAAAACCAAGAAAGAAAACTCTTAAGTATTGAAGAATCATTAAAAAACGCAGAAGGAATTTCAAAACAGGCTAAACATATACTTCCCGAAGCTATCATTGTCAATAATTATGATTGGTTGTCATCGTTGAATGCAATCGAATTCTTAAGAGACATAGGCAAGCATTTTAATGTGGCGTATATGATGAGTAAAGACTCTGTTAAATCAAGAATTGAAAACGGAATCTCCTTTACTGAGTTTTCTTACCAAATAATCCAAGCTTGGGATTTTGAACATCTATATCGCAATTACAATTGTATCTTACAAATAGGCGGTCAAGATCAATGGGGTAATATTACCGCTGGAATGGAATTGATAAGAAAAATCCACTCTATCGAAGCAAAGGTTTATGGAATTACTTTTCCGCTAGTAACCAAAGCTGATGGCACGAAGTTTGGTAAAACTGAATCTGGCGCTATATGGTTAGATAAAAATAAAACATCAGTTTATGAATTTTATCAATATTGGATAAATACTGCTGATCAAGATGTGATTAATCGTTTAAAACAATTCACATTTTTATCTAAATTAGAAATTGACAAATTAGAAAAATCCTTACAAACAGAACCAGAAAAAAGATTAGCGCAAAAGACTTTGGCTGAAGAAATCACTAAATTAGTCCATGGAGATAATGAATTAAAAAAAGCTATAAGGGTTACTGATGCATTATTTAGTGGCGAAGTAAGCGATTTGGATTTGGAAGAAATAGCAATGGGATTCAGTAATTTGGACTCGATAGAGATCGCTGAAACAAAAAGCTTAATCGACTGTTTGATTGATCTTAATTTAGCTAGTTCAAAACGACAAGCTAGGGAATTGATTTCAGGAAATGCTATTACAATCAATGGCAACAAAGAAAGCGACACTTACTATGAAATATCAAAAGAAAAGGCTTTACATAATAGATATACGATAATTCGGAAAGGTAAGAAAAAATACGCAGTTATCAAACATAAATAAACCATATATTAAAATTAAAAACCATCACTTAATTTATCTAGTGATGGTTTTTAATTTTAATTTATTTTTTTGATAAAAACTTTATCAACTCGATTTTTTTTAAGTGATTTTATTTTGACTTCTAACTTGCCAAAGATAAACACATCATCAATTTTCTTGCGAGGAATATAACCCAAGCTTTCAATAATTAAACCGCTTAAAGTGTCAGATTCCTCTTTTATATTAACATTAAAGTAACGATTTAAATCTTGAATTTGTATTAATGCATCAACAACATAAGTATCGTCATCAATTTTTTGAATTGATTGATTTAATTCATCAAATTCATCATAGATATTACCTACAATTTCTTTAAGAATATCTTCTAAAGTAATTATACCATCCACTCCACCATAACTATCTAAAAGAATTGCGATATGTTGGTTATCTTTTTGCATTCGTTTAAATAAGATATTGATTTTAATATTGTTAGGAACGAATAATGGTTCGCGTAGCAATTTTTGATAGTTTAACCGTCCGAAACCATTCTTTTTAGCGCTTATTAAAACATCTTTAACATGAATTACACCGATAATATTATCTACTGTTTTACTGAAAATTGGAATTCGCGAATAAGGTGCTTTAATAATTTTTTCAAGTATTTCGGGTTTTAAATCATTTATATCGATTGCATACATATCGGTACGTGGAGTCATAATAGTTAAAGCATCAATATCATCGAATTTGAAGATATTTTCTAACATATCTTTTTCATGACGTTTGTATAAACCTTGCATATGCCCAGATCTAATCATTTGCTTAATTTCGTCCTCGCTTGTTAAATCTTGATTTCCATCTCGACTTAATTTAAAAATCTTAAGAACTGTTTTAGTAGTTACGGTCAGCAACCAAACTGCTGGCCTGGTCAAGACCATAGTAATTTTTAAAACTCCTACTGTTAATAGAGCGGTTTTTTCTGGGTTATTTAACGCAATTCTCTTTGGCACCAATTCGCCAAAAACTAAAGTTATAAATGATAATATCACAGTAATTATAACTACAGCGAAATTAATAGGAATGTTAATATTGATTGTCAATAAACTAGTTACTAAGTTTTCTGCTAGATTTGATCCAGCAATTGCACTTGATAAAAAACCTGCTAAAGTAATGGCCACTTGAATTGTCGATAAGTATCTTGTTGAGTCACTACTTATCTTACTAAGAGATTTTGCTTTATTATTTCCTTCGTCAACAATTTTTTGTATTTTATTACTGTTTAAAGATACTAATGCCATTTCACTAGCCGAAAAGAAGCCGTTAATCAGTATTAATATCAAAATCAGTAACAGTATATATATATCTTCCACTTTAATCACCTTTATTTAATTATACAATATTTTATACTTTAAAAAATAAAAATGATAAAACCAAAATTAGGCTTTATCATTTAGATATTTTTTCTGATAAATAACTCTTAACGCATTTAAAACACAAAGAATCGCTACCCCGACGTCCGCAAAGATAGATAACCACATCCACATAAAGCCAACTGCAGACATTCCTAAGAAGATAATTTTTACAGCAAGTGAAAACACAATATTTTCAGCTGATAATCTTCTGGTTTTCTTAGCAATCTTAATCGCTTTGTTTAGTAGTCTGATATCATTATTGATAATTATGACATCACTTACTTCAATTGCTAGATCAGTAGCGCTACCTAAAGATACGCCAATATCAGCATTTTTAAGTAAAGGCGCATCATTGATGCCATCGCCAACAAACAATGAAACTGAATTAGTTCTAATATCATTGAATTTAGCTAATTTTTCTTCTGGCAAAAGTTCAGAATAATATTCAATACCGCCGAGTTGTAGAGCAATATCTCTAGCAGAATTTTCATTGTCTCCCGTTAACATAACGGTATCGTACTCTTTGGTAAAATCTCTTACTGTTTGCATTGAAGTTTCTTTTAGTTCATCTCTAACAACAATATAACCAATGTATTGACTGTCCAAAGCAACGAACGTATAGGAACCTAAAGGTAATTTTTCAGCGTCTAATTCGATACCATTTTTCTCGAAATATTTTTTACTTCCAGCCATAAGTACTTTTCCATCTACTTCACCGGTTATTCCATAACCTGGAATCTCTTTAACATTTTCAACTTGATAAATTGGATAATTGTTATGTTCGACTATTGCCTTTGCGATTGGGTGGTTAGAGTATCTTTCAATCGAAGCTGCAAGCATTAAAGTTTCCATATTGCTATATTCTTTAACAAAAAAATCACCATAGGTCAAAGTTCCCGTTTTATCTAAAGCAATTAACTCAACTTCAGTTATTGCATGAAGATATTGAGAGCCTTTGAACAAAATGCCATGTTTAGCTGCAGTACCAATTCCTGCATAATAAGATAGAGGTACTGATAAAACCAATGAACAAGGACAAGATATTACTAAAAATATAGCTGCTCGATAAATATAATCTTCAATATTTACGATGTTGAAGATTAAACCATAAACAATTAGTAAGCCAGCTAAACCTACAACAATAGGTGTATATACTTTAGCGAATTTTGTAATAAACATTTCGCGTTTTGACTTTTTATTTGTAGCGTTCTCAATTAAATCAATGATTTTTGCTAAAGTTGAATTTTCGTATTCTTGAGTAACTTCAATATGAATAACGTCACCAACATTGATATTACCGGATAAAACCTTATCATTGACATGGACAGTCTTTAATTTTGCTTCTCCGGTCAATTCTGAAGTATTTAATGAAGTAGATCCCAGAACAATTTTACCATCCATCGGAATTCTTTCACCATTTTTTACTACGATAACATCTCCGATTTTAACTTGCATTGGATCTTTAATAACAACTTTATTATCAATTAGGACATTCGCGTAGTCAACTTTAAGGTCAACTAAGGAAGAAATTTCGTTTTTAGACTTTTGCACAGCACGATTTTGTAAGTGCTCACCAAATGAATACAAAATAACAACCGCTGTGCTTTCTTCATATTTGCCAATCCACATCGCCGCAAAAGTAGCTATGATCATCAAGGTATTTTCATTGAAAATATTAAAATTCTTAATTCCTCTAATTTGTAATATTAAAAGTTTAGAGATTAAAAATAAATATCCTACCCAATAGAAAATATCTTTTAAAAAATCATTTAAAGGTGCGATAGAAGTACCAAAAATATTATTGAAAACTGGTATTATTCTAAAGGCTGAGAAGGTAAACAAAATAAGCAACATGCCAAAAATTACGAAACGGTATTCGTAGAAGAAATTTGATTTCTTTTCTTCAACCATAGTTTCGTAGTAATGAGTAATAATATTGTCTTCCAAGACGTCAACAATCGCTTTTATTTCTTTTAAAGCTTTGTTTTCATCGTAATCATCTTTGAAATCAACTAGTAAAACCTGATTTGCATAGTTGAAAGAGGCTGAATTAACATAAGGTAGTCTAGAAGTACGTCTTTCAACTTTAGCGATACAGTTTGAACAAGTTAAATTTTTCATCTCTATTTTTCTAACCATTATACATAACCTGCAATTTCTTATTTAAAGATTAATATCATAATAATATATTATACTTTATCTTCGCTTAAAGTCAAATAGATATATTATTATTGCAATTATGACTCATAATCTTTGAAAATATATATCAATGTGATAAAATAGTAAAGGAAGGAAGTGAGATAAATGAATTGGTTTGATATTGCAAAAGAATATGAAGAAGAATATATTGATTTAGTAAAAAAGTTATTAAAAATCCCAACTGTTTTAGAGGAATATGATCCGGAAAACAAAACCGCTCCCTTTGGTAAAGACATAAAAAAAGCTTTAGATTTTATGCTAAAAACAGGAGAAAAAGATGGCTTTTCTGTTAAGAATGTTGATAATTATGCTGGACATATCGAAATGGGTAAAGGCGAAGAAGTCTTGGGAATCTTAGGACATCTTGATGTTGTTCCTGCCGGAGGAAAGTGGCATAATTTACCATTTTCAGCCTATGAAGCTAATGGAAAAATCTACGCAAGAGGTGCAATGGACGATAAAGGTCCAACAATTGCAGCTTATATTGCTATGAAAATGGTTAAGGATCATGGAATTAAGTTAAACAAAACAGTTAGGCTAATTCTTGGAACAGATGAAGAAAGTGGCATGAGAGGAATTAAGAGATACTTGGAATCAGAAAAAATGCCAGATATTGGTTTTGCTCCGGATGCTGAATTTCCTTTGATTTATGCTGAAAAAGGAATCTATAGTTTTAATCTTGAAGGTGAAACAGAAGATGATTTAATCAAATCTCTTGAAGCTGGAGAAAGATATAATGTAGTTCCTGATGAATGTGTTGTAGTCTTGAAGAAGAATAAACAAAAGGAATTTATTCAATATCTGCAAGATACCAAAACACATGGTAGAGTTAATAATGATACCTATACAGTTTTTGGTAAGAATGCGCATGCAGCTTGGCCACATCTTGGTAACAATGCTATCTATTTAATGGTTAATTTCTTAAAACAACATACAAAAAATCCATTAATTCAATTTATCGATAAATATTTAAATGCAGATCATTTAGGGAAAAAACTAGATATCGAAATTTTCGATCGCGAAATGAAAGAACTTACTGTTAATACCGGGTTCATTCATTACGATGGTAAATCTGCTAAAATTGGTGTTAATATCCGCTATCCAAGAAATTACGATTTTGCAAAAGGCGAAAAGAAAATTATTAAAGCTGCTGAAGAATTTAAACTTACATATAAATTAGTTGGCAATTCTGTACCTCATTACATATCACCAGATGATGAATTAGTGAAATCTTTACATGAAGCATATTCGAAATATACTGGTGATCATGATACTAAAATAATGAGTATCGGTGGAGGAACATATGCAAGAATATTAAAGAAAGCTGTTGCATTTGGACCAAATTTACCAGGTAATGAAGATTTAGCTCATCAGCCCAATGAATATCTTGTAATCAAGGATATGATTATTGCGGCTAGTATTTATGCGGAAAGTATTGTTATGTTGGCAGGAGAATGATTTAATGCGGTTACGAAATGTTAAATATGCTAAGGAATTACTTGAATCTTATCCAAATATTGTTGTAGAACACCCCAAAACACACGCTGGTAAGTGGCGTGATGTTTTTGGTAATGAGAATAATATAGATTTAGAAATCGGTTCAGGCAAGGGTAAATTTATTTATGAAAAAGCTGAGAATAATCCTAATATAAATTTTATTGGAGTAGAAAAATTTGATTCGGTTATCGTTAGAGCTTTGGAAAAAGCGCTTGTTGATCCTTTGAAAAATCTGCGTTTGATAAGATTTGATGCTCAGCATATTGATGAAGTTTTTAAAGATAACGAAATTAACAACATTTACTTGAATTTTTCTGATCCTTGGCCTAAAAAAAGGCAAGCTAAACGCCGTTTAACTAGTCCTAACTTTTTATGTAGTTATACAAAGATATTAAAGATTAATGGACACATCCATCTTAAGACAGATAACTATGATTTATTTGAATATTCGATGATGATGTTAAATGATGATATAAATTTTGAAATAGAGAAAATAATCTTGGATTTATATCAAAATTTACCTGAAGACAACGTTCAAACTGAGTTTGAAATAAAGTTCATAAAATTGAATAAACCTATTTACTTTATTAGGGCTAAACTTAAAGGAGAATTGAATGAAAAAATATTACAAAGATTTAGTTAACTTGCCAGGGATTTCAGGGCAAGAGAAGTTTGTTAGGAACTATATGAGATCCCATCTGGAAAAACTGAGTGAAGAAGTTGTAGAAGACAATTTAGGATCAATTTTTGGAGGAATCAATTTAGATTATGATGGACCAACTGTAATGATTGCAGGACATATGGATGAAGTTGGAGCGATGGTTAAAGAAATAACTAAAAATGGATTAATAAAACTTCTATCAATTGGCGGAATTAATCCTGTTGTGGCAATATCTCAAAATATGAATGTCGTGATTGATGATGGTACATTTGTTCCTGGAGTAATTGGAGCCAAGCCACCACATCTTTTAAGAGATGGTAAAACTGCACAGGTTTCAAGTTTTGATGATTTTTTTCTAGATATAGGCGCTGATAATTATGAACACGCTAAAGAATTAGGAATTAGAATCGGTCAACAGGTTGTTTTTGAAAATGTTTATAAAGAATCAAAAGATGGTAAAAAGATTTTTTCTAAAGCTTGGGATAACCGTTTTGGTAGTGCTATGGCTATTGACATTCTTGAATCTGTTAATAAAAGTGATTTGAAATGTCGTTTATTTGCAGGAGCTAATGTTCAAGAAGAAGTTGGTTTAAGAGGAGCTACCACATCATCTTTTAAAATAAAACCCGATCTTTTTATTGCCGTTGATTGCTCACCTTGTTCAGACACATTTGAACAAAGTGAAGTAAGCGGAAATTTAGGCGCAGGATTTATGGTAAGATTTTATGATCCTAGAGCTTTGCTTCATCAAGGCATGAAAAAGTTTATTGAAGAAGTTGCTGAAAAAAATAACATAAAACATCAATATTACAATTCTTTAGGTGGAACTGATGCAGCAGCAGTGCAATTATCTCGCGAAGGAGTATTAGTTTGTACGATAGGAATGCCTTCTCGCTACATTCATTCCACTACTTCTATGATTCATAAAGATGATTATGAAGCAGTTAAAGCACAAATCCTAGCAATGTTGAAAGAAATAGATTATAATAAAATAAAAGAGATTAAAAAGAACGTATAAAAAAATTAAATTTTACTTAGGAGACCACCGAAAGTGGCTTGGAAAGGAAAAAAAATGAAAGAAAAAACAGCGTTATCTAATCGCGAAAAAATTAGAGAATGGTCAATTTTATCAATGTTTATTGCTATAGTAATTGTTATGGGAATGGTGCCAATGCTAGGTTACATAACCGTAAGCAGTGTTGCATTCACAATAATACCGATACCGGTAATTATTGGTGCTATCACTTTGGGAAGAAAAGCTGGAATAATTTTAGGTTTAACTTTTGGAATCACCTCTTTAATTAGAGGTTCAATGAATGGAGGAATTGATTTTTTGTTTATCCTTCCGTGGATATCAATTCTCCCAAGGGTCATATTTGGTTTCTTAATTTATGACATTTTCAATTTATACCATAAATTAATTAAAAAAAGAATTTTGTCCTTGGCGTTTGGTTTCTTTACTGCCTCATTAATACATACATTATTAGTTCTACCTATGTTAGCTACAGGATTCCCTTTAGTTTTTGAAATGCCTAGTTTGTATGAAGGCGTTTTAAAAGCGTCAAATGGCGCTGATCAAATTGCTTTTTTAGAAAGCACCCAGTCTTTTAATGCAATTATGAAGACTTTATTTGGTATTCTAACTTTTAATGGTTTAATAGAAGCTTTATTGGCGACTGTTATCGGATCAATACTAGCAGATAGACTAATTGCTTATCTAGAACACAATCAGTCATTCTATAAAGGTGGAATCTATAATGAAAGTAACGATTGATATCGGTAACACAACTATTGCCATCGGTTTATCTAAAACAGGAGAAAACATTGATAAGATTTATCGAATTAATACCGAAAAGAATAAATCTTCAGATGAGTACACTCTTATCTTAAATGGTTTTATCAATGAGTGTGAAGAAGCAATCATTTCATCAGTTGTTCCTGAGCTAAATGAAGTTTTTCGTGATTATTTCTTGAATAGATTTGCACTAGAGGTATTATTTGTTGGGACTGGTGTTAAAACTGGTATCAAAATCAATTCTGATAACCCTAAAGAAGTCGGTGCGGACCTTATCGGTAATAGTGTGGCCGCAACATCACTATACGGAGAAACCTGTCTTATAATCGATTTAGGAACAGCTACAACCTTTTCTTATATAGAAAATAAGATCTTAAAAGGTGTAGTAATTGCGACAGGACTCACAACCAGCAAAAATGCTTTGGTTTCTCAGACATCACTTTTACCTCAAGTAGAATTGCAAGCGCCGAAAAAGGTCCTTGGAACCAATTCAGTTGATTGTATAAAGTCTGGTCTAGTTTTCGGGCATGCATCAATGATTGATGGTTTAATCAAAAGAATTAAAGAAGAAACGAATCACCCTGACCTCAAAGTCATAATAACTGGCGGTCACGCCAAGATAATTTTCCCTTACTGTCAAGAAGAACTGATTAAAGATGAAGCATTAATCTTGAAAGGATTATTGTTAATTTTGAAGAAGAATAAAAGATAAGATGAAAATGCACTGCTAAGTGCATTTTTTTGTTAAATATGGTAAAATAAAACACAAGAAACTAGAGGTGACCCTATGAAGAAAAATCTACTATTAATTGATGCTAGTAATTTATTATTTCGTTCTTATTACGCTACTGCATATACTGGTAATCTTATGCAGACAAAAGATGGTTTATATACAAATGGTATCTTCGGTTTTGCTCATGCTATGACTAAACTTATAGAAAATGGTTATACTCACATCCTTGTTGCTTTAGACACAGATGGAAAAACTCATCGACATGAAATATATGAAGAATACAAAGGAACTAGAAAAGATACACCTGAAGAATTGAAAGAACAATTTCCTTACATGCAAGAATATTTGGATGCCTTAGGAGTATATTATTATCAGCAACAGTATTACGAAGCTGATGATATCATCGGTTATGTTGCAACACATTTTAAAGACCAATTTGATGAAATAACTATTTATTCTAATGATCATGATTTGGTTCAATTATTAGATAAAAATGTCAATCAATTAATTTCTCGAAAAGGACTAAAAGAAGTAGAAATCTATACACCTGAATACGTTGAAGAAAAATTGGGATTTAAGACTACACAGGTTATCGATTATAAAGCTTTAGTTGGTGATGCTTCTGATAATATTCCCGGTATACCAGGAATTGGAGACAAGACGGCTGTTAAGCTTTTAAGTGAATATGAAACGATTGAAAACCTTTATGATAAAGTTGACGAGATTAAAGGTAAGTTAAGAGATAAATTAGTGGATAATAAAGATATTGCGTTCTTCTCAAAAAAATTAGCGACTATTTCAACTGACTTTGATAATAAGATTGAAATTGAAAAAAGCGAATATAAAGGCTTTAAAGAAGAAGAGCTAGTAAAATTCTATCAAAAAATGAATTTTAATTCGTTTATAAAAAATTTGAAAAAAGATTCTGCAGTTGTCAAGAATGATTTAACCATACTTGATACGGTTGAAAAAATCAATAATCTAAAATATGAAGATAGTTTCTTGCATTTAGAAATATTTGGCGATAACTACCATATCGATCAAAAACTTGGCTTTGGTTTAATTATTGCTGAGGAAGCATATTATTTACCTTATGAAATAGCAATAAAAGCAAATAAGTTTGTTGAGTTTTTAAAAAACAAGAATATAAAAAAATATGTCTATGATTTAAAGAAGATTAAAGTTGCTCTTATGTGGGATGATATAGAATTTAACGGATGTGAATTTGACTTATTACTTGCAGCTTACTTGATAAATCCAGCTATTAAACAGGATGATTTTTCTTTAGTTGTTCAGAGTCTTGATTATGGTGATGTCATATCTGATGATTTTATTTTTGGTAGAGGCACTAAGTTCACATTGCCTGAAAAAGAGCAATTAATCAAACATGTAATTACCAAAGTAAAAGCCATTAAAGACCTAAAAGAGATAGCTTTAGCTAAGAATGAAGAATATAATCAAACAGATTTGTTAAACCAAATTGAAATTCCTTTAGCTCACCTTTTAGCGGAAATGGAATACAAAGGGATTCTAATTGATGAAAAACGTCTCCAAGAATTCGGCAATAATCTTGAGACTCATATTCACAGTTTAGAGAAAGAAATCTATGCTTTAGCTGAAACTGAGTTCAATATCAATAGCCCTAAACAATTAGGTGAAGTTTTGTTTGATAAATTGAATTTACCAACAAATAAGAAAACAAAAAACGGTTATTCAACCGATATTTCAGTTTTGACAAAATTAAAGAATTTTCACCCAATTATCAAACAAATTATATCTTATAGAACTTATAGTAAATTACATTCCACTTATTACATAGGCTTACTCGAAGCACTTAAACTTAAAGGTGACTCAAAGATACATACCATTTACCAACAAGCTCTAACGAAAACCGGTAGATTATCTTCCAAAGAGCCTAATTTACAGAATATACCAGTTAAAACCCAAGAAGGTAAGGAACTTCGCAAAGTATTTATTGCGAATGAAGGTAATTATCTTTTATCATTTGATTACTCTCAAATAGAACTTAGAGTCGTTTGCGAACTCGCGGAAATAAAGAATTTAAAAATTGCTTTTGATAATGATTTAGATATTCATTATGAAACCGCTAAGAAAATATTTGGTAAAGATGAAATTAACGATTATGAACGAAATATCGCAAAAGCAATTAATTTCAGTATTATTTATGGTAAAACCGCATGGGGTTTATCAGAAGATCTAGACATAACTCCTAAAGCAGCTGAAAGATTTATCAATAGTTATTTTGAAACCTATCCAGAAATTAAAACCTATATGGATAAACAAATCGCGTTTGCTGAAAAGAATGGTTATGTGACAACCTTATTCAATCGGAAAACATTTATCCCAGAAATTAATTCAAAAAATTATATGACAAGACAATTCGGTAAAAGAATTGCAATGAATGCTCCAATCCAAGGAACTGCTGCTGACATATTGAAAATTGTGATGGTAAAAATTAAAGAGAATTTTGATAAAGCAAATCTAAAATCACAAATAATTCTCCAAATTCATGATGAAGTTGTCTTGGACGTTTATCCAGAAGAACTTGATCAAGCTATTAAAATAACTAAAGAAACTATGGAAAATGCTGTTGATTTTAAGACGAAATTAGTAGCCAATTATGCAAGTGGTAAAAACTTATTTGAGGTGAAATAATATGCCAGAATTACCTGAGGTTGAAACGGTAAAAGAAACTTTAAAAACTCGTTTAATCGGCCAAAAGATAAAGAGTGTTATCGCTCCGTATCCCAATATTATTAAGATGAATTTAGAAACCTTTAAACAAAAAGTTATCAATCAATCCTTTACTGATATTAGACGGTATGGCAAATATTTATTTTTTGTCTTGAATGATTATACCTTGGTTAGTCATCTAAGAATGGAAGGCAAATATTTCTTACGCCAAGATTTAAGTCAAACCACAAAACACGAGCATGTAATTTTTGAGTTGAGCAATGGTGAGTATTTGTCTTATCATGATGTCAGAAAATTTGGAACGATGGAGTTAGTAGAAAAAGGTAAAGAATTTACACTTTTAAGCGTTAAAAAATTAGGAATTGAAGCTAACCAAAAAGACATTGATATTAATTCAATCTTTAAAAAATTCAATAAAGCTAATCGACCTATAAAATCATTGTTGCTAGATCAATCAATTCTAACTGGTTTAGGAAATATATATGTA
The DNA here is from genome assembly GCA_002345425.1 of Caryophanales bacterium UBA2298. Lineage (GTDB taxonomy): Bacteria > Bacillota_I > Bacilli_A > Izemoplasmatales > Hujiaoplasmataceae > UBA2289. The sequence goes on along the minus strand of DDWA01000028.1, from coordinate 39,504 downwards.
GACGAGACGCTTTTTAGAGCGAAAATTCATCCTCAGGAATTAGCTAGCAATTTAAATGTTGCTGAAATTACTGATATTATCGAAAACGCAAAAATTGTTTTGGATAAAGCTATCAAATTAGGCGGTACGACAATAAGAACCTACCAATCAAGCTTTGGAGTTGACGGAAGATTCCAAAATGAGCTTAAAGTACACACTATGGTCAACAAACCTTGTCCTGTTTGCGGAACTAAAATCGAAAAAATCAAAGTTGGTGGCAGAGGAACTTATCTATGCCCTAATTGTCAAAAGAGGAAAGAATTATGAAAAGAATTGGCTTAACCGGAGGTATAGCTTCGGGGAAATCATTAATTAGTAATTTTTTTGAAGAGAAAAATGTGATTGTTTTAGATGCTGACAAAATCTATAAAAATCTATTAAAAACAAATAAAATATTGTATAATGAAATCAAGAAAGAGTTTAATTTTAAAGAACTTGATTTACAACAACTTGCGAATATTGTCTTTAATGATGAGACTAAGTTAAATAGACTTAATAAAATAACTCATCCATTCGTAATCAGGTCTTTTACTGAACAACTGAAAAAATTAGCGAGAACAGAAAAGTTGATCGTACTGGACATACCTTTACTTTTCGAAGCTAAAATGGAAGATTTTTGTGATGAAGTCATCTGTGTCTATGTTGATGAAGAAATTCAAAAACAGAGATTAGTTGAACGTAATAAGTTATCTGAAGAAGAGGCTTTGAATAGAATAAAATCACAAATGCCTTTAAGCGAAAAGTGCAAGCTTAGTGATTATGTTATTGACAATTCACAAGATATTAAATATGCTTATGAACAATTTGAACAGATTTTTCAAAAGATAAAGGAGAGTATTCATGTCATTTAAAACATTTTTTGCCAATACATGTGAAACCAGAGAATTACATAGAGATCCAGAGTTGCGGACTAATTATTATCGCAACAATTTTAGTCAAGTTATGGATGCTTTAGAAAAACTTGCAGAACAAGAACATTTGGAAATTAGAAATGTTAATAAAATTCATAAAGAAATCTATATGTTAGGTGACGGTTATGATATAATCGTAACATTAGCAGAAATCAACCCAGTAGAAATCGGTATAGATTTCAAAATTAATTGGCTTACAGGCTTTGGATATAATCGCCCTAAGAAAAAAGTACTCCAGTTTTATGCTAAGTTAAAAAAAATGTTGAGATTTAAGGGTATCTCACTTCATCCGTAGGAGGATTTTATTGGAAACACTGAGAAGGAGTGATACTTTTGTAGTTTCGGGAGAGGGATTGTGTTCAGAAATCGATTACCAAGTATTGACGTTACTTTACCAACCAATTATCGGTCAAAAAGCATTCACATTGTATATGACATTAATGAATTTAATGAACCGTCAAGACTTAATCTCTGAAGAGCACTACCATTCTGATTTAGAATCATTTTTAGGACTAAAAGTATCAGAAATAGAAGAAGAAAGATTTAAATTAGAGGCGATTGGATTACTAGTCACTTTTTTTGCTAATGATAATTTTACTTATGAAATAAAATTACCTTTGAGTGCACGTAATTTTATCAATGACGGTATTTTAGGAGAATATTTAATAGCTTCAATCACAAAAACAAGATTTAAAAAGCTTTTAAAAATATTTAAGGTTAAAGCACCAAACAAAAAACAAAAATATAACATCTCTAAAGCTTTTAATGAAATCTTTCCAGCTTTAGAAGCTACTGACAATGAATATGAAAGTGATTTGCTAGCAAACAAAACAAAAAGTTTTGCGAAATTAACCAATTATAATTTTAACTGGCGCTTGTTCTCAGAAACCATCGTTACTGATATGTATGATACAGAAAACTTGACAGAAGCAGTAAAATCAAAAATAGAGCAGTTAAGTTATGTGTATGGGTTAGATGAATTAAAAATGGCAGAAATATTCATGAAATCACTAGATGAAAATAACCAGATAAATATAGAAGTTTTGGCCAAAAATTCTCGATCTAACTATAATGTAGAACCAATAGATCCAAACCGTGAAGAAGTTCCGATAAAAGTAGTTGATACCGATAATATTGCCAATTATTTTAAAACAATTTCACCTAAAGATTTATTAGCTGAATTAGGGGACGGTCTTGTTTCAACTGCTGACTTAAGACATGTCGAAAGATTGATTGATGAAGTCGGTCTTGATTCGGCAGTTGTTAACGTATTACTAGCTTATATAGTTAAAACTAAAGGTAATAATTTACCCAGTTATGCATATATTCAAAAGGTAGGCATGGGTTGGAAACGCGATAAAATTGATACAGTTGATTTAGCTTTGGACTATATCAAGCATCTAGATAGTTCAAAAGATAAACCACAATACAAAAAGAGTACAAGACCTGATGTCAAGCCCGATTGGCTCGAAGAATATCTTAAAGAAAATGAAGGAGATAGTTAATTATGAAACCAGTAAAAGACTATTTGAAATCCCGGGAAACTGAAGTGGATTACGATAGTATCGTCGATGGTCTAATGCAAGATCCTTTAATTGAAAAATTCATACTTGATCATGATTTGCAACATGATGATGTTATCAAATCACTAAATGTCTTTTTGACATATCGCGATGAGAAGAATATCTGTAATAAATGTAAAGGTCTAGAATTTTGTCAATTATCAACGGTTGGCTTTACACCAAAACTTGAATACAATAAAAAATACATTGAATTGACATATAGCCGTTGCCAATACAATAAATTTAGCCCAGCAATTGATAACATCTATGCAATGTATGTGCCTAAGAAAATTTTCAATGCTAGTCTCGACGATTTTGATTTAATTGGTGACACTAGAAAATCGATAAATAATTATGTTTTAAAATTCCTAAAGGATTATCGCAAAGATAATTTCATAAAAGGGATGTATATAACTGGTAAGTATGGAACCGGAAAGACTTATATTTTAGCAATCTTAGCTAATGAATTAGCTAAATTAGGTCATAAAGTTTATTTTGCATATTATCCCGATTTAGCTAGAGAACTTAAATCCTCAATTGGTGATGGCAGTCTTGAAGATAAAATTGCTTCTATCAAGGAAGCGGAAATTCTAATGCTTGATGATATCGGTGGCGAATATTTTAGTGAATTTATCCGCGATGAAGTATTAGGTCCGATTTTGCAACATCGCTTATTAGATAATAAACCGACATTTTTTACATCTAACTTAGGTTATTCCGATTTATCTAAAGCTTTTAGAAAAACTGATAGTAGTTTAGAGACAATTGCTTCTTATCGAATAGTTGAAAGAATTAAACGAATGACAGTAGAATTTGTTTTAACAGAAATGCCACATATTTCTTGACAAAAGGCGTATTAGATATATAATAATAGTATAAACGAAGACGAGGATATGATTATTAATCATCTTTATCAAGCGATGGTAGGATAGTGGAAGCTACTTATAAAGACTTAATAATTACCACCTCAGAGTGACTTTAATACAGTCCGTACCAGGCGTTAACGGTAATGAGTTAAAATTAAGGTGGTACCGCGAAGATAAAATCGCCCTTTTGTAGGGCGATTTTTTTGTTTTTAATAGGAGGAAGAAAATGAAAATTATTTTACCTGATGGTTCAGTAAAAGAATACTTAGAACCAAAATCATTGTTTGAAATCGCTGAAGATATATCTATTTCATTGAAGAAAAATAGTATTGCAGCCAAAGTCAATGATAAAATTTTAGACATGGACAGAGTTGTTAGCGAGGATGCAGAAGTTGCTTTTTTAACCGAAAAAGATCCCGAAGCTCTAGATGTTTTAAGGCACTCAACTGCCCATCTTATGGCTGAAGCAGTTAAAAAGCTTTATCCACACGCCAAATTTGGTGTGGGACCTGTGATTGAAGAGGGTTTCTTTTATGATATGGATCTTGGTGATGATGTCTTAACAGAAAGTGACTTAAAAACCATTGAAAAAGAAATGAAAAAAATATCATCACAAAATTCAAAGATTGAAAGATCAGTTCTTTCCTATGAAGAAGCGTTAGAATTCTTTAAAGATGATCCTTACAAGGTTGAACTTATCAAAGACCTTCCTAAAGATGAAGAAATTAGTATATATCAACAAAGTCACTTTACAGATTTGTGTAGAGGGCCCCATATTCCTGGCACAAAGTGGATAAAAAATTTTAAACTTTTAAGTTTAGCCGGAGCTTACTGGCGCGGTGATTCTAAGAATAAACAGCTGACACGAGTATATGGAACTGTCTTTTTTACTAAGGAAGAGCTAGATGAACACTTACAAAATCTTGAAGAACGTAAAAAACGTGATCATCGTAAATTAGGTAAACAACTTGATTTATTTATGTTAAGCGAATACGGTCCAGGATTTCCATTCTGGTTACCTAACGGAATGATATTAAGAAGAGAACTTGAAAACTTTTGGTATGATGTACACTTAAAAGAAGGTTATAAACTGATTCAAACACCGATAATGCTAAACAAAGAGCTTTGGGAAGTATCTGGTCACTGGTATAACTACCGCGAAAATATGTATATATCTGAAATTGATGATCAAGAATTTGCGATTAAGCCAATGAATTGTCCGGGCGGGATGTTAGTCTATAAACGTGATATTCATTCCTATAAAGACTTTCCTTTAAAAGTTGGTGAGTTAGGCCTAGTACACCGTCATGAAGCAAGCGGCGCCTTAAATGGTTTATTTAGAGTAAGAAACTTCACTCAAGATGATGCCCATATCTTTATGACTGAAGATATGATAGTCAATGAAGTGAAAGAATTAGTTAGACTTTATGAATATATGTATTCAGTGTTCGGTTTAGAGTATCATATTGAATTATCAACTAGACCAGAAGAAAAGTTTATTGGCGAAATTGCAACATGGGACAAAGCTGAAAAAGCATTAGCTGATGCCCTAGAAGCAATTGGAAAAGATTACAAAGTAAATCCTGGTGATGGTGCTTTTTATGGACCAAAACTAGATTTTAAATTAAGAGACTCCATGAAAAGGATTTGGCAATGCGGAACTATTCAGTTAGATATGAATTTACCTGAAAGATTTGATTTGACTTATATTGATTCTAATGGAGAAAAGAAAAGACCTGTAATGCTCCATCGAGCTTTATATGGTTCAATAGAAAGATTTATCGGTATCTTGATTGAACATTATGGTGGCGCTTTTCCGACATGGATGGCGCCTGTACAAGTCAAAGTTATTCCGGTAAACAATGATTATCATCTAGATTTCTCTCATAAATTGGTAGAACTATTACAAGAAAACCATGTAAGAGTGGAAAAAGATGAAAGAGATGAAAAACTTGGCTACAAAATTCGTGAAGCTCAAACTAAAAAAATCCCTTATCAATTAGTAGTTGGGGATAAAGAAGTTGAGAATAATGAAGTTACATACAGACGCTATGGCGAACAAGAACAAACTACTGTAAAAGTAGAAGATTTTATAAAATTAATTGTTGAAGAGATAGCTAATAAGAAATAAGGAAAGGCATTTTAGCCTTTCCTTAGTTTTTCTACTAGTGAGATATCTGGATCAATGTAAATAGTTTTTTGATTGGAGTAACTGACATAAGAGCCAACTTCACCAGGAATTTTCTTAACATACTTTATTTTCGTGTAATCAACTGGAACTGAACTTGAATTTTTGCTTTTTGAATATAAAGCAGCTAGATTTGCGGCCGCTCTGATGGTTGGCTCAGTTAATTCAGCGTTACTCATAACAACAGTATGAGACCCGCTTTGGTTTTGTACATGAAACCAAGTGAAATCTTTTTTAGCTAATTTGTGAGTTATATAGTTGTTTTGGATATTATTCTTACCAACGATTATTTGTAAGCCCAATTCATCATAAAAGATGTCATAATTAGGAGTCTTAATTTTACTTTTCGACTTTTTCTTTGCTAAATAGCGGTTATTAATAAGTTCTTCTTGAATCTCTTCAAGGTCCTTAATATCATAATTATCTGCTAATTGTAGCATTAAATCTTCGAAATAGCCTATTTCTTTTTTTGTTAAGCTGATTTGCTTTTCAATAAATTTTATTGCATTTTTTTGTTTTTTGTACCTATTGAAGTACTTATTAGCATTATCAATAGGGCAAGCCATTCTATCAATTTCGACAGTTACGTCCTCTCCTAGTTCATAACTGTAAAGTTTAACTTCAGTTTTGGTTTTATCAATCAGGTTATTGTTTTGTAACAATAAATCGCCTTTTATTCGATTAATTTGGTTATTTTCAGCATTATGTAAATCTTTTGACAATTTTTCAAGTTTATTGATGTCTTTATCCAAATTGTTCTTAACAAAGGTATAAAGGTATTTATGAATTTGTTTTACTCTATCTAAACTTGATGATTCTTTAAATTGGGTTTCAAGAAGTTCTGAGATTGAATCAAAATATATCTGATTTTGTTTGAAAATATCGATGTAATAAAAATGCTTATCATCTTTAGTGGGCTTTGGTTTTTCGTGATAAAGTTTTTCATAGATTAAATACATTCTCGTCGAATTATAATTAGTTTCCTCCACAATATACTTAGCAAAAAGTGGAGATACACCTCTAATATTTTCGATAATATCCTTATGAGTAATCTCTTCGCGGTTAAAAAATTCTTCAATTGATTTAAGATTATGTGGATCAATTTTATTATCTGGTGGTAGAGTGTATTTAATGCCATTTACGATAA
>DDWA01000028.1:4280-32767 GCA_002345425.1 Caryophanales bacterium UBA2298 | reverse complement strand
GTTGGCATATCTACCGAACAGTTCGATTATTAAATAATAATCCATTAAATCTCCGATTTCATTACGGTTGTTGATTTTGATTTCAATTATTCTATCAGAGTTAAGTGATGCAACACTTAAGATAACTCCCTTTTCGATGTATTTTCTTAAGAACATACAAAAACCGCCAGGCGTAATAAAATTACTATACTTTTCTTTCACTAAATGCACTCTCGCAAGAGCGGTTGATAGAGAAAGATATAAGTTACCGCTAGCGCTTAAAGAAAACAAAAAATCAGCTTTTGAGAGCTGAGATATTTTATTGATTCTCGAATTAGTTATTTTTTCGTTAAGTTCATTTGCTAAATGTTCAATAAATCGTCCATCTACACTCATATTATCACCCATCTACATTATAGCACATCTCAAAAAACAAAAAAATAATTTTACTATTTATAGCTTTTATGTTATGATATAGAATAATAATTATTGTCTTTTTGGTATATGGAGGGGTTATTCTGAAACTTAATGAACGGGGATTACTGGTAATCATCAGTGGACCATCGGGAGTTGGAAAGGGTACTATTAGAAAAGCTCTTTTTGAAATTCCTGATAATAATTTTTGTTATTCTGTATCTATGACTACGAGAAAGCCACGAACTGGTGAAGTTGATGGTGTAGATTATTTTTTCGTAAGCCGTGAAGAGTTTGAAAGAAGAATCAAAGCCAATGGGTTTTTAGAATATGCTGAATTTGTCGGTGAGTATTACGGAACACCGATAGATTATATTGAAAAAATGATGGAAAAAGGAAAAGAAGTAATTGTTGAAATTGAAGTTGACGGAGCTCTACAAGTTAGAGAAAAGACTCCTGAAGCAGTATTTATTTTTATTGTACCACCATCAAGAAACGTTTTAATCGATCGATTAAAGAATCGCGGAACAGACACTTTAGAGACAATTAAAAAAAGAATTGATAAAGCCGAGAGAGAATTTCATCTTGCTTATAAATATGATTATATAGTAGTGAATGATGAAGTTTTTAATGCCGCTGATAGAATTTTTGCTATCATTAGAGCGGAACATGCGAAGACCGAAAGGTCAATTCATAAATATTATAAACTCCTGGAGGGGAAAGAATGACTAAAGACAGACATGATTTAAACCAAGAAAAGCTTCTCAAAATAAAAGAAAAGCTACTTGGAAAACCAGATAATGACCAAAATTTTGAACAAGATGCACAAAGTTCAAAAGCAAATCCGAAATATGATCCAAAAGAGTTCAATTTTCAATCTTATTCTTATGGAGATTATGAAACAGGAGACATGGTTTTTGAAAATGAAGATGAAGGCAAACAAAACAAACTAGTAAATCATGAAGGGTTACGTTACCCATCAATCGACGACTTATTGGAAGTAGTTGATTCAAAGTACAAATTGGCTTATATAGCAGCTAAGAGAGCAAAAATTATTAAAAGTGATAATTATTCATCAGTTAATAACAAGTGCGTAAAAGCTGTTGGACAAGCTCTAGAAGAAATTTTAGCAGGAAAAGTAAGCGCAAAATTTTAAAGAACAGCCTCGGCTGTTTTTTTTATCTTTTAATTTTTTTAGCTCTTAAAAATTTGATTTAATATGTTATAATAAAATAGTTATTGGAGATGATATTTTGGATAAGATAAAAGCATTACTAGAACGACTTGACTTACAGGATAAAATCATTGAAGAATATTGTCAGATTGAAGCGGTTGAAGTAGACAAGATAAAGGATACTTGGACCTTTTTCTTAGTGTTTGAAAGAATTATTCCGATTATGCACTTCAGGAATTTCATGCAAAAACTTACAAATTTGCCGACAATCTACACAAGTTTGAAAATGGTTGATTATCAAATCAAATTTCTTGATATAGATGGTGAAATTCTAGATTATTATGATTTCGCCATTGATTGTATTGCCAAGGATGACAAGAGAATTCTTCCGTTAAAAGAATATGATAAAGATATAGAAGAAAATCTAATTAAGATTTATGTTCCAAAGGGAGCTGTATCACCACAAATTTATCGAGTTAATATCGAAGAACAGATGAAAAAACTCGGATTTAATATTGAAATAAGCATAGAAATCGACGATAGTAAAGATTCAATCGAAGATGAAATAAAGAAGAATAATGATGTCTTCATCAAAGAAAGTAAAGAATTGTTGAATTCTAATGAAGTAAAATATATAACCTTAAACCATAATAATGATTTTGAAGATTTTACCGATATCACAACAATCCCTAAAACTGAAATAGAATTTGAAGAGTTTAGAGAAAGAAACTCTGGAAAAGCTATTATTTATGTCGAAGGTATTGTCGTCGAAAATGAAATCAATGATTCAAACAATAATTCAAGCGTTAAATTAATAATTACTGATGGAGTTGACTCCATCTATTTGAGTAAACGAAAAACCAAACCGACAGATTTGGATTTTTTCAAAGAAATTGAAGAAGGAATGGGCGTTAAAGCTAAGTGCTATGCTCAATATGACAGTTATTTCAACGAAGTTACTCTTAGTATTCTTAATATCGCTCGTTCAGAAGGAAAAATCGATAATAACCGCCGTGAAGATAACTATGAACACAAACGTGTGGAGTTACATTTACATACTAAAATGTCTACTTTAGATGGTGTTAATAAGATAGAAGATTATGTTGATAGAGCATTAACTTATGGTCATCAAGCTATTGGTGTTAGTGATCACGGTTCAGTTCAATCATTCCCAATATTAGAAAAATACGTCAAAAACAAACCTATTAAACCACTTTATGGATTAGAACTTGTTTATGTTAACGATGAAGAGATTACAATCACCAGAGGTGAACACCAAGGTCTTTTATCTGAGATGACCTATGTCATTTTTGATATTGAAACTACCGGCTTGTCTCTTAACTATGATACCATCATCGAAATAGCTGGACTTAAAGTTAAGAATGGTGCTATTTTAGGTGAGTTTTCAGAACTAATTGACCCAGAAATGACTATTTCTAAATTTACTGAAAATCTTACAAAAATCAATAATTCAATGTTAAAAGGTAAAAGAAAACTTAAAGAAGTATTGAAAGATTTCCATGACTTTTCTAAAGACTGTGTGTTAGTTGCTCATAACGCCGATTTTGATGTGGATTTTTTAGCTTATAACTACCGAGAATTAGGAATTGATAATAAAATTAATCCTTCAATCGACACTTTAATGTTAGCTAAAGCTTTGATACCTAATAAATCTCGTTTTGATCTTAAGAGTATGAGTAGATATTATAAAGTAAATCTTGATGGTCACCATCGAGCAATCAATGACACGAAAGCACTATTTGAAATTTTCTTACATCTTGTTAAGCAATTGCGAAAAGAAGGTTTTAATCGTTTTCAAGATCTAAATCTTGTAATTGATCACAAAGAGGTATATAAATTTCCTTATCCAAAACATATAAATTTAATGGTTAGAGAACAAGTTGGACTTAAAAACCTTTATATGATTTTGTCTGAAGGATTAACGACCTATTATGATCGTGAAGCTAAGGTTTTAAAGAATTACCTCGATAAACACAGAGATGGACTATTAGTATCTAGTGGCTGTTTCAATTCTAGCTTTTTTGACGTAGCTATTAATAAAACTAGAAGAGAACTTGTAAAAGAAGCTAAATATTATGATTATTTAGAAGTACAGCCTTTAAGTTACTTTCGTTTCATGGAAACAGAAACACCAAATTGGAAAAACGTTATCCAAAGAGTTATTAAAAAAATTGTTGAAGTTGGTAAAGAATTAAACATTCCGGTTGTCGCAACCGGTGATGTCCACCATTTAGATCCAAGCGATTATAAATATCGAGAAATTATGATTAACACACCGCTAGTTGGTGGTGGCGGTTTCCATGATTTATATTATAAAGAATTAAAACCCAATCAGTATTTTATGACTACTGAAGAAATGATGGAAGAATTCTCCTTCCTAGGGACTGATTTAGCTTACGAAATTGTTGTTAAAAATTCCCAAGCAGTAGCTGACTTAGTCGCTGATGTTCAAATTATACCTGATGCACTGTATGCACCAACAGATGAATTTTTAGCTGAAAAAGGTGTGCCTTCTATTAAAATTAAAGTAGAACATATGGTTAATGAAAGAGTTTATAAACTATATGGTAATCCTCTGCCAGCTATCGTTAAACAAAGAGTTGAAAAAGAACTTTCAAGTATTATTGAACATCATTTTTCAACTATTTATTATATTTCTCATCTATTAGTAAAAAAATCTCTTGATGATGGATATCTTGTTGGTTCAAGAGGCTCTGTCGGTTCATCGTTTGTTGCAACATTAATGGGTATAACGGAAGTTAATCCATTGCCGCCACATTATGTATGTCCGAAATGTCATTTTCACGCCTTTAAAAAGACAGAAGAAGAGAGACAATTATATGGTGAAAACGATTTTGAAAAAGAATATCATGACGTCTTTGAAAACACTGATTGTGGATGGGACTTACCAAAGGCAGAATGTCCTATATGTAGTACGAAACTAAATCGTGATGGACATGATATACCTTTCGAAACATTCTTAGGTTTTAAAGGAGATAAAACCCCAGATATTGACCTTAATTTCTCTGGTGAATATCAAAGCGAAGTACATGAATATATTAGAAAGTTATTTGGAGTTAATTATGCATTTAGAGCGGGAACCATCGGTACTTGTGCCGCTAAAACCTCATTTGCAATGGTTAAAGATTATTACACAAAACTTAATTTAAAAAGAAAAAGACAAGGCTTAGAGCCTGTAACTGTTAGACATGCTGAAATAGCGAGACTTGCCAAAGGGATTGAAGGTTCGAAACGAAGTTCTGGCCAACATCCAGGTGGTATTGTTGTCGTGCCAAATAATAAGAGTATTTTCGATATTACTCCAATTCAATATCCAGGCGATTCAAAAGACACATCTTGGAAAACAACTCATTACGAATACCATTCCTTTGAAAACAATCTTTTCAAATTAGACGTTTTGGGTCATGATGATCCAACGGTAATTCGTTACTTGATGGATTTAGTCAAAGAAAACCCGGAAGATTTCCCTTTTAACAACCCTAACGACATCCCTATCGACGATAACGATGTTTATCGGATGTTATCTGGTACAGAAGTTTTAGGACTCACCAGTGACGATATTATGTCTGATGTAGCATCTTATGGTGTCCCAGAATTAGGAACAAATTTTGTTAGAGGAATGCTTTCAGAATCAAAACCTAAATCTTTTGCTGATTTAGTAAAAATATCTGGATTGTCACATGGAACTGATGTTTGGTACGGTAATGCTCAAACTTTAGTTTTAGGAAAAAACCGCGAATTTGGTAAAGTTGATTTTAAAGATATCATCGGTTGTCGAGATGATATTATGGTTCATTTGATTTCATATGGATTAAATCCGAATTTAGCTTTCGAAATCATGGAATTTGTCAGAAAAGGCAAAGCCATTTCTAATCCAAATAAATGGGCAAGTTACGCCGACGAAATGCGGAAATATAATGTTCCGGAATGGTATATATGGTCCTGTTCAAAAATTAAGTATATGTTCCCTAAAGCTCATGCAACAGCTTATGTTTTAATGGCTATGCGGATTGCTTGGTTTAAACTCTATCAACCAATATACTTCTATTCAGCATATTTTTCAAAAAGAGCTGTAACATTTGATGTTGATGTTTTATATGGTGGCGAGACTGCTATTATTGAAAAACTTAATGAAATCAAAACAAAAGGCAAAGAAGCATCAAATCGCGAACAAGACTTACAAACTGTTTTAGAAGTAGCTTTAGAAATGGTTAAACGTAACTTTAGCTTTAAACCAATTGATTTGTATAAATCAGAGGTAAAAGATTTTGTTATATCAGAAGATAAAAAATCCTTAATATTACCTTTTATCGTTATTGATTCAATGGGGGAAAAAGCAGCACAATCCATTGTTGAAGCCCGAAAAGAAAAAGCCTTTATTTCAAAACAAGATATTAAAAATCGTACAAAACTATCCAATGTATTATTTGAAAAACTTGAAGATTTAGGTGCCTTCAACGGCATGATTGATAAAAATCAGATTTCTATCTTTGATTTTTAAAATCTTCATGAAATCTTCATAAATTTATATTATAATATTATCAAAATATTTTAGGAGGTACATTTATGAGAATGGGAAGTTCAAATCCAGTATTTAGACAAGCTAGCACATACACATATGTTAGTGATAGACCAGTTACTTACACAAATATTGCACTAAAAACAATATTTCTATTAGCAATTGCTGCTGTCTCTGCTTTTTTAGCCTTAGAAAATTTAGAAAATATTAATTTTGGTTGGCTGATTGGCGCAATGGTCATTGCTTTTCTAGCGGTTATAATTGGAATGAGATCAGTTAGATTAGCACCGGTATTCGCTGTCATTTATGCGATGGCAGAAGGATTGATATTAGGTATCGTTTCGTTATTATATGCATCACTATATGAAGGTATCGTTCCTACAGCGATCGGCACAACATTTATTGTATTCATCGTTATGCTTTTGTTATTCTCAACAAATATCATTAAAGTAAATCAAAGATTCGCATCATTTCTAGTTGTTGCTTTAATTAGTGTCATCATCATGAGTTTATTATCAATCTTTTTAAATATTGGCAGCTTATATTACATCGTAGTCTTTTTATCTGCAGGCTTATCAGCGTTTTTCTTATTATGGGATTTTCAAAGAATCAAAGATTTTGTTGATTCAGGAGCTGATCATCAAGTCGGGTGGATTTTATCTTTAGGTTTGATGGTTACCATTGTATGGATATATATAGAAATGCTGAGACTACTTGCTATTACATCGAGAAGATGACAATATTGAGTTGCTTTAAACTGAATTTTTGTTATAATATAATTAACACAATGATAAGGCAGTAGTAATTAGGAAGTTTGGGTTCAAGAGAAAAATGTATTTTAGCTGTGAGCATTTAATCCAAATCTAATGAATTCAGCTTTTGAGTGAGATTAATCATCTCCGTAAATCTTGCGTTAAAGATAAGTTAAGTGCTAGTATTTACTAGAACTAAGGTGGTACCACGGTTAATATAATCGCCCTTAATAGGGCGATTTTTTTGTTTAATAAAAGGAGATAAGATGATGGAACAAAAACTAAAAAAAATAACCTCACTAGCAACAGAAGCTATAAAAAATTGTAAAACTATTAATGAACTATTGGACATTAAAGCAATGTATTTAGGAAAGAAAAGTGAATTTAATGATTTGATGCAAGATTTAAAGAATTTATCTAGTGATCAAAAACCACTTTTCGGTAAAATCATTAATGAAGCTAAACAAGAAATATCTGCTTTGATTGATGAACAAAAACAAATCATTGATTCTCAAAAAATTAATGATTTACTAAAATCTCAAACGATTGACATCAGTCTACCAGGAAAAAATCTCGCATTAGGCCATAAACATATCTTAACAAAAACGATTGAAGAAATCGAAGATGTTTTTGTTGGTTTAGGTTATGAAATTAAAGAAGGGCCAGAGATTGAGACTGATCTTTACAACTTTGAGATGCTAAACTTACCTAAAGATCATCCAGCAAGAGAAATGCAAGATTCATTTTATATAACTGAAGACTTATTATTAAGAACTCATACATCTCCTGTTCAAGTTAGAAGTCTTTTAGAAAATGCTGCACAAAAACCATTAAAGATTATCTGTCCTGGCGTTGTTTACCGAAAGGATGACGACGACTTAACACACTCGCACCAGTTTATGCAAATAGAAGCGTTGGTAGTTGATGAGAAAGCGACATTAGCCGACTTAAAAGGAACCTTACTTTTAGTTGCTAAAAAACTTTTTGGTGAAAATCGGGAAATTAGACTGCGACCATCTTACTTTCCATTCACAGAACCATCTGTCGAAGTTGATGTAAGTTGTTTTAAATGTAATGGTTCCGGATGCCCAATGTGTAAAAACACAGGTTGGATAGAAATTTTAGGAGCCGGAATGGTAAACAATAATGTATTAAAAGCTGCTGGCTATGATCCTATGAAATTTCAAGGCTTTGCTTTAGGAATGGGTATAGAACGTGTCGCAATGTTGAAACACGGAATTGAAGATATTAGATTGCTTTACACTAATGATCTTCGATTTAATTCGCAATTTTAAGGGGTGATTACAAATGAAAGTATCATTAAATTGGCTTAATCAATATTTTGACCAAAATATTGATAAAGATGTTTTAGTCAAAAAATTCAACTTAATGAGCCAAGAAGTTGCTGGCTTAAACAAATTGATAGACATAGACGGTTTAGTAATTGGTCACGTTAAATCTTTAAAAAAACATGAAGATGCTGACAAATTAAGTGTCTGTCTTGTTGATGTTGGTGATGAAGAACTCCAAATTATTTGTGGAGCTCCAAATGTAGCTGCTGATCAAAAAGTAATTGTAGCGAAAGTTGGAGTAGTTTTGTCTGGCAATTTCAGACTAAAAAAAGCAAAAATTAGAGGTGTAGAATCCAACGGAATGATTTGTTCTTTAGCGGAACTAGGCATTCAAGAATTCGACAACGAAGAAAAAGGTATTTATGTTTTAGGTTTTGATGCTATTCCAGGTGAAGATCCAATTAAATATCTTCATTTAGATGATTATGTCTTGGATCTTGATCTGACTGCTAATAGGTCTGATCTTCTATCAATTAGGGGAGTGGCTTATGACACAGCATGTATGATGAATCTTAATTTAGATTTAGCTGAACCAAGAGTAACAAGAGAAACTTCCGAAAACCCAGTGAGTATTTTTACTCAAACAAAAAATAGTACAGTATATTACGGGCAAACTCTTGAAAATGTTGAAATTAAAGATAGCCCTTATTGGTTGAAGTCAAGACTTCTAGCATGTGGTATTAGACCAATAAATAATGTTGTTGATATTACAAATTATGTAATGCTAGAATATGGACAACCTTTACACGCATTTGATTATGACAAAATTCAAAGTGACAGAATTATTGTCAGAGAAGCTTTAGAAAATGAAACAATACTAACACTTGACGGAGAAAAGAGAAAATTAGTCGCTGGCGACATTGTTATAACTGATGGTAAAAAACCGATTGCTCTAGCAGGTGTTATGGGTGGGCTCGAAACCGAAATTGATGATAGTACAAAAAGAATTTTGCTGGAAAGTGCAATTTTTAATCCAGTAAAAATTAGAAAGACTGCTAGTCGTTTAAATCTTAAAAGTGAATCCTCATCAAGGTTTGAAAAAGGGGTTGATCCTTATCAAACCTTGGAAGCTTTAAACTATGCTTGCGAACTTCTCGCTGAATACGCAAACGCTATTGTTGTGGGGCTTCCAAGTTATTACAACACAGTAAAAATTAAAAATAAAATAATTAATTTAAGCCTGGAAAAGTTAAATTCTGTAACTGGATATAGTTATTCAGAAGAGATAGTTGAAGACATCCTAAAAAGGTTGAGATTCAAGTTCAAATTAAAGGGTGATAACTTTAAAGTGTCTATTCCTTCACGCAGACCAATGGAAAGTTATCAAGATTTAATCGAGGAAATAGTAAGAATACATGGCTATGATAAAATTCCATTAACGATTCCAATTACGCCAACCCAAGGCGGTTTAAATAGAAAACAAAAAACTAAAAGAGCGATAAGGAATTACTTTGTTGGTCGAGGATTTACTGAAACTAAAACTTATTCTTTAGCTTCACAAGAAGCGGCAATCAAATTTGATCAATCAACAACAAAAGCAATTAGAATAATGAATCCTCTTACCAAAGAGAGAGAATATTTACGGCATTCTCTGTTACCATCATTACTCAACGTTCTTGTCTACAACAAATCAAGAAAAATCGAAAACATAATGATATTCGAACTGGCCAATGCCTATTTTGAAGATAATGAAATCGAAAAACTTGCAATTTTAATGCATGGGAAATTAGATTTTTCAACATGGCAGAAACAAGATCAATCTGTTGATTTTTACCATCTTAAAGGCTTACTAGAAACATTGTTAAAACAGTTGAAAGTACCTGATTACATAATTTCTGTTAGTCCAAAAGAACTTCCAAATCTACACCCAGGAATAAGTGCTATCTTATCAGTAAAAGGAAAAGTTATTGGATTCTTAGGCAAATTACATCCGGAGGAAGAACACGAAATAGGAATAAAAGATGTTTATGTATGTGAATTAAGTTTAAATGAATTATTAAATCTTTCTGATGAAAATACTCATCTTTATCAAGAAATAACAAAATATCCAAGTATAAAAAGAGATATTGCTGTATTGGTAAAGAATGATATTACCGCTGAAGATATAATTAGTTCAATCAACAAAACTAGCAAAAAAATCCTTAATTCCATAGATATTTTCGACGTTTATTTTG
The DNA here is from genome assembly GCA_002345425.1 of Caryophanales bacterium UBA2298. GTDB lineage: Bacteria > Bacillota_I > Bacilli_A > Izemoplasmatales > Hujiaoplasmataceae > UBA2289. The sequence continues at coordinate 22,361 of DDWA01000028.1, read as the reverse complement.
ATAAAACATTATCAAATAAAAAATCAATTGCTTTGACGTTAGAGTTTCTAAGCTCGAACCGGACTTTAGAAACTAAAGAAGTCGATAATCAGATTGATAAAATTCTTGAAAACTTGAAATTAGATTTAAATGCTGAATTAAGAAGTTAAATGACCATTAATTGGTCATTTTCTTTTGAGTATGTCAATTTTATAAAAGCCATTGATTATTAGTTGATAATTTTGTAAAATGTTTAAAGACACGATTTGATGTTACGAGGTAGGTTATGCTTAAATATATTGTGAAAAGAGTAGTCTTGATAGCGGTTAGTATGCTTGTTGTTTTAGCCCTTACATATATGATTTTAACTGTATCAATGATGATTAAATGGACCAGATTATCTTTTTCTGAGACTGTGGTGGTTGCTTGGGATAATTTTAAAATCTATTTTTTAAATATTGTTAGAGATTGGAATTTTGGCACTTCGATAAGGGGTGTTGATGTTTGGCAGTTAATCGGGCGTAAACTTTTAATCTCTTTAAAATACAATTTTACTTCACTTTTTATCTATGTCCCTCTAGGTGTCTTCTTGGGAGTGTTTGCTGCTTCTAAAAGAAACAAGATAGCTGATATGTTAATATCGGGATTTGCAATGATTTTTAATGCTATACCCTCTTTTACCGTAATATTCTTTCTTGTAATGTATGTTGGATACAAATGGGATTTAATTGTACCTCAAGAGCCCTATTATAGTGCCCCTTTTATTAAACAATTAGAAGGTATGATAATACCGGTTATAGCTCTTTCTATAGGTCCAACCGGAAAATTTGCTCAAATGGTTAGGGGTGAAATTATCGAGAATCTAAACACAGATTATTTTATTCTTTTAAGAGCTAAAGGTTTAACAAGACGACAAGCAATTTATAGACATGCTTTAAAAGATTCATTAGTGACAGTTATTCCCCAAATTATTCCCACTTTTGTTTTTGTTTTGGGCATGGGCTTCTTCATTGAATCAGTTTATAATATTCAAGGTATTGCAAACTTATTCCTTGACTCAATTATTATGCCAACAAGTATGTATAGTTATCTTTACATAGATATTAATGTTGTTGTTGCCATCGGCATTTTTTTATATGGAACGATAATGGTTACTTCGTTGTTCGCTGACATTCTATTGTCAATAGTTGATCCAAGAATCAGAATAACAGGTAAAAAAATTTAAATACTTAAAAATATGAGAAATTTCTCATATTTTTTTTGTGAAATTTTAATAAGATAATGATTTTATTTTTTGTAGTTATTTATGTGGTAAGAAAATCATGATATAATTAAACGAATTTTAACACAACGGAGGATCTATGGAAAAAATTATTGATGTTGTCAACCTTCATAAAAGTTATGGAAATGTTAAAGCTGTTAAAGGGATTGATTTTTATGTTGAAAAAAGCAGTCTATTTGCTTTTTTAGGGCCTAATGGGGCTGGTAAAACCACGACTATAAACATTCTTTCTACTTTACTTACAAAAGACGAAGGTGATGTTGAGATAAGTGGAATAAAATTGGGCGGGAATGAAGATGCAATCAGAAGTTCTATTGGTATCGTTTTTCAAGAAGGAGTTCTTGACCCATTGCTTTCTGTTAAAGAGAACCTTGAAACAAGAGGTAGTTTCTATAAATTATCAAAACAGGTTCTTGAAGAGAGAATAAAAAACGCTTTGGAAGTCACAGGGATTGAAAATCTTGCTAGTAGAAGATATGGTAGTTTATCGGGTGGACAAAAGCGTAGAACTGACATTGCTAGGGCACTTTTGCACGCTCCAAAGATCTTGTTTCTTGATGAACCAACAACTGGTTTAGATCCGCAAACGAGGAAAAATGTTTGGAACACAATAATGCATCTTCAAAAAGAAGAAAACATGACTGTTTTTCTAACAACTCACTATATGGAGGAGGCAGACATGGCTGATTATGTTGTTATCATTGATAATGGAGAAATCGTTGCTAAAGGGACTCCTTCTTATTTGAAAGATCAATTCTCTAAAGATGTCCTTAAAATAAAGCCTATTAATCAAAAAGAATTTGAACAATATATTGAAAAAAGTAATTTATCTTATGAAAAACAGATAGATATTTATACCATTAAATTAGAACACACGCTTGATAGTATCAAAATTATTAACGAAATTAAAGATAACATCGAATCCTTCCAAGTTTTAAATGGTACACTAGACGATGCTTTTATCAATATTACTGGGAAGGAGATAAGAGAATGATTATTAATTTAATAAAAAGAAATTTGAAACTTTATTTTCGGGATAAAACCTCTGTATTCTTTTCCTTATTGGGTGTATTCATAATTATTGGACTTTATGTAATCTTTTTAGGGGATATGATGATTGGATATATTACAGATGAAGTTGGTACTTACTCTGGGCCGTTAGTTACAAGTTGGATTATGGCTGGAGTAATTTCTGTGACAACAATTACCACCTGTAATGGCGCTTTTGGAATCATGGTTGAAGATACTGCCTTAAAGAAACTTAGGGACTTTAAAGTATCACCAATTAAAAGATGGCAGTTAGTACTTTCATATGTAATCTCTGCAATGATTGTAGGAACTATAATGAGTAGTTTGACCCTTATATTGAGTGAACTTTACATCTATATTGAAGGCGGTTCTATTCTTTCGTTTTCGGCGATGTTTAAAGTTTTAGGTTTAATATTATTATCAGTCTTTTCTAGTTCGGCTTTTATATTTCTTATTATGTCATTTATCCAAAGCCAAAACGCCTTTGGTACAGCCAGTTCAATAATCGGGACTTTGATCGGGTTTTTAATGGGTATCTATATACCAATAGGTAATCTCCCTAGCGGTGTTCAAACAATGATAAAGATATTCCCTTTATCTCATTCAGGCGTTCTTTTACGAAAAGTAATGATTAATGAAGTGGTGGATCTAGAATACTTGCCTGAAGAATTTAAAATTCTCTTAGGCATATCTTATAAAGTTAATGGTGAGTTCTTGAGCAATATGATACATATTGCTTACCTTTTAGTGAGTGGTGTGGTATTCTATTTACTAGCGATTATAGTCGTTTCTAGAAAAAGGAGTAAATAGTGAAAAAACAAATTTATAATTATTCAATATCCGAATTAAAAGGGTTATTGGTAAAAAATGGATTTAAAGCATATAACGCTGATCAATTATATAAGTGGGTTTATGAGAATAATGTTAAAGATCCCGAAAGCATGACAAATATTTCTAAGGACTTGAAAAACTTTATTCAGGAATGCTTCAGTTTTGATACTTTAGAATTAGTTACTCAGCAAATGTCTAATACTGGAACAGACAAATTTTTATTTAAGCTTCATGATGGAATAGTTATTGAATCGGTTTTAATGGAACATGATTACGGTTTGAGTCTATGCGTCACCTCTCAAGCTGGTTGTTCAATGGGGTGCAGTTTCTGTGCTTCAGGCCTAGTAAATAAACAAAGAGACTTGACAACTGCCGAGCTAGTTTTACAAATTATTACAGTTCAAGAGATTAAAAATATTAAAATCACCCATATTGTTGTCATGGGTACGGGTGAACCTTTTGATAATTATGACAATGTTATGAATTTTATTAAAGTAGTCAATTATAAACATGGTTTACAAATCGGCTCTAGACACATAACAGTATCAACTTGTGGCATTGTTCCTAAAATATATGAATTTGCTAAAGAGGATATTAAAGCAAATCTTGCTATTAGTTTGCACGCGCCAAATAATATCTTAAGAAGTAAATTGATGAAAATAAATAAAGTCTATCCTATTAATGAAGTTATCGAGGCCTCAAAAGATTATTTTGATTTGACCAAAAGAAGAATCACTTTTGAGTATATTCTTCTGAGAGGTGTAAATGATGATATTGAACATGCTAATGAATTAAGTGATTTAATTAGGGGAATTAATTGCTATGTTAATCTAATTCCTTATAATCCTGTAAATGAATTTGTTTATGAAAAAACAGATGAAAAAAGAGCAGACAAGTTTTATCAACAACTAATTAAACGTGGCATCAACGTGACATTAAGAAAAGAAATGGGTTCAGATATTGATGCAGCCTGTGGACAATTGCGTTTGAAAAACTTGAAGTAGGTCTCAAAAACATTTGACTGAAAGGCAATATTTTGGTAAAATGATATTGTTTATTTAAAGGATAAAGGTGAAGGAAAAATGAAAAAAGAAATTAAGAAAATTGCCCTATTAACTGGCGGGGGAGACTGTTCAGGTCTAAACGCAGTAATACGAGCTGTTGTTAAGTCGGCGATATTAAAATATAAATATGAAGTTATCGGCTTTATGGGTGGGTATCACGGCTTATATACAGATGATTTTATCAAACTAGATTTAAAAACTGTTGCTGGAATCTTCCATCAAGGTGGAACGGTTTTGAAGATGAGCAATAAAGACAATTTATTTAACTTTAAAACAGTTGATGACAAAGGTAAAGTCGTTTATAAGGATGTTTCTGATGTTGCTGTTGAAAATTTAAAGAAACATAATATTGATGCGCTGATAATTATCGGTGGTGATGGGACATTGACGTCTGCAAGAGATTTTGCTAGAAAAGGAGTTAATGTTGTAGGTATTCCCAAAACAATTGATAATGATGTCCCTGCTACCGAAATCACATTTGGTTATAGCACTGCATTGGATCACATTATGTTAAGCCTAGACGCTTTACATACAACAGCTTATTCACATGATAGAGTAATGATTCTAGAAGTAATGGGAAGAAATGCCGGCTGGTTAGCGTTAGAGGGCGGTATAGCTGGGTCAGCTGATGTAATTCTCATCCCTGAAATTCCTTATGATGTAAACTCGGTAGCTAAAACTATTTTTGAACGTTATAATCGTGGATCAAAATTTACTATTATCTGTGTCAGTGAAGGGGCTAAACCAGTTGATGGCGATGTTACAATAAAAAAATTGGATAAAGATAGTCCTGACTCAGTAAAATTAGGTGGTGTTGGTGAAATACTAGCTGCACAACTAGAAAAAGTGGTTAAACCTGTGACCGGGCAAGATATTAGAGTTACATCTTTAGGCTATATTCAAAGAGGTGGAGTTACAAATACATTTGATAGAATTTTAAGTACAAAATATGGTTCTTACGCAGTAGATATGATTGGACGCAATGAATTTGGCAGAATGGTTATAATCCAAAATGATAGAATGGATTCTGTCAGAATTGAAGAAGTTGTTGGATCTGGCAGGACAGGTCAAACTAGTACTGGTGGCGCAAGAATAGTCAACCCTCATGGTGATTTGGTTAATGCAGCTAGAGACATAGGAATAACATTTGGAGATTAAAGGAGGAAAAAAGGATGGAATTAAAAGGCAGTAAGACAGAAAAAAATTTACTAGAAGCTTTTGCTGGAGAATCAATGGCAAGAAACAAATATACCTTCTACGCTTCTAAGGCTATTAAAGAAGGGTATGTTGAAGTAGCTGAATTTTTCGAAGAAACAGCTATTAACGAAAGAGAACATAGCAAAATTTGGTTCAAGTTATTACACGATGGCGACATTCCAACAACGAATGTGAATTTACAAGATGGTGTGGATGGCGAACATTATGAATGGACAGAAATGTACAAAGGTTTTGCTGAAACGGCAAAAGGAGAAGGCTTCAAAAAAATAGCTTTCCTTTTTGAAAAAGTTGCTGAAATTGAAAAACGTCATGAAGAAAGATATCAAGCTTTACTGGAAAGATTAAGAAATGATGAGGCCTTTATGTCTAATGATGATTCAGAAGTATGGATTTGTACAAACTGCGGACATCTTCACTTTGGTAAAAAAGCTCCAAATATTTGTCCTGTTTGTGATCATTCTCAAGCATATTTTAAGAGACATCTTGAAAGATTTTAAATTAAAGAAGGCTAAGCCTTCTTTTTTTTGCGCTTTGAGTATATAGTTTAAACTGGTTTCATGATATAATATATTTAATTATTAGCACAGGTGGTAATATTGGAAAAAGAAGGAAGAATCATTAAATTAATCGGAGCTTTATATACAGTTATTGATGATGAAAACAATACTTATGTCTTAAAACCTTTAGGTATTTTTCGTTACAAAAACATCCAACCTAAGGTTGGAGATTTAGTAGTATTCAACGAAGATTCAATTATTGATATGAAAACAAGAATTAACGACCTGTACCGTCCGATGATTGCGAATGTTGATCAAGTTTTACTGGTTAATTCTGCAAAAAAGCCAGATTTTAGTTTCTTGTTACTAGATAAATTTTTAACTTTGATTGAAGCTAATGATATCAAGCCTATTATAATAATAACTAAAATTGATTTATTAGATGATGGTGAAATGAAGGCTTTAAAAGCTAAAATAAATTATTACGAAAAATTTTATTCTATAATATATTTTAGCGCTAAGACAAAAGAAGGCGTCGAGGATATACTTAAGATAACCAAAAATAAGGTCAATGTTTTAGCTGGACAGACAGGAGCCGGAAAATCCACACTACTAAATACAATCGATCCAAGTTTAAACATTCAAACTAATGAAATTTCTAAAGCTTTAGGCCGTGGAAAACATACCACAAGACATGTAGAACTGATTAGATTTGGCGAAGGCTTTATTGCTGACACTCCGGGTTTCTCAAAATTGGAATTTATCGATTATCAAGCGGATCAATTGAGATATTATTATCCTGATTTTTTCGAATTAAGCAAGAATTGCAAATTTTATGAATGTACTCATATACATGAACCTGGATGTGCGGTTATTGATGGTTATAAAAAAGGAGAAATTCTTCAGGAAAGATACGAGAATTATCTTTTCATATATCAAGAGATAAAATCACAAAAACCTATTTATAGGAGGGATGATAAATGATATGCTCACCATCGTTTTTAAGTTCTAATTTTAATAAACTTAAAGAAGAAATTTTATCTGTCGATCAAGCTAAGTGGTTGCACTTTGATGTTATGGACGGAAGGTTTGTTAAGAACCAAACATATGACGATAAGCTTGTCAAAGAAGTTAAGCAATATAGCATGCAGTTCTTTGATGTTCATCTAATGATTGAAAATCCGGAAAATTATTTTATTAACTATGTTAATGCAGGTGCGGATGTGATAACTTTTCATTATGAAGCTACAGACGATCCTTTAGCGTTAATAAAGCTTATTAAGGAAAAAGGTGTTTTAGCAGGTATTTCAATTAAACCTGACACAAAAGTTGATGTTTTAAATGACCTGCTACCTCACCTTGATTTAATCCTAATTATGAGTGTTGAACCAGGAAGAGGCGGTCAAGAATTTATTTTCGACTCTATAAATAAAATAAATTATTTACATCAGAAAAGACTTGATTACAATTACCATTATTATATTGAGGTTGATGGAGGAATTAATCTCAAAACCGCTAAAAGAGTAAGGAATGCTGGTTGTGATGTAATTGTTGTTGGATCATTTTTATTTAAAAGTTCAGATCGTAATTCTTTAATCGAGGAATTAGAAAATGTATAAAAAAATTAAGATTTTTTGCGGACCTAACACCTACAATTTCAAATCCTTGTATTTTGAAGAGGCTAACGAATTTTTAGTTGGAATAGATTCGGGATTAGAGTATCTTTTGGACATCAATAAACAAATTGATTTAGCTGTCGGTGATTTTGATTCGATAAATGTTGATGTGTTTAATAAAATAAAAGATAAATGTAAAAATATAATTCATTTAGAAAAAGACAAAAACATGACTGATATAGCATATGCTCTAGACTATATTTATAACAATATGGACTATGACGATATTGAAGTCTATGGCGGAATAAGTGGAAGAATAGATCATTTGCTGGCAAATTTAAATTTGATATGCAAATATGATTTTTCTTTAAGAGATGATCATCACTATATTTTTATGTTAAAAAAAGGAAAACACGAAATTAATAATTTTAAAAAGTATGTTTCATTTTTCGCCTTAGAAGATGTTTTTAATCTCACTTTACAAGGATTTAAGTTTAATCTAGATAGTTATTATCTAGGTATTAATGATTCATTATGCGTATCCAATGAAGGAAGTGGCATTGTTGAGTTTAACAAAGGCAAGCTTTTAGTGGTTATGAGTGATGATAAGTAGTTTAAAAAAAAATAAATTATTTACAGATTAGTTTTATACTCAAGGAGGATAAATTATATGAAAAAGCTGTTAATTTTCTTTACAGTAGCAATTTTAGTTAATTTACTTATTGGTTGTGGTGGTATCTTCGGTCCGATTGATATAGAAACCAGAACTTATTTAACTAGGCCACCCGTTAATACGACTGCGCCTAATACAATTAACGAAGATTTAATCATTTCCGATTTATATCAAAGAATATATGAATCTTTATATGAAGAAGTTAAACAAGAAGTGTTGAATGACATCTCCGAAGAAAGATTTCAATTATTATACGACTCAGTTATTTCTTCACTAATGCAAGAAGTTGAGGCTGGAAATATTACTATTTCTGCTGATTCAGTTATAGATATGATTCTTTCGATTGAACAAAACCAAGCCAACTCAGTTGTTGGTATTCGAAATATCAATAGCAACGGCGTAATCCAAGCTGTTGGTTCTGGAGTAATCTATAAACAAGTTGGCGATAAATATTATGTTTTAACTAATAACCATGTTGTTGAAGAAGGAACTTCATACACGGTTGTCTTTGAAAACGGCGATGAAATAGGAGCCGTTCTTCGCGGAGTCGATGAATTAGTTGATTTAGCTGTTTTATATTTTTTCTCCGATAACGAGTATGAGACAGTAGAATTTGGTGATTCTGATGCATTGCAAAAAGGTGAAATGATAGTAGCAGTAGGTCATCCTTCAGGCTTTAATTATTTCGGTTCAATGACATTTGGCATAGTGTCTGGCTTAAAAAGGCATTTTGATATTGACAACGATGGCGTTAACGACATGTTTGTCGGTTATATTCAACATGATGCAGCAATCAATTCAGGCAACAGTGGTGGGGCTTTATTTAATTTACAAGGTCAATTGATTGGTGTTAATGTTATCAAATTGACCGCAGTTAATATTGAAGGTATGGGCTTTGCAATACCGTCTAATCTGGTTCAAGCAATTGTAACAGATATTGAAGAACTTGGTTATTCAATTCAAAAGCCAGTTTTAGGCATTAGGTTCGTTGATATAAAGAATAACGAAGCGTTCTTCTTACAAAATGAGATTACTTTACCAAATGGTGTTACTAAAGGATTTTATATCATAGAGGTTGGTGAAAATTCATCTATGGATGGATATTTACAAGCTGGCGACATTTTAATTCAAATTGGTGATGTGGTTATCGATACAAGCACACAGTTCGTTGAAGAGTTTTCTATTTATCGCGTTGGCGATATTGTGGATATAGTAGTAATAAGAAACGGAGAAACAATCACAATTCAAAATATTGAATTAAAGGCGGCCGTACAATGAAAAAAATAATTTTATTCATTAGTTTCTTATTTTTAATGGGAATTAGTGCCTATACTGTTTATGCTCAAGATACAGAAATTCAAACAACTACTTATTTAACAAATACTGGTAGCGAAACAACAACCAACACTGGCAAAATATATTATTACTATGAATATCAAGATTTAATTTCGCAGATTTATGCTGATGTTTATGCTGATGTTTATCAGGATGTCTATAACCAAATAATAAGTGATATCGATGCCGAATTTTATGACGCTATTTATGCTGAAGTTGAGGCAAAAGCTGCTGAACTGCTCCTCAAAAGTGAATTGAGCCTTTATGTCGATGATTTTCAACAAATGATTTATGATGTGGTTGATATTGCTGATGATTCTGTTTTAGGAATAGTTAATTACCTTGGTTCTGAAGTTCAAGCTGTTGGTTCTGGCGTTGTTTATAGATATGATTCAACTTCTAATAGATATTATATTATTACCAATGAACATGTTATAGCTGAAGGCAATAACTTTGCTGTTGCTTTTTCTGATGGAACCCAATATGTCGCTACCTTATTAGGTTATGATATTGAAGTTGATATTGCTATCTTAAGTTTCTCAGCACCAGATAAAACCAATATTCAAGTTTCTACTTTAGGTAGTTCTGCAGATCTTACAAAAGGTACTGTTGTGGTTGCTGCTGGTAATCCGCAAGGATTTAGTTTCTTTGGATCGGTAACTTTAGGAATAGTATCGGGAATAAATAGAAAGGTTGATAGTAATCAGTATATTGATTATATTCAACACGATTCTGCTATCAATCCAGGTAATAGTGGTGGACCAATTTATAATCTTTCTGGTGAAGTTGTCGGTATTAATGTTTCTAAGTATGCCGATACAAATATCGAAGGCATGGGATTTGCTATTCCAATCGATTTGGTTAAAAGAATTATTACTAGAATTGAAACTGGTACGTTGACAGTTAATACAATAATGCCTCGTTTAGGGGCAACCTATTACGATGTAGCAACCTTTTATAAAGATGGCCAGGTCTCATTATCCAACTTAACGCTAAATGGAGTTCTAAGGACGGATAAAGTGACTTTGACATTACCTAATGGTATAGATTCTGGTTTTATAATAATTGATATCCAAAATAACAGCACTTTATCAATAACTGAAATAAAAAGTGGTGATGTGATATATCGAATAGATAATTTTTATATCACCAATCAATCTGACTATTATCAATATGTCTACAACAATTACGAAGCTGGTGATACAATTAATGTCTATTACTATTCACTAGATCATAATTCCTTGGAATACAATTCTTTATCTAGCAGTGTTCAAGTAACTTTTAAATAGAAAAGAAAAAAGCAGATTTAATCTGCTTTTCCTTTAATGTATTTGGTTAAAAATTTAAGCTCTTTGTACTTTACCAGACTTTAACGCTCTAGCAGAAACGTATACACGTTTTACTTGACCATCTTCATCAATAATTCTAACTTTTTGTAAATTTGCTTTCCATTGTTTTTTTGTAGCGTGCAAAGAATGTGAACGGTTGTTACCAGTCATAAATTTTTTACCTGTTACACTGCATACTCTAGGCATGATATCACTCCGTTTCTTCTAAAGATTTCAGCAGTACTATTTTATCATATATACGTAAAATTGCAAGAAAAATATTATTAAATTTATGTTTACGTCATGTGTATTCAAAATAATTGATTTTTTTAAATGCTTATGTTATAATGCTATTGCTTTTTTTGAATTTTAAAAAATTGTCTAACATGAAATATCCAAACAAAATTAAAGGAGTATTTAATATGTCTACGAATAAAATTGATGGTAAGTTATTTAGAGATTTGATTATTAATGGTAGTGTAAAATTAAAAAACAATATGAATAGAATTAACGATTTAAATGTATTTCCTGTTCCTGATGGAGATACTGGATCTAATATGTCAGCAACTATGTCTGCCGGCGCTAATGCCATTAGACAATCTGATGAAACTTCAATTGGCAAAGTTGCAAAAGCTTTATCAAGGGGAATGTTAATGGGAGCTAGAGGTAACAGTGGAGTTATTTTATCTCAACTGTTTAGCGGTGTTGCAAAAAGTTTAGTTGAAAAAGATGAAATTAATGTTGAAGATTTTGCGCATGCGTTGAGAAGCGGAGTTGAACAAGCTTATTCAGCTGTAATTCATCCTGTTGAAGGAACAATGCTTACAGTTTCTAGAGAAGGGGCTGATGAAGCAATTTCGGTTTTTGAAGATGTTGAAGATTTTGAAGAACTATTCGAATTATATATTAAAGAGTTACATGAGTCTCTCAAAAGAACACCAGATTTATTACCAGTTTTAAAAGAAGTTGGTGTTATTGATTCTGGTGGTGCTGGTTTCATAGAAATTATAGAAGGTATGAGAGATGGCTTATTGGGTAAAACTTACGAAGATAAACAAGAACCTTCTGGCGATTATAAAGTCGACTTAACTAATTACAAACATGAAGAGGGTGAAGATTTCGGTTATTGTACAGAATTTATTATGCAAATTGAAAAAATGAGTGAATTTTCACAAAAAGATTTCATTGACATGATTTCACCACTAGGAAACTCTCTAGTTGTTGTTCAAGACGAAAACATTTTAAAGGTTCACATTCATACACAAACTCCTGGTGATGTTTTGAATTTAGCACAACATTTCGGGTTCTTCGTTAATTTGAAAATTGAGAATATGAACTTGCAACATACAGAGGTATTAATTCATCAAGAAGCAGATTTGCAAGACGATTGCGATTGTGGCCATGATCATAGTTTATCTGTAGCTCCAAAAATCAAGAAGAAATATGCGATTGTAGCTGTTGTTAATGGCAAAGGCTTAAAGGAAACATTCATTGAAATGGGCTGTGATTACATTATTGATGGCGGACAAACCATGAATCCTTCTGTAGAGGATTTCGTTAAAGCTGTTGAGCAAATTAATGCAGATCACATAATAATTATACCAAACAATAAAAATGTGATGTTATCAGCAGAAACAGCTCGCGACATGATAGAAGACAAAGATTTGCATGTCTTAAAAGCAAAAACTGTTGCACAAGGATATTCTGCTCTTACCATGTTTGATGCAACTCAAGAAATCGACAGCAATATCGAAGATATGAGTGAATATCTTAAAAAAGTTAAAACAGGTGAAGTAACCTTTGCGATAAGAGATTCAAAAAATAACGGAATAGATATTACAAAAGATGACTTTATGGGAATTTTTAATGGTCAAATTGTTAATACAAACCCAGACAGAGAAACTGTTGTTAAAGAACTTATGAAGAAAATAGCTGATGAAACTTCTGAGATTGTAACAATTATGTATGGTAAAGATGTTCAAAAATCTGAAGTAGATGATTTGCTAGATTTTATCAACGATGAATTTGGTTTAGAAGTTGATGTTATCAATGGTGGGCAAGACATTTATTCTTATATCATATCTGTTGAGTAAATTTAATAAAGAGGTATTGTCCAATACTTCTTTTTTTTATATAATGAATTGTGCAATTTATTAATTTTTAGGAAGTAGAAGATAAATGAAGTTAAGTGAAATAAAAGGAGTAGGAAAAGTAACTCTATCTAAATTACATGAACTTAAAATCATGACTGTAGAAGACATGCTTTTTTGCTTTCCTAAAAAATATGAAATAAATACACTGGATTATATAGAAAATCGCGAGTTAGATAAAAACTTATCATTGAGAGTAGAAGTCAAAAGTAAACCAAAACTATATTACATTCGAAAAAGACTGACTAAACTTACTTTTTTGGTAAAATCCAACAATATTAGTTTTGGTGTGGCTATCTTTAACAGAGAGTACTTAGCAAATTCAATAAATCCCGGTAATGAAATAGTTATAACTGGAAAATTCTTAAAAAATTATAATAGCTTTTCGGCCAGTAATATAGTATTTTATAGCAATTACAAAGAGGGTATTATTCCCATCTATAACTTAAATGAAATCACAGAGTATAGAGTTAGTAATATTATCGAAAACATTCTAAATTATGGGTGCGAATTAACTGATAACTTACCTGAATATCTTAAAAATAAGCATAAATTTTCTAATATCAATAATATTCTAAAGAAAATCCACAAACCTGAAGATTTATCTGACGTTAATTTAGCAATAAAGCGAATGGCTTATGAAGAATTCTTGATGTTTGCAATAAAGGTAGAAGCAATTAAAAAACTTAATGAAAGGATTTTTACTCCCAAAAAGAATTACGATTTATTGAAGGTTAAAGAACTTATCGCAACATTGCCTTTTGAAATGACCAATGATCAAAAACAAGTTACAAATGAGATATTTATAGATTTCAAAAAAGATTCAAGAATGAACCGTTTATTACAAGGTGATGTAGGATCAGGAAAAACTATTGTCGCTATTATCAGTTCTTATGCTGTGGTGACCGCACATTATCAAGTCGCAATTCTAGCTCCGACATTAGTTTTGGCAAAGCAACACTATGATACTTTCACAAGTTATCTAAATAAATTTAACGTTAAAATTGCTTTGTTGACTAGTGATACCACTCCTTCAGAAAGCAGAAATATCATTAGTGATGTTAAAAATCATATAATTGACATAATAATCGGTACTCATAGCTTACTTCAAGATGAGATTACATTTGACAATCTTGGATTTGTTGTAATAGATGAGCAACAACGTTTTGGTGTTAGACAAAGAAAAGTAATCAGACAAAAAGGTATCAATCCTGATATCTTAATGATGAGCGCCACGCCCATTCCAAGAACCCTTGCAATCTCACTGTTTGAAAATACTGAAGTTTCCACTATTAGAGAAAAACCAAGTAATAGAAAAAATATTGAAACAAAGATAATTGATTTTGAAGAGTTAGAATTTGCTTTTAAAGTAATTGAAGATGAGTTGAAAAAGAATCGTCAGATTTATGTTATCTGTCCACTTATCGAATATAATGAAAATCGCAATCATATTGCTGTTGAAGAAGCGATAAATATTATCAATAAACGGTTTGCAACGGCTAAAACAGATATCTTGCATGGCAAAATGGCCGATATTGAGAAAACAAAAGTATTGAATAAGTTTTACGATAATCAAACTCAGATTTTAATTTCAACAACCGTAGTTGAAGTTGGTGTTAATATTAGAAATGCTTCAACAATGATAATCTTTAACGCAAATGCATTTGGTTTAGCTCAAGTACACCAATTAAGAGGTAGGATAGGGAGAAATGATTTCTCTGCTCATTGTTTCTTGGTAGTAAATGATTTGCTTGAGGAAACTGAAAGACTAAAAATTTTAGAAACGACAAATGATGGTTTTGAAATCAGCGAGTATGATCTTGCTATAAGAGGTCCGGGAGAAGTTTTTGGAAGTATGCAATCTGGAGTGCCTAATTTTCGGTTCGCTAATATTATCAATGATATTGAACTTCGAGATTTTGCTTTTGAAGATGCTAAAATATTATTATCCAAAAATGATCCTATTTCCAAAAGGTTAGTTTCACAAGTTTTAAAAACAATTGATTCTTATAATTTAGATTAAACTATGATATACTTTATAAATAAGAGGTGTTAATTTATGATTAAAATTGGCGTAGATGCTATGGGTGGAGATTTTGCCCCTAAAGAACAAATAGAAGGAGCAATGCTAGCGATAAAAAATATTAAGGATATCGAGATTACTCTTTATGGTGACACGGAGATTATATCTCAATATTTAACTGATTCTACGAGAATCAATGTTATTGATGCAAAATATGTTATTCCTATGGGGGAGAAAAACCCGATTCAAGCAATAAAAAATCACAAAGATTCTTCTATGGTTGTAGCTTTATCTAGTTTAAGAACAGATGAAAGCGATGCCGTTGTATCTAGTGGTGCTACTCAAGCTTTAATAGCCGGGGCTCATATTTTGGTAAGAAGAATGAAAGGCTTTAAAAGAACCGCAATAGCACCAATTTTGCCTACAGTTAATGGAGGGCAAACAATTCTTTTGGATGCTGGAGCTAATCTTAGCATTAAACCAGAATATATGTTACAGCAAGCTTATTTTGCAAAGATTTATGCGCAAAAACTTTTCAATATTGAAAATCCTAAAGTTGGATTGATAAATATTGGTACAGAAGATGGAAAAGGAAGAGAATTCGATCGAGAAGTCTTTAAGCTTTTTAAAGAAACTGATTTATTCGATTTTTATGGCAATGTTGAACCTAAAGAAGTTCTAGATCCTCCTTGTGATATTTTGATAAGCGACGGATTTACTGCTAACATTGTTATGAAATCAGTTGAAGGTGCCGCAAAAGGAATGGGGAAACTACTTAAAAAGCATTTAATGAGTAATTTAAGAGGAAAGATTGCTGGTCTACTTGCTCGTAAAAACCTTAAGGATTTTAAAAAGGAATTATCTGTTGAAGAAATAGGGGGAGCAGTAATTTTTGGTCTTTACAAACCAGTTATTAAAGCGCAAGGCGCTTCAAAAGCCTATGGTTTTTATAATGGTATCCGTCAAGCTGCCAATGTCGTAAGAGAAAAGGTTTTTGAAACAGTTAAAGAATATATAGATACACAAAAGGATATGGAAGATGAGTAGAAATATCAAAGATTTAGAAATGATGTTTAATCTAAATTTTAATGATTATAACCTTTTAGTTAGAGCTATGACACATTCTTCATATGCTAATGAAAACAATCGTCTAAGTAATGAAAGACTTGAATTTATTGGTGATGCTGTATTAGATTTAATTGTTGGTAAATTTTTATATGATCATATTCCTGAATCAGAAGGTATTTTAACAAAAAAAAGAGCTCAAGAAGTTTGTGAAGAAGCTCTTTATAATTATGCCAAAGCATTTAATTTAGGTGAATATTTGTTATTGGGTAAAGGAGAAGAATTATCTGGCGGTAGAGAGAAACCCGCTTTACTTGCAGATGCTTTCGAAGCTTTTCTTGGAGCTATCTATGTTGATAAAGGTTTAAAAGAAGTTTATAAAGTAACTGAAAAAATAGTATTTCCATATATAATAAAAAATTTACACAAAGAAGATAACGATTATAAAAGCAAATTGCAAGAATTACTCCAATCAGATAAACGCAGTTTAAAATATGAAATCATTTTTGAAAAAGGTCCTGCTCATGATAAAGAGTTCATTGCAAGAGTATATATGGATGAACATATAATCATGGGTGAAGGTAAAGGTAAGAGCAAAAAAGAAGCCGAACAGAATGCAGCTTTTGCTACTTTGCAAAAGTTAGCTAATAATAAAGAAAAGTAGGGCGTTACCATGGAAGTATTGATTTTGAAAAAAATGATTAACGAGGGCATAGTTGATTTCGACAAACTTCTAAAGAAAACATATAAAGATTTAGGCTTAACGGAATTAGAAGCTTTTTTATTGATGGAGTTAAACGCCTTAAAAACAAAAGATATCCATTTTGTAACACCTAAAATATTAACAAAAAAACTGACTATTTCTGAAGAAGAAGCAGTGCTGTTAATGGACGAATTAATGAAGAAAAAATACCTTAACTTTGTTTTGATAAAAGGCCAAAACGGTAAACAAAAGGAGAGTTTTGATATTGACTTAACTTACCGAAGGATTCTCGAATACTATCAAGGAAAAGTCCTTGATGAAATGATGACTACAGAAAATCATTATGATACTTTAGAAGATGAAGTAGTTGAATTACTTGAACGAAACTTTCAAAAACAATTAAAGCCACTTGAAGTTGAATTAATAATAAAATGGATTCATGAATTTAAATATACTAAGGAAGATATTAAAGACGCTGTATTAGCAGCAATTAAAGCCAATAGGTACTCAGTTAGTTACCTAGATAGTGTTCTCTTAAAAAAACGTCAAGTAAATCAAGATGTAAAAGTTCGAAAGACCGGCAAAAAGAAATCTCAAGTTCTAAAGGATTTTTTAGAATCTTGACAAAAAAGCAAGAAATCGCTCTAGAGATTTATGATGAAATCACAAAATTATTCCCTAATGCCGGTTGTGAATTAAATTATAGATTAGATCATGAGTTGCTAACAGCAATTATGCTCAGTGCTCAGACTACAGATCAATCTGTCAATAAAGTGACAGAAAATCTGTTTATTAAATACAAGAATTTAAATGATTTTGCAAAAGCTGATACTAAAACCCTAGAAAGTGATATAAAAAACCTTGGCTTATTTAGAAATAAAGCTAGTAATCTACATAAAATGGCAAATAAAATTTTGCAGGAATTTTCTGGAGTTATACCAAAAACTCAGGAAGAATTAGAATCTCTACCTGGAGTTGGGAGAAAAACAGCAAACGTTTATTTAGCAGAAATGCATAAAATTCCAAGAATAGCTGTTGACACTCATGTTTCAAGAGTTTCTATGAGATTAGGGTTCGCTAAAGTGAATTCATCACCAAAAGTTATAGAAGAAAAGTTGATGAAATTGTATCCTAAAGAATTATGGATCTCGCTTCACCATAAACTCATTTTTTTCGGTAGATATTTTTGTACAGCTAGAAAGCCCAATTGCAAAAACTGCCCAATAATCAAACATTGTCTAATGCCTGAACTATAATTCTCAGGCTATTATTTTGCCTAAAAATAGGG
>DDWA01000028.1:0-4268 GCA_002345425.1 Caryophanales bacterium UBA2298 | reverse complement strand
TGCGAAAGTTTGATTTATAATTTTTTTTGATTACAAAATTTACTACTATGAGAAGGAGACAAAAATGTTGAGTAGGTTAGAAATTGAATTAGCAAGAAGATGGGAATCCTGCTGCCAATTTTATTATCGGGGAGTGGGGCAAGTTTTACGGAAAAGAAGAATAGAACTTAATATGACTCAGGAAGCAGTTTCAAAGGGTATATGTTCTAACACTTATTTATCCAAGATTGAAAACAATCAAATTGTAATCAATCGAGAACATCTATATATGTTGATGGAAAGAATGCAAATGCCAGTAGATGAAATTTCATTCCCAGAAGAAATGTTAGAGTATTTGGTAAAATCAGTTAAGCTTTTCTTTTACAGAGATGTAGAAGGTTATCGCGAATTATTTGATGAAGTTAATAAATATCAATTCGCAGTGTTACTTCAAATTGTTAAATTAGGGTATTATACTTTAACAGAAGATTATGAAAATGCAGAATTGGTTTATAATGAAGTATTTCGTTATTTAAATTCATTAGAGGAGTTTGGGTTTTCAGTATTTTTAATTTTTTCAAGTTTTTATAATTTAGGAGTTAGAAATTACAAAAACGCAAGAATAATTTTAGACAAGGTTGAAAATCGTTTTCAAAATGATGATATCACCTATGGTTTATATAATTATAGTAAATTCTTAATTTATGGAAACTTACATTTAAATATGACAGCCAGTGAGGCTGCTCAAATAGCTATCAATATTTTTAATAAATATTCAAATATTGTCAGAATAAATGAATTGTATCTATGGAAAGAAATTTTCACTGTTTACGAAGGAAATTATGATAGTTCTTATTTCAATCCTAATATTTTAAAATTTATAACAGATAAAGATAGGAATATCTATCTAAATGTTCTGGCTTCATCAAGTAAAGATCCACTTCCGTATTTGGAAAACTTGATTGAAGAAGAGGAAGGGTATCTTTTAGGATTATTTCTAAAAGCAAGATACTACTTTTTAACAGATAAAATTGAGCAATTCAAAGAAACATACGATTTAATTAATGGGTTGCATTACAAAATGAAATCTAAAATTGATTATGCATATATTCTGAAAATGATGAAAAACAATGATGAAATTCTTCTCAAAGAATATTTGATTAATCATGTGTTAGAGTACGCTATAAAAAAACAGAACATTTATTTTATGAAGTCAATATCTTTATCAATTTCCGATATTTTGGCTAAGAAAAACAGATATAAAGATGCATTATCATATCGTCAGAAACTCGATAATAACATTATGTCTTTTCAACTGTCCACCCAATTGTCAATAAAGTAAAAAAAAGCTCCTCATTTTAAAGGAGCTTTGTTATTTTTTTTGCTAAATTTAAATAAATTATACCAGCCATATCTGTTTCATTACAAATTATTTTATCATAATTGGTAATTGGCAGAGATGCCAATAATTCTACCAATAATTCATCTGCGACTTTTTTTCCGCCATCTTTACCAAAAATATAATGGAATTCATTGTTTACTTCATAATAAGACATATTTTCAATAACGCCTATAACATCTTGTGATAAGTCTCTAGCAGCATAGCCTGCTTTTATAGCAATATGAGCCGCACTCTCTTGAGGAGTTGTCACAATGACCATTTTAGCGTCTTCAGAGAAGTTTTTTAAATCCATCATTACATCCCCTGTACCTGGAGGTAAATCAACTAAGAAATAATCGATTTCTTCACTCCAAAGTGTATCTTCGAAGAATAACTTCAAGACTTTGCCTAACATCGGTCCTCTAAGCATTAATGCTCTTTTTTCATCAACGAGATATTCAGTTGAAACCATTTGAATACCATCTTTTTCAAAAGGATAGATCTTGCCAGATTCATCACCCATAAGTTTATGGTCTGTAGCGTTAAAAATCTTAGGCATGTTAGCGCCATAAATATCTGCATCGATAATTCCGACTTTTTTTCCTAAACGAGTTAAAGCATAAGCTAGATTTGCAGTTACAGTTGATTTTCCAACTCCACCCTTACCTGAGGCAATTAGTAAAGTTTTCGCTTCTTTATTTCTAAGTTTTCTTTTGGTAAACTCAATTTTAACACCGGAATAACCTAAATCTATCTTAACAATTTTAGCGATGTCTCTTGTTATTTGTTTGGCGTGATTACCTTCTTTGTCGGCCACTTCAATAATCATGATAACCGCATTGTTTTCATCAATACCAATATGCTTTATACTATCGTTTTCAGCTAATTTTTGGTTGCAACTTGGATCTATTACTTCATTGACTAATTCTTTAATTTTCGCTATTTTATCCATTGTTTTCACTCCTTGTATATATCATCAATTTATTATAACGCATTTGTCTAAGAAATAAAACTGATTTGATTTATTGCTAAGCTAAAAACCTAGATTTTTTTCTTGACATTTAGTAGAGAAAAAAGTATAATTGATTTGCTGTGATGAGGTGATGAAATTGAAATGGACAATTCATGAACTTATTAAGAAAGCAACCAACGAGAATTCTATTGAAGAAAAATTAGACCTGAGAAGTTTTCTAAGGGAAGAATTTGAAGATTTAGTAGACATTTTAGAAACAAATGTCGTCGGCTATTATCGCTACTACCAGAATGATCAAATGTTTGTTTTTCATCTTCATATCAAAACGACATTAATCATGCTATGTTCTATAACATTAGAAAAGATTCCCGTTGAACTAGATTTTAATTCGCAGCTCAATTTTTCAGTTAACTATATTGACGATGATACACATTTAATCGAAGGAATAACCCTTGACCTAAAGCCTTATGTTTTCGCTGAGATTTTAGTGGAAAAACCTATGAGAGTTATTTCTGAAGGTGCTTACAAAAAGTATCATGAAGAAAAGTTAAAACTAACTGAAAAAGAATTAGAAGAAAATAATCCATTTGCTAAATTAAAAAAGTGAGGAGGGTATTACATGGCTGTACCACAAAGACGAATTAGTAAGACACAAAGAAGAAAAAGAAGAACACATTTTAAATTACACGCTCCAGCAATGGCTGTATGTCCAAACTGCGGTGAATTAACATTATCACATCAAGTATGTAAATCATGTGGTTTCTACAAAGGAAAATTGGTTGTCGAACCTAAAGCAGAAAAAGAAGCTGAATAAAAGAAAAGATACGTTGAAATTTCAACGTTTTTCTTTTGCCTTTATGATATAATAAATTAGGTGATTATTTATGGAAAAACATATCCCGGTACTTTTAAAAGAAACAATAGAATTACTTGATATTAACCCAAATGGTATATATGTTGATATGACTTTAGGTGGCGGTGGCCACTCAGAGGCTATTTTATCGAAATTAACAAAGGGTAAACTCATAGGATTCGATCAAGATCTATATGCGATAGAAAAAGCTAAAAAGAGGTTGTCTAAATTCTCTAACTTTTATGCTGTTAATGATAATTTTATTAATGCAAAGAACCGTTTAGAAGCGATTAACATTTTGAGTGTTGATGGTATAATTTTTGATCTTGGTGTTTCTTCCTTTCAATTTGATATTCCTGAAAGAGGTTTTTCTTACCGTTTTGATGCCCCTCTCGATATGAGAATGGATCAGAGCGCTAAAACAGATGCATATGAAGTTATTAACACCTATGAATATGATGAACTGGTAAAAATATTTTTTGAGTATGGAGAAGAAAAATATGCTCGTTTTATAACCAATAACATTATTAAAAAACGACAAATTAAAACTATAAAAACAACATTCGAATTGGTCGATATCATCAAAGAATCGCTACCTAATAAAGAACTTAATAAAAAAGGTCATCCAGCTAAAAAAGTTTTCCAAGCACTAAGAATTGAAGTGAACCAAGAATTAGAAATATTAGGAGAAGCTTTAAAAAACGCGATCGATTTATTAAATGTAGGTGGTCGATTAGCAGTAATTACTTTTCATTCTTTAGAAGATCGAATTGTAAAAAAACTTTTTAAAGATTTGTCAACAATCACTATTCCGAAAGGTCTTGCGATTCTTGTTGATGAAATTCCAGCGATAAAGTTAATTAACCGAAAAGTAATTACTGCTGACGAAAAAGAACTTGAAAACAACAACAGAGCACATAGCGCTAAACTTAGAGTTATCGAAAAAAATAGAAAATAATAGTTGACATTAATCCTGCGTTTATGTTATGATATTTTTGCGTAAATAAGCAGGTGTAGTTCAATGGTAGAACCTCAGCCTTCCAAGCTGATTATGAGGGTTCGATTCCCTTCACCTGCTCCAT
>DDWA01000036.1 GCA_002345425.1 Caryophanales bacterium UBA2298 | reverse complement strand
AAAAGAATAACCCTAATTATCATAACCAGAGTCAAATTTCAAATATTTAGTTTTTTTATAGTAAACTATTGAAAATAATCTATTCAAGTATTAAACTTAACTATATAAACATACAACTTATGTATACTTAACCTTACTAGTATTTATTTAGGAAAAACAGATATGTCTGTTTTTAACTTGTGAAGGTTTAAAACAGACGATTAAAAAAAATCGTTTTTTATTTTTTTTGGAAAGGAATTTGATTATTATGAATAAAAGAATATTATGGGTATTTTTTCTAATGTTTTTGCTTGTTGGTTGTAATAACGTTGAACCAACAACTACCCTTTATACAGGATGGCAAACTACCGAAACTTTGACTAATCCCATAACGGTAGTCGATGCAAGAGAAGTGGAGTTAAGAGTAAATGACAATATCTTGCAGTGGCGATATGTTGGTGATTTACTTTGGCAAGACTTACTTGATTTAAATAATTTAGAAGGCAAAGGAATTGCCAGTGCTGTAATCAATGATTTAGGTGAGTTGGTTATTACTTATACTGATGATACAACTGATAACTTAGGAGAGTTCAACAAACTTAATTTAGTACAATTTGTTGATGCTTTAGGTAACATCATCTCCGTCCAATTAGTTATGGACGGTGATGCGGCTATTGAACCTACACCTCCAGAGATTGAAGGACATTATTTTGCTGGATGGGATAAGCCATTTGATAATATCAATGATAATCTAATTGTCTATGGCTATTATATCGCTGAATTTTATAGTATAACCTTCGATTCTCTAGGTGGAAGTAATGTTGGAATGCACGGATATGATTACGGTGTAACCGTAAATTATTTACCTGTTCCCGAAAAACCTGGGTATCTCTTTTTAGGTTGGTATTTAGGCCTTGATGTTAATAGTCCTAAAGTTGAAACTGGTTTTTTAATTAGTCAAGATATGACTCTTTATGCTAAATGGCAAAAAACTACTTCAATAACTATTAATTCTAAAGAAGAACTAATCTCAGCTTTGGCAGATTATTCTTATCAAGATATATATTTTGGCAGTGATATTACAGTTGATGAAGAATTATTTGTAAACGCTGATAGGGCAATTACAATTTATGGTAATCATCATCAACTGATAACAAAAGATAACGAATATTTGTTTTCGATAATTGATGATTATTATTATGATTACATTAATCAGGATATGCTTAATTTTGGTCATTTATGGATTTATGATTTAGAAGTTATTGTTGATAATGAGATATTAGGGTTTGATTCTGATTTTTTATTTAATCTTAATAGTTTAAATGGCTATAGTTTAACTTTAGATAATGTTACTTTAAACGGAGATGTAGAAATTGCGATAGGCTTATATGATTCTGATAATATCAGCGTCTTTTTGACTGATAGTGTGATAGATGTGAGTGGTAATGGTTTTAATATCTATTTTGCTAATTACGCTAGTATAATTGTGGAAAACAGTGAAATTAATGCTGTAGAACCGATTATTTTATCGAATACATTCTATAGCAAGTTTGTCGTTAACGATAGTTTAATAGTCACTAAGGATAGTGAAAATGAAACAGCTGCTCTTGCAACATATAGTACTATTTATAACGATATAAGATTTGTTAAGACCTATTTTGATACTGAGAGTTTAAGTATTTCATCAATTGTGACTTCTTTTCAAGAAGTTGAACCTCAATATATTGGCTTCACTGATTGTACTTTTGCAGTGAATCATCCAGTATATGCAGATTTGTTTTATAGTGAAGTAGATAAAGTGCAATTTGCCTTAAAAAATGACACGCTTATCGTTAAAGAAGGAGTAACAATTATTCCTGCTAGTGGATTTAAAGACGCGCTTAATATCACCACTATTATCTTACCTTCTACTTTAGAAACTATTGAAGACTTTGCTTTCCAAAATTGTTATCATTTAAATGCTATCGTTATACCAGAAGGAGTAACGAGTATTGGTAATAGTGCTTTTAAAGATAATCCTTTCTTAACGAGTGCGGTAATTCCAAGTACAGTCGAAAACATAGGGAATGATGCTTTTTTAGGAGGTAATCAATTTTTAAACATTTATGTTATATTTGGGGCTGATAGTAGTTCATGGCCAGTTGGTTGGAATGGACTGGCATTAGTCGATAGCTGGGTTGTTGAAGTAGGTAATTTAGATAGTATGACTTATGTAGCTTTAAGTGATCAATCTGTTAGGATTATTGATTACCTTGCTTACGAACCAACAGATTTAATCATTCCAAAAAGCTTAATGATTGACGATGTCGAATACATCGTCAAACAGATAATGCCTTTTGCCTTTGCATATAACAATACGCTTAGAAGTATTGTTATACCAAATACAGTTATTGAGATTAATGAAATGGCTTTTTATAGCAGCTCTGGTTTAGAAAGTATTGAGTTTTTACCGGTTAGTAAAGTATTAGTTATTTCTGATTATGCTTTTTACGATTGTATAAGTTTGAAAGCAATTATAATTCCAAGATCAGTTGCTTATCTTGGATTTTATGCTTTTAGTAATAATTCTAAATTAGCAAGTGTTGAATTTGAAACTGGTAGTTTGATTGAAGTGATACGTACAGGAACTTTTATGAATGATATGAAGTTAAGAACGATTACCATACCTGCCAATGTAACTACGATTGGTGATTATGCTTTCAATAATGACCAAAATTTAACTCTTGTCGAATTTGAAGCAGGCAGTATGCTTAATTTGATTGGGAAAAATGCTTTTTATAGTTGTGTTAGTTTAGATAATTTTATCTTGCCTGATTCTGTTACTGAAATTGATGATTATGCCTTTGGCTTTAATGAAAACATGAAAACTTTTACAATTAGTGATTCAAGCAGTTTAACTACTATTGGTAATAGTGCTTTCTATCATAACTCGAGTTTATTAGAAATTAACTTAGTTGATAGCATTAATTTTATCGGTATGTATGCTTTTTCTAATAATGATTCCTTGACTGAAGTAACTTTACCTTTGGGCATTAGTTACATCAGTCACTCTATGTTTTCTTATTGTTCTAATTTAGTAACGGTAAATATTCCAGAAAACAGTACAATATCTGAAGTTAGAGATTATGCATTTATCGGCAATGAACATTTACGATTTATAAATTTGCCTGAAAATGTTGTAAGAATCGGAGTAAGCGCCTTTTTAGAATGTTTTTCATTGGAAAAAATATATATACCAGGTGCAGTGATGATCATTGATGATTATGCTTTTAATAAGTGTGAAAGTTTAACTAATATTATCTTTGAGGATATTGAAAATCTTACGCGTATCGGATTTAGTGCTTTTGAAAGATGTTACAACTTAACACAATTTTTTATTCCTGAGTCGGTTACGATTGTCGAAAATAATGCTTTCAGATATTCTTTAGAAGTAGTAATTTATATTGAAGCTACTGTTATACCTGGGACTTGGAGTGTTGATTGGGGAGCGGGGGCACAAACACCAATTTTAAATGCAAGTTATATTAGATGTATGCAAAATAACGGTGATGATCCGATTATGATATATGGTGTGGTTGGTGATGCTGTAAGTGCACCTTTGCCAACAATCAATGAAGGTTATGTATTCGATGATTGGTATATTGATATCATAACTGATTATATTCCTTATGAATTCACGACAATGCCAGATGATCCTGTGACAGTTTACGCTGAATGGAATCCTTTAGTTTAAAATTTTCAAGTCAATAATCTAAGTAAACACTGATCATGTTAGTGTTTACTTTTTTTGTTCTAATTGAACATTTTAAAACAAAATAGGCATTATTAAGGATTATAAGGATGTATATATGATATCATTGATTCAAGAACAAAACTTATTTAGATAAATTATACGAGGAGATAGATAATGAAAAAACTAGTGGCTTTATGGAAAAGCGATAATTTAATAGATATTCAAGAAATGATTACACCATATATCATTACTTCAAAAAAGAATAAATGGTGGGATGAAGTAGAAGTAATTATTTGGGGCGCCTCACAAGTTATAGTAGCTAATAATGAAGACGTTAAAAGAAGAATAAATCTTATGAATAAACAAGACATCAAAATCTATGCCTGTAAGAAATGTGCAGAAGATCTTGGTGTAATTGAAGCATTAAAAGCTTTAAATATCAATGTTATGTATACTGGTGAATTGTTGACAGAATTCTTACAAAGTGATGCAACAGTCATCACTTTGTAAGGTGATAATAAGGAGGAATTATAAATGTCTTGGATTAAAGAAATATCAAGAGAAGAAAATGAAGTTTTAAAGAAAATTTATGAAGACGCTGAAAAAAGAACAAAAGAACCAACTGCCAATGTATTAAAAGTTCATAGTATTAGACCGAAAGTATTAAAAATACATATGGATCTTTATGAATTAATAATGTTTGGTGAAGGTAAATTATCAAGAGCACAAAGAGAAATGATTGGAGTAGTTGTTTCAAGTGCCAATCAATGTCCTTATTGTGTTGGTCATCATTCTGAAGCACTAAATCACGTTACTGAGAATAAAGAATTAATGGAGAAAGTTGCTAGGAATTATTTAACAGCGAAATTAGGTGAAGTTGATTTAGCAATCTGTGATTATGCTAATAAACTTACTAAGACCTCTTATAAAATGATTGAAACAGATATTATCAATTTTAGAAATCTTGGTTTAGATGACGAAACGATTTTTGATATTAATCAAATAATCGCTTACTTTAATTATGTTAATAGAATAGTTCACGGTTTAGGCGTTGAATTAGAAGAAGGGAAGATTGAGTTATGAACAAATATTTATTACCAGGATTAGTAGCGAATGCGGCTACTTTAGGTATCCATTGGATTTACGATTATCAGTATTTAGCAGCGTTAGAAAAAAAACAATCATTACTTTTTATGAGACAAGAAAAGCATCATTTTGAGAATTCAAAAAATTCATTTTATAGTTATCCAAATAGTCAAATTGGTGATGTGACTGTTCAGGGAGATATCTTAATCTGGCTATATCAAGCGATGAAAGATAATCCTGACTTTTCCATGAAAGATTATAGTAAACTGCTCTATCAACAATTTAAACCAGGTGGAAATTATACTGGTTATGTTGAGAGTTATGCTAAAAAACATGTTATTAGTATTTTAGCTAAAAGTCTTAATTTAGACATTCCTGAAATAGATGTAATGGATGATCATTTAGTTGGGTTCGTTCCCTATCTAGTTTGTAAAGAATTGGATTTGGGCAGAGAAAAAGCCTGGGAATTAACAAATGTTTATTCCCAGGACAAAGATTATTATCAATATTTTAAAATGTTTGATGAGTTGTTTGTTTTATTACCTAAATTAGGTCTAAAAAAAGCAATTGAACAAGTTATCCAAATCGGTCCAGAAAAATATCAGACAGCTTTAAAAAAAGCAATTGAAATGGATGATGCTAATAATTTTATTGAACAATATTCAGGTAGAGCCTGTGCAATTAAGTTTTCAATACCTTTAATCATTCATATTTTATATCATACTAGTTCTTACCAAGAAGCGGTTACTTATAATGCCGTACTTGGTGGAGCGGTATCAGATCGAAATACGATGATAGGAGCGATATTCGCTCAAGTATCTAAGATACCTGAAGACTGGCTTGCCAAGGTAAGTAAATTAACTAAACTTTAATTTGATTAGTTGCGACCTGTAAAGGATCCCATACAGGTGAAAATGGTGGAGCGTAAGCAAAGTCTAATTGTGAAAATTCTTTCGCAGTTAGACTTTTTGTTATGGCAAGAGCCATAATGTTAATCCGGTCTGATACGCCTTTTTCACCGACTAATTGTGCACCTTTTAGAATCCCTGTGCTTTTTTCATAAACAATGCGCATAAAAATACTTTTAGCTCCAGGATAATACCCAGTTTGATTTTTAGCAGTGACATCAACATAATCATAATCTAGATTCAATCTCTTTGCTTCATCAATACCAATACCGGTTTTCGCAAAAGCTAAGTCCGTGACTTTAATAATATTAGAACCGACAATACCGTTGAATTTAGAATCTAAACCTACCATATTTTCCGCAACTATTCTTCCGGTTTTATTGGCATGAGTTCCTAAAGGAACATATGCCAATTCGTTTTTAATTAGGTGGTGATAAGCAGCACAATCGCCAGCTGCGTAAATATCTTTAAGATTAGTTTCGCACTTATCGTTAATAACAATAGCGCCATTTCTGAGCATTTCCATTCCCGTGTCTTTTAAAAATGCCGTATTTGGTCTAACACCAATTGCTTCAATAATAACATCAACTTCGTAATTTGTTTTATCAGTGGTTATTATTGTTTTATTATTTTCTAAATCATATTTTAATAACTTTTCGTTAAGATGAACTTTTACACCCTTTTGTTCTAAAGCTTCTTGAGCTTTTTGAGCTATCGCTTTATCATAAACCGTTAGTAATTGCGGAGCTAATTCAATGATGTCAACCTTGATGCCTTTATGAGCGAGATTTTCAGCTACTTCTATACCAATATAACCACCACCGATAACCGCTACGCTTTTTGCTTTGTCAATGACTGGTTTTAAGGCTCGCATATCTTCTAGTTGATTTAAGACATAGACGTTTACTTTTTCACTTCCTGGAGTATTGGTTCTATTAGCGTATGTACCAGTACCTATCAGTAATTTATCATAAGTATCAATTATTTCTTTATTAGTTTCTAAATTTCTGATAGTTACCGTTTTTTCTTTATGATTAACACTAATTACTTCATGATTTAAATAGACTTCAATTCCTTGGGCTTCAAAGTCTTCTTTAGTTCTAGCAATTAACCTTTGTTCATCAGTTACGATATCGCCTAAATAATAGGGCATACCGCAACCACTGTAACTTAAATCCTCACCTTTTTCATAAACTTTGATTGTTGCTTGATCGTCCAATCTTTTAAGTTTGCTGGCAGCGCTCATTCCGGCAGCGACGCCACCGATAATAATTACTTTCATAAAATCACCTCTTTAATTAGTTTTATTATAGCACGGATATTTTTGTTTATAACTTTTCTTGCTTTATTGTAAGAATAAAAATGCAATTCAGTCAGCTTAAGAAGTGCATTTTTTAATAATTTATTTTATTGTTTTTTCTTTAAGAAATAATACCAGTAACCAAAGATTCCTAAAGTGTAAGAATACTGAATTAAGAATTGAATAATTTCTGGTTTAGAATACCAACCAATGCCTACATATAATGGAATTCCTAGGAAACCAGTCTTATGATCTAAAACGGTGCCTGATAGATCAAATAGTTTAGTATAAATTGGATTAGTAGCTTCGATAACGGCTAAATCTTTAAAGGCTGATAAACCTTCATGAACTGCATAACCTAATAAGAATCCTGCTTGTAGGATTAGATAAACTAAAGTGATATTAAAGATAACTTTTAAGTTTACTTTTACAAGCGAGAAGAAGATTAAGACTGTTAGAACTAATGATATTAAAATACCAATTAGAATGCCGATAATTGAATAATTTCCTGCGAATGAGAAGATTGCGATTTCAACCCCTTCTCTAGCAACAAATGCAAAGGTTAAAACTAATATACCAATATTAGATATTGTTTTATTAACTTTACCTTCAATGTCTGAGGTCATATTAGAACCGTTTCTAATCATCCAAATGATAAAGGTGGATACTAAGACCAGTGCGAAGATACTAGCGCCTGATTCCCATAACTTAACTACCGGGTCGACATCACTTAAACCTCTAGCGATTAAGTATAAGATACCGCCAATCACTAATGAAAGAACAACACCTAAGCCTGCACCACGCCAAACGTATTTAATTGAACTTAAGCGGTCAGTTTTTTGTAAATACCTAATGATGATAGCTATAATAAGAAAAGCTTCTAAGCCTTCTCTAAAACCGATTATTAAACCGGGGAAAAACTCTGGCATAAAATTAACCTCCTGAAAATATATATTTTGCCTTACATGGTTATTATAAAGTAATCATAAGATAAGACAAAATGATATGACAATTAATTTTACTGTGTCATTCATAATTCATTCATATTCTTTTTATATAATACGTTATGAGAAAAGGAAGTGATATAGATGAAAAAATCATATGAAAGAATAGGAATAATTATTTTAGTATTAATCTTTTTAGGTATTGTATTAAGAATGTTACTACCATTACTTTATGCAGGTGATACATATTCATATTATCCGCATATGTTTGGTGGAATGATGTTTCCGATGGGGATGATAGGTATGGGAATTTTTTGGGTTTTAGTTGTTTTAGGTATAATTTGGTTTATCACCAAACAACCACTTAATCAATCAAACAATGAATTAAGCAATCTAAAGAAAAGACTAGCTAATGGCGAAATTTCTTTAGAAGAATATGAAAATATTAAAAAAAAGATTAATGAGGTGTAAAGAATGAAAAAGTTATTATTTACATTTTTAATCCTTTTATCGCTTACTGTAATAGGTTTTACAATGATTAGAGGTTATTATGTTCAGGAAAATATTGAAACGCAAAATTATAATTATTACCCTGGCGGTGGTTATTGTCATGGATATTATCAAAACGAACTTACTTATGAAGAATTATATTTAAGATTAAGTGACTCTCAACAAGAAGAAGTTGACTTATTATATACAGAAAAATTAGCTGAATACGATTTGACTGGTTTAACAGATGATGAGAAAAATATAATAATCGAAGATGTAAAAGAAGAATTAGTAGATTACATCTTAGAAAACTATAATTATCGTTGGTGATAGATGTGAAAAAGTATTTAATTGGCTTAGTTTTAATAAGTTTAATCTTGGTAGGTGTGATTGTAATAAATAATATTACCAAGAAAAACTCTTTAGTAAAAGCCGGACTAGCAAATCTTAAAATTACTGAATTGATTGAAAGATTAGAAGATAACGATTTTACCGGTGAAGTAAAATCAAGCATTACGGATCAAGAAGTAAAAATTTTGATTGAAGATTATGAATATAAATTTGACTTACCAGAAGATATGCTTTATATTTCTTTTGCGCCATACACCAGTTTAACCCATGAGTGTTATACTCATAGTTTAACTGGTTGTCAAGGCGAAATGGTTAACAAGGAAGTTTATGTCATTATCTATGACGAAGAAGGTAATGTATTATCTGAAGGATTTAAAAACACTGGAGAAGATGGGTTTATTGGTCTTTTTCTTGATAGTAATGAAATATACAGAATTTCCGTTTCAGCTAATTCACTTTCCAATGAATTTGTGGTAGAAGGAAGATTAGACCAAACATGTTTTACGGAGGTGGAATTAACATGAATTATGTTGCAAGAATTAAATTAGGTGGAATCAAGTGTGCTGGTTGTTTCAACCGGATTAATCGAGAAATAAATAGCGAAGATATCATTAGGTCTGAAATTGATCATGCTGATATGATCGCAAGAATTGAGTACGCTGATGATCAAGAAATTATTAAAAGAATCACTAATAAGATTGAAAATGCTGGTTATAGTGTAAGAATCATTAATATTGCCAAAGAAGAAGCGTAAATTATTTAAAATTATCATATCGTTATTATAATAAGCAGTTTATAGGTTATAATTAATCTATAAAGTTGGTGAAGTGAAATGAAGATTTTAATTGTTGAAGATCACTTAAAGATTAATGAACTATTGGCTAAATTCGCTAAGGGAGAGAAACATCAAGTCTTTCAAGCATATAATGCTGAGCAAGCATTAACTGCTCTTGCTAGCAATAAGTTTGATTTGGTAATAACTGATTTGATGTTACCAAATCTCCAAGGCGAAGATTTGATCAAAAGAATTAGAAAAGAAAGTAACATATATATCATCGTCATCTCAGCTAAGACTGAGATGGACGATAAAATAGATGTATTAAAGCTTGGTGCTGATGATTATTTGACCAAGCCTTTTTCTGTTAAAGAAGTTATGGTGAAATTAAAGAATATTGAAAAAAGAATCGAAAAAACAATGCCTACTTTATATAGTTTTTATGATAAAGAATTAGTGATTGATCCTGAAAAAAGAGAAGTTGTTTTTAAAAAAGAACTTATAAAACTCACGAACTATGAATATGAAGTTTTAATGCTTTTGATAACACATCCTAAACATATATTTTCTAGAGCTCAGATAATTGAACAGTTATTTAGCGAAAGCGATGCTTATGATAGGGTAATTGACGTCTATATAAAAAACATTAGGAAAGTAGTAAATGATGATATCAATAAACCAAAATATATTAAAACTCATTATGGTGTTGGTTATCAGTTTGTAGGTGAGAAAGATGACTAGTTTTAAGAGCTTTTTTAAACAAAGAACAGTGAAGTTCTTTGTGATTGTCTTTGCGTCTTTTTTATTGTTATCGAATATCGCTGTTTATGGATTTTCAAAGTATCAATACGAAAGAGAACAGAAAAGACAATTAGATAATTATAAAACGATGATGGTCCATTTATTGACAATGGAAAGTGAAGCAATAGCTGTGACTTATACTGAACATTTTTATCATACACAAGGAATATTTATTGCTTATTACGATGAATTAGATAATTTAGTTTATGTT
The DNA here is from genome assembly GCA_002345425.1 of Caryophanales bacterium UBA2298. Taxonomy (GTDB): domain Bacteria; phylum Bacillota_I; class Bacilli_A; order Izemoplasmatales; family Hujiaoplasmataceae; genus UBA2289. The sequence continues at coordinate 4,912 of DDWA01000036.1, read as the reverse complement.
ACTGAGGAAGCGCCAAAGATTGATGAGAAAATCAATCTTTATGATAATGAGGGTTTGTTGATTGGCAGTGTTATCTTTGATAGCCAAAACTCAATTCTAGGAAATGAATTAAGTTTTGGTTTAATCATTTTAAATTCATTTTCTTTTATCTTGTTTTTAGTCTTTTTACAACTGCTTTATTGGTATTTGAATTCTTGGTATAACTTATTGGAAAAAGATTTAATGCATATTGGTAAAAAGGGTGATGGGTTTAACTTTAGTGATTTAGAAGCTGTCAGTGTGCATATGCTGGAATTAATTGAGAGTGAAAGAAGAATTAGAGAATATCAAAAAGAATATGTTAAAGTATTAGCACATGATATTAAAACCCCTTTAACCGTTATTAGAGCTTACGTCGAGGGTATGGCTTTGGGTAAGATTGAGTTTTCTGAAGAAGTTATGAATGATTTGATTAATGAAGTGAAGTTTTTGGATAAAATGGTTCCTAAGTTTATGCAGCAAAGTTCTGATTTCAATCAAGCAAAACAAAATATTAAACCGATTATTGAAAGTATAATTTCGAGATTAAACGAAGTATTTAAAACAAAAGAAATTGCTGTAGTATCTCTTGTTGATGATTACAATTTAAATATTTCTTATATTGATATTTCAAGGATTGTCGAAAACTTACTTTTTAATGCTTTTCATTATACTGATTTAAAAGGAAAAATAAATATTAAATTAAGTGCTGATGATCATAACTTGATTATTACTGATAATGGTATAGGTATGGATGAAGAAACCTACTGTATGATAAAGCAAGGACCATACCGTTCTGAAGAAGCATATCTTTATAACAAAAAAGGATCAGGAATGGGTCTACAGATTGTCTTTGAAATCATTGAGAGACTAGGTTACAAAATCGATTTTGAAACTAAAATCAATCAAGGAACAAAAATTACTATTAAATTTAAATAGAAAAGCTTATGTATAAAGGCTATCTGTAGCAATTTACCTTCCAGATAGCCTATATTTATTTGCTTAATATTTATTTTTTAACTTAAAAATCAACAATTCATTCAAAATATTTTAATTTATAATTTATTATGATATAATATTGCCATAAAGAATTATAATTTAATAATTAGAACATGGAGGAAAACATGGAAGATAAAGAAAGAATTTATAATGAATCCATGATAGAAGAAGATCCAGGTATTTCTTTAAAAGAAATTTTCACTGTGGTTTGGAATTGGAAATGGGTTTTAATCATCATTACTTTTATTGGTTTATTTGTTTCAGTTTTTGCTGGATATTTGGTTAATAAAAGTGATGTTCAGGTCGCGACTGTTATAGAATTACAATGGAACGGAATTAATTTAGGCGAATATCCTGATGGGCAAAGATTTGATTATGGTGGTGTTTTTGATGGTCCCGTATATGGGAATGTTATCGAACAGATGGCATTGGACATGTCAGTTGATGAATTAAAGAGCAGTATTAAATTAACGCCGATAGTTCCCAATAATATTCAAGAAATTATTATTAATTCTTTGGAAAAAGGAGTGGATTACACTTACTATCCAACCTCGTTTACCATGACTATGGACTTTAGTGCATTAAACATTACTGAAACGAAAGCTAAAAATATTCTAACTGCACTAGTTGACGGCCTTAGAACTGAGTTTGAAAGAAAATATGTTCAAAGAACTGTTATTTTAGATTTTACTGAAGTAAGTTTAGATGAGTATGATTATATAGAAGCTTATGAAATCTTAAATTCACAGGTAACATTGATTAATAACGCAATTAGTAACGTCATGCCTGGTGCTAATGAATTTGTTTCTTCAACTTTAGGAATCAGTTTTAATGATATTTTAGTAAGAACAAGTGTCTTGAGAACAATTGAATTAAATAATATGGAATCAAGAATCAATAATTATCTTTTATCGAAAGATAAAGATTTATTGATTACTATCTATCAATACCGTGTAGAACAATACGAATTATCTTTAGCCAAAGAAGAAGATATTGAAACAGGATTACAAACTTTAATCGATAATTATGTCGGTAGTACTTCAACGATTATTATCCCAGGACTTGATAGCGGTTATAATTTGGATACCGATCCATATCTTAATACTTTATATGCTAATTTAGTTTCTACTAAAACTAAAATAGCTGAATATGAACAAGATATCATTTATTATAATTTAAGAATTGATCGTCTTGAAGGCAATGATCCACTATTTGTTGTAACACCAGAAAAAGAAGCTGCTGAAATAGCTAATGTCGAAGCATCGATTGACGGCGCTTCAGTTGTCTTGAGTAACATTGTTGAAGATGTTGATGTACTTTTAACAGAATACAATTTATTTGTCACTAGAGGTTTAGTAAAGACATTGATGCCACCACAATTAGTTGCTGGAACAAGCATTGTTCTTTATGGTGCGATTGGAATAATCTTAGGTGGTATTATCGGTTTTGGAGTAATATTCCTTTTAGATTATAATGCTAATAAAAGAAATGAATTAAAAAAGGATAAAGAGTAAATATTAAAATGTATAAAGGCTCTTCAAAGTGAGGGCCTTTTCTTTTTTAATAGTTAATTATCAATAATCACAATTAAAGATTATGATATAATGATATTAACTTTAAATTATGAAGAGGTGAAAAAATATATGAATAGCGTTTTTAATGAGTATGTAGAAACGATTGTCAATAATGACCATCGAGAAAGAATGGTGGAATTAATAGAATGGATTGAAACGAGTTATCCAGACTTAAAACCCCATATCAAATGGAATCAACCGATGTTTACGGATCACGGTACTTATATCATTGGGTTTAGTTTTTCTAAAAACCATATTGCCATTGCTCCTGAAAAAAAGACCGTTGATCTTTTCACAGAAAAAATTAAAGAAGCGGGACTTGAACAATCAATGATGTTTGTTAAATTTCCTTGGAACAAAAGCTTTGATTATGATTTACTTAAAAAGATTATCGATTTCAATATTGAAGATAAGGCTAATATCTCAACTTTCTGGAGATAGTATCTATTTGTAAAAAATAAAAAAAATTATTGGTTTTTTTTAGAGAATATTTTATAATAGATTTAATTTAAAGTAGGAGAGAGATTATAACATGGATAAGCACACAAGAGAAGAAATTACATGGTTAAAAGATAAGGATTATATGTTAACTAGCGTTATTATTTGGAATGAAAAATATTTACCGTTTCAAATGGTTATTTTTAGAAAAGATAATCCTGATAAAATAGAAATAAGAATGTTCACAAAAGTTGAAGATATGATTTATATGGAAGAAAATTTATTAGGAAAGTTTAGAACAAACCAAGAAGAAGAAATTGTCTATCAAATGCTTAATTCTTGTCAAAGAATGTTAAATGTTTATACAGTCTTTGATAAGGAAAGTGAGAAAAAATACCATAAGAACGATTATCAATTAGCTGACAGGTTAGAAACAAATTTAGTAGATGCTTTAATGTTGGATGACTCTGTCATGGATATGCTAAAAGATGCAGCTCCTGATTTTGGGTTTTATTCTTTAGCAGTTAATTTTAACCAGATGAAGAAAGCGATTGAAAGTCAAGAATTGGAAAGTTTATATAACGATTTCATGGCTTTGAGTCAAAAATATAATTAAGAAAAGAGAGATTTAGCGAAATGAAAAATTATCCTGTATTATTTTTGAAGATATTACTTGGTATTTTATTGATTCCGGTTTTGTTTTTGGATTTTTATCATTTCCCATTATTGTTTATTGATGGTCTTGGTAGCGATTCTTTATATATGCCTTATCTTTTTGTTCTGATGATTAGTATTTATGTCATGTCGGTGCCTTACGCGATAAGTTTAGTAAACACTTTTAAATTGTTGATTTTATTGGAGAATAAAGAATTTGTCAGTGAAACATCGGAAAAGTTATTAAAGATAATTAGGAAGATGGCTTATATCGTCGCGGGAGTATTTTTAGTTGACCTGCCTTTTATTTATATTTTGGCACAGATGGATGACGCCCCAGGATTGATTATTATTGGACTGTTTTTAATGGTTTTTTCTTTGGGTATTGCTATGTTTGCTAATTTGATTAAAAAATTTATTAGCGAACAAAGAAATGAAAAAAGCATAAATATTTAGGTGAGAAAAAATGAACTTAGAATTTAAAGCTAATTTAACTTTTGTTAAGATTACAAAATGGTTGACTATTTTAATGATTTTGATTATTCCGCTTCAAGTAATTATTTTCATGATTGAACCAATGCCGGAAACGGCATTGGGTTGGTTGGAACTTATGAGAGATAAACCAATTTTAGGATTGATGCATTTAGATGTGCTTTATATCGTTAATAATACTTTTTTAATCTTTATGTATTTTACATTGTATATTACTTTAAAAAAAGATAAAGCATCACTTTTAAATATTGCCTTAATTACAGGAATTATTGGTGCAATACTTTATTACACCAGTAATAGAAGTATTGAGATGTTATTACTGAGTAATAAGTATTTTGCAAGTCAAGATATGTTACTTAAATCATCTTTACTAGCAACAGTAGAGAGCTATTTGGATATATGGAAAGGTACAGCATTTAATGTTTATTATGTATTGAGCGCTGTGTCTTTAATCTTATTTAGCATAATAATGTTAAAAGATAGTTTCTATACTAAAGCTACAGGTATTATTGGGTTAATCTCAGGTATTTTAATGAGTGTTCCTTCAAGTATAGGAATGATTGGTATGGTTATGGCTTTACTTAGTTTAATACCTTGGATTGTATTTTGTGTTTTGATTGTTATTAGGTTATTTAGATTAGACAAAGAAAACTTATTAGCGTTAGAAAATTAAAAGTAGATATGCAAAGAATTTATTAGACCCAATAAATTCTTTTTTTTATTTCTTAGGAAATTGT
>DDWA01000011.1 GCA_002345425.1 Caryophanales bacterium UBA2298 | reverse complement strand
TCGTAAGAATTATTTTTGTTCTTAAGCTCTTAAAAAATGTATAATATTTAGTATATACTTGAATAGGTGGATAGATATGAAAATAGGATTTATAAGTTTAGGTTGCGCAAAGAATTTAGTGGATTCAGAAATGATCCTTTTTCTCTTAAAAAATGCTGGATGTGAGATAGTTAATGAACCATCTGAAGCAGATGCGATTTTTGTTAATACCTGTGGTTTTATTGAACCCGCAAAACAAGAAGCACTAGCAACAATTGAAGAAATGCATACTTATGGCAAAAAGTTAATCGTTGTCGGTTGCTACGCGGAAAGATACAAAGAACAATTGGCAAAAGACATGCCTTTTATCGATAGAATTATTACTTTGGCAGATTACCCGAAAATTCATTTGATTTTAAATGAAATTTTTAATGATGAGGGAGTAAAGTTTTTACCCTTAAAATATGAAAACAGACTTTTAGCAACTTCATCATTCTCTCCATATGTAAAGATTAGTGAAGGCTGTAATAATAATTGTACTTATTGCGCTATTCCCTTAATTAGAGGTAGATTTAAATCAAGGGATTTTTCGGAATTGGTTGATGAATGCAAAAAATTAATTCTGAATGGTGCTAAGGAAATCAATTTAATTTCTCAGGATACTACTAGATATGGCATTGATTTAAATAAAGAAAGAAAATCATTATTACCTGAACTATTAAGAGAAATATCGAAGATTGATGGTGTAAAAATGATTAGATTTTTATATCTATATCCTGATGAAATTACTGATGAGTTATTATTAGAGGTCAAGAACAATCCTTTAATCGTTCCTTATTTCGATGTTCCGATTCAACATATCTCTTCTAAAGTGTTGCACTTAATGAATCGTCGAGGCGATGAGGAGTTTTTAAGAAACTTATTTAAAAAGATTAGAAATTTAATACCAAATGCAATCTTAAGAACTACTTACATTGTCGGCTTTCCAACTGAAACTGATGAAGATTTTGAGAAACTATATCGATTTACCGAAGAAGTTGAATTTGATCGTTTAGGAGTTTTTACTTATTCTAAAGAAGAAGATACAGCGGCTTATAACTTTCCTGATGAAATAACTGAAGAAGTAAAAAAGAATCGTTTAGAAAGAATAATGAAATTACAAAAGAAGATTACAAGAAAGAAAAATAAGTCTGAAGTTGGGAAAATTCATAAAACTTTAGTGGAAAATTATGATCCAGAGACTAAATTTTATTATGGTAGGTCATATGCTTTCGCTCCAGATGATATTGATGGAATGATTGTTTTCCAAGCTGATAAAACTTTAGAAATTGGTGATTTTGTCGATGTTTTAATCAGTACATCATACGGATATGATTTGATAGGAGATAAAATATAAACGAGGTGGAATAGATGTTTTTAATTAATTTAATTAAGGGATTTATCATTGGTATAGCTTTCATCATACCTGGGGTAAGTGGTGGAACTTTAGCTGTTTACCTTGGAGTTTATCAAAAGATGTTGGATTCTATTGGCAATATTTTTAAAGACTTTAAAAATTCTTTTAAATTCCTTTTACCAATATTTTTAGGAATTGGAATATCAGTTGTTTTATTGGCTAAATTATTTGGTGTTTTACTAGATTGGAATTCTTTTGTCGTATTATTTTTCTTCATAGGACTTATTCTTGGTGGCGTAAAATACATTTATAAAAAAACTGAATCAAGTAAGTATAGTTTAGGGATGATTTTAGCTTTCGTAATTTCATTCCTGTTTTTGTTAATAATTATTATTCTTGATAAAACTAATGCAAGTAATGGAATAGCATATTTTGATTTTGATTTGGGAACTTATTTTCTGTTAATAGCTTTAGGAATGATTGCTTCAATTACAATGATTGTTCCAGGAATATCCGGTTCAGCGGTTTTGTTAGTTCTAGGATTTTATACGGCAATAGTTTCTAATGTCGTTGGTAATATTCTTGACTTCGGTGAAATAGTTTATAATTTACAGGTTATAATTCCTTTTGCCTTCGGAGCTGCAATTGGAATAATTATTTTCAGTAAGGTAATAAGTATATCTTTAAAGAAATATCCTAAAGAAACTTATTTAGCAATCCTAGGTTTTATTCTAGCTAGTGTCGTTGGCGTATTTTTAGAGATAAAAGATCAAAATACAGGTGCGACTTTTGCGGATCAATTGCCGATATACGATAGTATAATTAATTACTTAGGAGATAATATTTGGTCAGTCGTCGGTGGTATTTTTGCTTTATCAGGCGGTTTTTTTGTTTCTCGATATTTAATTAAATTTGAAGGAGATGTTGAGAGTGAAAGCAATTAACGATTATATTTTAGAAGTCCGTAGATATTTACATAAAAATCCAGAAACAGGGTTTAATTGTGTCAACACTAGCAAATATATTAAAGAACAATTAGAGGCAATAAAAGTCGATAATATCGAATCGGTTGGTAAGCATTCTTTGGTCGCAACTATTTTTAATGGCGAAGGAAAGGTTTTGGGTTTGAGAGCTGACTTTGATGCTTTAAATATTACAGAAGAAACTAATCTTGAATTTGCTTCAACTAATCAAGGAGTAATGCATGCGTGTGGTCATGATGCTCATACAGCGATGTTGTTAGGAGCTTGTAAGTATTTATCTGAAAATAAAGATTTATGGCAAGGTACAGTTAAATTTATTTTTCAAGAAGCTGAAGAAGGACCGAATCCAGGTGGCGCTTATTATATCGTTGAATCAGGTGTCGTTAATGACGTAGATGAATTTTTCGCTCTTCATGTAAGTCCGGGTTACGAGACTGGCGAATTAGCAATAAATTATGGTAATGCATTAGCGGCAGCTGACATTATCGGTATTACATTTACTGGCGTTGGAACCCATGCGGCATATCCCCATTTAGGAATTGACCCAATTGTGATGCAAGCTGATTTTATCACTAAATTGCAAAGCATTGTTTCAAGAAAGATTAATCCATTTAGAGCTGCAGTTGTAACGATTGGTGAAGTTAAAGCGGGAACAACTTTTAATATTATTCCTGACTCAGCCTTCTTAAAGGGTACTGTTAGAACTTTTGATGAAGAGGTAAGATCTTTGATTGAAAGAGAACTTAAGAACCTTTGTGAAGCAATTGCTTTAAGTTATGGTGGTTCTTATAAATTTGATTATGTTAGAGGTTATGATCCGACAATAAACGTTAAAGAATCAGTTGACATAGTGATTGAATCAGGCGAAGATATTTTTGATAAAATAACTATTTTAAAAGAAGCATCTATGGGTGCTGAAGACTTCTCAAAGTTTATTAATTTAAAAAAAGGCGCAATCGCTTGGCTTGGAGTTAAACATAAATTTAAAGAAAATCATAACATTCATAACAGCAAATTCAATTTAAATGAAGAAGCTTTAATTAAAGGAACTAATTTATTAATAAATATAGTGAAGAAAGGATGATATTTAAAAGATGTATTTAATTAAAAACGCTAATCTTATTAGCATGGCTGATATCAATTATGAAATAGTTGATATTTTAGTAGAAGGTAAAGTTATTAAACAAATTGGAAAACTTAATGAAAAAGATTTTAAAAGTGTAAAAGTAATTGACGCTCAAAATAATTTCGTAACGCCAGGTGTAGTTGACCCCCATTGCCATATTGGTATTTTTGAAGAGGCTATTGGTTTCGAAGGCGCTGACGGCAATGAAATGACTTCACCAATCACGCCAGAGATGAGAGCGATTGATGCAATTAAACCTCAAGACGTTGCTTTTCAAGAAGCGATGGAATCAGGTGTGACAACAGTTTGTACTGGACCGGGAAGTGCTAATTGCATCGGCGGTACATTTACTGTTTTAAAGACTTATGGTAAAACAGTAGATGATATGGTTGTTGTGAAAGAATCTTCAATGAAGATGGCTTTAGGTGAAAATCCGAAACGAGTTTACAATTCAAAGAGCCAAACGCCAGCAACAAGAATGGCTACTACCGCACTTATTAGAGACGCTTTACAAAAAGCTAAAGATTATCAAGAAAAGTTAGATGAATACCAAGAAAATTTAAAAGCTAATAAAGAAGCAAAAAAACCAGAATTTAATATCAAGTGGGCTTCTTTAGCAAGAGTATTCTCTGGCTTTCCAGTTAAAATCCACGCACATCAACAAGACGATATCGTTACAGCAATCAGAATTATTGAAGAATTTGGACTTAATGCGACGATTGAACATGCGACTGAAGGACATTTAATTGCTGATTACTTGAAAGAGCATAATCAAAGAGTTGTCATTGGGCCAACATTAGGCTCTAAATCAAAATATGAACTTCGTAATAAATCTTTCGGGTCAGCTAAAATTTTGAAAGACCATGGAGTTGAATTTGCAATTATGACTGACCACCCAGTAATCCATTTAGCTAATGCTTTGACTCAAGTAGGAATTTTTGTCAGAGAAGGTTTAAGTGAATTAGATGGTTTTAAAGCGGTAACGATCAACGCTGCGAAAATCAATCATATTGATAATCGCGTTGGTAGTATTGAAGTTGGTAAGGATGCTGACATCGTTATTTGGGACGGACATCCATTACATTATTTAACAAAAACAAAAATGGTGATGATTAACGGTGAAATTGCTCACCAAAAATAAATATAAAAAAAGGATTAGTTCATTAAGCGAACTAATCCTTTGGTTTTTATAGATAATAAATTAAAATCAAAGTAATTCCAAATGATAAAAGAAAAATTCCAATTACGCGGTTAAGAAGTTTTTCATCAATTCTATTAGCATAAATACTAGCGATATTAGCACCGATAAAAGCAGCAACTGAAGCAATAACAACCGGTAAGATTTCTGGAGGTCTAATTACAAAGTGAGTAACAGCACCGATAAGAGCGACAAAGGTCATGATGAAGACGGAAGTTCCTACAGCTTTTCTTAGATTGAAACCTAAAAGCATTGTCAGCAATGCGAGAATTGATAAGCCGCCACCAGCACCAAGCATACCGTTTGTAAGTCCGATTAAAACACTAAAAAAGATTGCGCTTATAATAATGATGGCTCTTGGCTTATAGCTTAAATCTTTATCACGGTTTTTAATTGGATAAATTATAAATCTAAGCCCTAAGAAAATCACAAGGAAATTTAAGGCACCGCCTAAAATTGTTGGTTTTATTTCAGCGGAAATATAAGAACCAAAAAAGGTAAAAACAACAATAATAATTACCATAGAAAGCGCGGCTTTAATACTGATATTTTTATTTTTTATATAAATAAAAGTGCTTCCTGCAGAAGCGAAAACGTCACTAGCTAGCGCTATTCCAATTGCTACATAAGGGTCCATGCCAATAACTGTAGCGAATAAAGGTGCGATAATCGTCGCTGCACTTAATCCAACTAATCCGGTCGCAAGTCCAGCTAATAGTCCTCCAATTATATAGATGAATATCTCCAAGTTGATTCTCCTTTATTAAGCTTAAAAAAAACACAATGACTGTGTTTTTATAGTTTTTTTGTTAGTTCTTGTGTGTAACGTTTTTGACAAGATTCAATTAATTTAACTGCATCTTTTTTATTATAGTAATCTAAAACTTCTACATAATGTCCTGGTTCAAGAATTTTATAGTTTTGAAAGAATAATTTTATTTCTCTTAGTTGTAAGTCTTTGATGTCTTGAATATCTTCGATATCTTCAAAACGAGGATCAGCATTTACCACGGCGATAATCTTTTGATCTCTTTCACCTGAGTCATACATATCAAGGTAACCGACAACACGTGCATCGACGATACAACCTGGAAAGGTTTGAGTAGTAGCTAACACTAAGATATCTAAAGGATCTCCATCCTCAGCTAAGGTTTTTTCAATAAAACCATATTCGGCTGGGTAAGTCATTTTCGAGTATAAAACTCGGTTAAGTTTGATTCTGTTTTTTTCTTTGTCAACTTCGTATTTATTTTGAGTTCCCATAGGAATCTCGATGATAGCTTCGATGATATGCGGCATTTTATCAATCCTTTCTTACAAAATTATATATTATTATTCTTAGATTTGCAACTTTTAATCATAAAATATGATTTTTTTATTTACAATAGATTTTTTTTATTTTTTTATGTTAAAATAATTGTGAGGTGATATTGTGCAAGTTATTTGGATTAACCTAGCTTTGGTTGATTGGCTTAACAACAATTATTGGTGGCCTGTGGTATTATTTTTGGTTTCCTTAATCATTATTGTTAAAATTATGCTTTTACAGCCAAGGAAGAAGGCAGATATTGATTCTAGGGAGTATAAAGATGAAGTTATAAATAACCTTGGTGGTATTGATAATATTATACTTGCATCCTTAGATGGGAGTCGAGTTAAGTTTCAAATCAAGGAGATTGAACTCGCTAATTTAGAAGCCTTTAAAACAATGGGAGCTACTGGGATTTTTATATCAGGGAAAAACGTTAAAATGGTTTTACCATTTAACGCCAAAGAATTAGTTGATAGTATAAATTCAGTTATAAATGGAGGGTAATATGATTGATGGTAAATTTAAGATTACTTACGAAAATGGACTGCATGCGAGACCGGCAACTAGACTAGTTTCAAAAGCCAATAGTTTTCAATCAGAGATGATTATGGAGTATCAAGAACGTCGTGTAAATATGAAATCAATTATGGGTGTTATGTCTCTTGGTGTTCCGGCAAACAAAACAATTAAAATTATTTTTAACGGCAACGATGAGGACGAAGCTTTTAAAGCGATTACTAGAGTCATCAATGAGATTAACGAAATGAAGTAAAAAGCATGAAAATGCTTTTTTCTATTATTAAAAGAGGTAGCATATGGCTAAATTAAAAGATTGTCGTTTGCAAATATTTAAATTTGAAATGTACGGGTTTTTAAAGAATTTAAGATTCTTTGAACCATATTTAATTATTTATCTGACAATAAGCGGCTTGAATTTATTTCAAGTCGGTTTGTTGATATCGATAAGAGAAATTGTCATATATATCTTTGAAATACCTTCAGGTGTCATCGCTGACATGTATGGTAAAAAAGTTGAATTGATAATTTGTTTTGTTTTTTATATCATTTCTTTTTTCCTTTTCTTTATCGCTACGGGGTTTGGTATCCTTGCCGTTGCAATGATCTTATTTGGACTTGGTGAAGCCTTTAGATCTGGAACACATAAATCGATGATTATGAGCTTTTTAGATCATAACGAAATTGGTGCTTCTAAGACAAGAGTTTATGGACAAACAAGAGCTATGTCTTTAATTGGTTCTATGGTTATGAGTCTTGTTGCTATTGTATTCGTGATTTGGTTACCAGAAATCAAATATTTGTTTTTAGTTTCTATTGTTCCATATTTGTTGGATATGTTGCTAATTGCTTCTTATCCTAAATATCTCAATGAAAGAAGACATACTACTTTTAATTTAAAAGATTTTCTCAAGCAAAATGTTGAAAGTGTAAAATACACATTTAAAGATAAAAAAGTTAGCAGATTAGTTTTTGATGAAGCGTTATATCAAGCAGGTTATAAGAGTATTAAAGATTATGTACAACCGATAATTATTGCTTTATCAATCTCAGCTGGACTAGTAGCTTTTACTAATTATTCAGCCGATGAAAACCTAAAGATTTACATCGGAATAATCTACGCTGTCATTTATCTTATCAGTTCTTTTGCTAGCAGGAATTCATATAAGCTAGCTAAAAAAGTTAATCATTTTAGTTTAGTCAATATTATGTGGCTTTTATCTGCAGTTACAGCGATTGTTTTAAGTTTCTTTTTAGATAACCTTTTTGTTATATTCGCAAGTTTCATAATGATTTATATCTTTATTAACTTAAGAAAACCGGTAATGATTGAACAAATCGGTAATGCCAGCGATAAAACAAAAAGAGCTAGTGTCTTAAGTATCGAAGCGCAACTAGCATCTTTGTTATTGGTTATTTTCGCACCGATTATCGGAGCTTTAGCTGATTGGAGCATGAAGTGGATGTTTATCATCGTTGGGGGAATGATGTTAACAATTTATCTGTTCAATAAACTCTATAATTTTAAAATACTGCGATCAAGTTGATCGCAGTATTTTTATCTTATTTTCTTCCCAAACCAATTTTCTTCTTACATTTTCTCATCTTTTTAAAAGCGTAGTCAGAAGCTGTATCTCTGCCTTGATCTAAGATATCTTGAAGTTCTTGAGATTTGATTAACTCTAAGTAACGATTTTGTATTGGAATTAAGGTATCCACAAGAAGATTACCTAAAGCTTCCTTAAACTCTTGATATGTAGCCTCTTTAAACTCTTTAGCAATATCGTCGATTGATCTATTAGTTATAGTTGCGTAGATAGTTAATAAATTCGCTAAACCCGGTTGATTTATTGGGTCATAATTTATTTTAGCAATAGAGTCAGTGACTGCTTGTCTTATCTTTCTTCTTATTGTTGCTTCATCATCGAACATGGAAATAAAACCTTTGTCAAATTCATCTGATTTTGACATTTTTTTATTAGGTTCTTGTAAGTCCATAATTCTCGCTCCCACTTCAGGGATAAGCGGTTCGGGAACCGTGAAGAAATCGCCATAGTAATTATTGAAACGATTAGCAATATCTCTTGTTAGTTCCAAATGTTGTTTTTGATCTTCGCCGACAGGAACATAATCAGCATCATAGAGTAAGATATCCGCAGCCATAAGTGTAGGATAGGTAAACAAAGAAGCAGTAATTGAGGTTTCTTGTTTTTGGGTTTTATCCTTGTATTGCGTCATTCTTTCAAGCTCGCCCATATAAGTATTTGATTGCAAGATATAACCTAATTCCACATGCTCTTTAATTTCCGATTGAATAAAAAGAACTGTTCTTTCCTTTTCTAATCCGCAAGCAATATACATCGCTGCAATATCCAAAGTTCTTTTCCTAAGTTCTGCGGGAACTTGTCTTGTGGTAATGGCATGCATATCAGCAACAAATAAGAAAAATTCATCATCTTTCCTTGCTTGTTGTAATTTAACAAATTGTTTGATTGCTCCTAAGTAATTGCCGAGAGTGAGTATTCCCGTTGGTTTGATTCCTGAGACTATCCTTTTCATAATAAAAACCTCCTTAAAATAAAAAAATCGCCCTTAATTGTAAAGGGCGATTAAAATAACCGTGGTACCACCTTAGTTCTAGTTTGTTACTAGCACTTATATTGTCTTTTTTTAACGCATTGACTTTTATGCGGATGTTATTGGCATCTCTCCGTGGTCCATTCGTCAAATATAGATTAAAGGCTTTCACCAGATTCTACCTTTTCGCTTTTTGAATCTAAAAAATGTTTGATTACTATTCCACATCATTGATTTTGAAAATATTATATCATGATTAAGATTTTAAAACAACTTCTAATTCATCAACTAATTCAGATAAACGATTTACGACTGCTTTAAATGCTTCTTCTTTGGTTAAATCAACTCCAGCTTTTAATAATTGGTTAACTGGATAATCAGAACCACCTGATTTTAGCAGGTTGATATAATTGTCAAAAGCACCTACTTTTTTGTTTTTAACATCTTCATAAAGTTTCAAAGAAGCCGCAAAGCTTGTTGCATATTGATAAACATAGAAAGGCGTGTAGAACAAATGAGGGATATATGCCCAAACATATTGTTTAACTTCCTCTTTGGTAATGTCTAAATCATAAAACTCTTGATAGAGATTAATCATGATTTTTGATAAATCATCAGCTGTGATTGGTAATTGTGCTTCAACTAATTTATGAGCTTCAAGTTCATAAATCGCAAATAATGTTTGACGGTAGAATGTTGACATTATATCATCAATAGCTCTTTGCAAAAGTGCTATTTTTTCATTCTTAGTCGCTTTTGATTCATTGATGATATAATCTAATAAATTATGTTCGTTGAAAGTAGAAGCCACTTCTGCAACGAAAATTGTGTAATTTTGTAATGTTGACGGTTGAGTTTCAGCCGCATACATTGAGTGGATTGAATGACCAGCTTCATGAGCAACTGTAAAGACATCACCTAAAGTTTTTGAATAGTTCAAAAGAATGTATGGATGAAGATTAGGCATTGAACTTGAGTAAGCTCCTGTGCGCTTTCCTGTTTGTTCAAAGACATCGACGAAACCATCTTTTAAGACATCTTCAGCTTTTTCTTTGAAGTGTTTAGGTAGGTGTTTAATAGAATTGAAAAATAACTCTTTTGCTTCTTGAAATTCATATTCTTTATCTGATTTTGCTAATTCCAAGAAACGATCATAGGTATGATATTCTTCTAAACCTAAATACTCTTTTCTTAGTTTAAGATATTTTTTAACGGCAGCTGTATTTTCTCTAGCTACTTTAGTTAAACTATGATAAACGCTTGTTGGAATGTTATTGTTAAATAAATAACTTTCCAAAGAAGATTCGTAATTTCTTGTTTTTATTCTAGCGTAATCAGCATCTAAAACTGATTTATAAATTGAAGCATAAGTGTTTTTATGAGCATCATAATAAGAGAAAACAGCTTCAAAAATATCTTTTCTTTCTTCTGGTGAATTACTTTTTTGAATATAAGCACGGTAATTAGAATTTGTAATATTGACAATTTCTTTATTGTCTAACATAATATCGCTGCCTTCAATATCAGCTACTGACAGAGAACTGTAAAGGTTTCTACCAACACTTGCTAGAGAAGAGAAGTTAGCTAATAAAGCTTCAGACTTATCATCTAGGATATGTTCTTGACGTTTAAAGAGTTTTTCCATTGGAAAACGAAACTCTTCTAATGATTTATCTTTATCGATAAAACTCATTATCTTATCTTTTCCAATATTTATTAATTCCGGTTCTTCAAATGATAAAGTTTGTTGGAGTCTGACGAAGGTTAATTGTACTTTTTGCAAACGCGCTGAATTTTCGGAGTTTTTCTTATTTAAATCACTTAATAGTGAAGCATATTGATAAGTTCTTAACCCGATTTTTTCGAATTCTTTTTGCATTAAAAAGAACTCTTTAAAACTACTAAATTCATTTAGTTTTCCTTTGTAATTTGCTATTTTGTCAATAATTTGATTTGTTTCTTGATATGCTTTTTCAAAATCATCAAGATTTGGAAAAAGATAAGTTAAATCCCATTTCATATATCTGTCTACCTTTCATAAAAATTTACTGTTTTTATTATAACACTATTTTACAAAAAATGTGTTCAAAATACGTCTCTTTATGATATAATTATAAGGAAGCGAGGTTTTGAATATGATTACTTTATACACAAGTTCTAGTTGTTCCTCATGCCGTAAAGCAAAGAAATGGTTGGACTTAAATAAAATTCCTTATCGGGAAAAAAATATAATTGGTATTAAGTTAACCAGAAATGATATTATGAATATGTTAAAGTATTCTGAAAATGGATTTGAAGATATAATTTCAACAAGATCAAAGATTTTTAAGGAAAGTCAAATTGAACCAGATGAAATGAAATTTTCGGAATTAACAAACTTCATTATCGATAATCCAACGATACTTAAAAGACCGATTATCATCAACGAACAAATTATGCAGACAGGTTATAATGAAGATGAAATCCGCGCTTTTATACCAAGAGAATTTAGAAAGTTTGTAGTATGTGATGAATGCAAAGATGATTGCGAATACAAACAATGCATTAAAAACGCTATGGCTGAGGCGAAGAAAAATATTTAATTTATAAAGTGAAGAGAAATCTTCATTTTTTATTTTCATCAAAATCGCAAAATCTTAATTGAAAACGCTTTATTCAAGCATAGTTTATTGATAAATATCACTTTTTATAGTAAAATACTAATGTATTCTAAATTTAGGAGGAAAAAACAATGGCAGTAAAAGTAGCAATCAATGGATTCGGAAGAATCGGACGTTTAGCGTTTAGAGTTATGTTCGGCAATGCAGATTTCGATATCGTCGCAATCAATGACTTAACAGATGCAGAACAATTAGCATATCTACTAAAATATGATAGTTCACAAGGTAGATATAACAAACAAGTTTCATTTGAAGGAACTGATATAGTAGTAGAGGGAAAACGTATTCCTGTACTATCCCAAAAAGATCCTGAATTATTACCATGGAAAGATTTAGATGTTGATGTAGTTTTAGAATGTACTGGTTTCTTCGTTTCTGAAGAAGGCGCTGGAAAACATTTAAAAGCAGGAGCTAAAAAAGTAGTAATTTCAGCACCAGCTAAGGGAAATATCCCAACAATCGTTTATGGTGTTAACCATGAAAGTTTGAAAGGTGACGAAAAAATTATTAGTGCCGCTTCATGTACAACAAACTGTTTAGCACCTATCGCTAAAATTTTGGATGACAATTTCGGTATTGTTAAAGGCTTCATGACTACAGTTCACGCATATACAAATGACCAAGTAACTTTAGATATACCTCATAAAAAAGGTATTTATGCAAGAAGAGGTAGAGCAGCGGCCGCTAATATCGTTCCTACTTCAACTGGTGCAGCAGCGGCTGTTGGTTTAGTTTTACCACAGTTAAAAGGTAAATTAGACGGTCTTGCATTAAGAGTTCCAGTTATCACTGGTTCAATTGTTGATTTAGTTGTTGAGTTGAAGAAAAATGTAACAGTAGCTGAAGTTAACGCTGCAGTTAAGAATGCTCAATCAGATACAGTTGGTTATACTGAAGATCCAATCGTTTCTTCTGATACAATTGGTATGACTTATGGAACATTGTTCGATTCATTATCTACATCAGTTATGGATGTCGATGGCAAACAATTAGTTAAAGTTTTAACTTGGTATGATAATGAATATTCATTTACATCTCAAATGATTAGAACTTTAAAAATGTTCGCAAAATAATATTAGAAAATAACTTTAAAAGCATCCTTGCGATGCTTTTTTACTAGAAGATTAATCGAGGGTAAAATGAACTTTTTTTATGATTTACTAGAAACAATTAGACAATTGATTCAAGATAATCTTTGGCTAGCTCCATTATTTGGAGTTGTTTTGCCATTTATTGAAGCTGTTATACCCTCAATTCCTTTAACTGTAGTAGTAGCTTTTAACTTAAGTATTTTTTCAACCGCTTTCGGTACTTTGGAAGGTACGTTATTAGCGATTAGTTTGTCGGTTTTAGGCTCTTTTTTAGGAATGTTTTTAATCTTTTTAATTATCAGAGTTACTGTCGCTGATTATTTTTTAAAAAAGGTTAAAAAAAATAAATACGGAAAGATTTTTTTGAATGTTGTTGAAGGAAAGAATATTTGGGTTGTTTTGATGCTTTTATCAAATCCTTTTTTGCCTTCTTCAATTCTTAATTACGCCCTATCTTTAACCAAGGTTAAGATATCGAAATACATCTTTTTGACCTTAACATCAAGATTGATAATTATTTTATTTCTCGTCTTTTTGGGTTCGGTTTTCAATTTACAAAACCATCCTTTAAACGTGCTATGGATGATGTTGGTTTATTTTGCGATGTTAGGACTTTGGATTCTTTATTTAAGATCAAGGAAAAACAAAGAAGATTCAATTTTTAAAGACTCAGATAATTGAGGCTCTTTTTTTATAAATTACTCACTTTATTGATGAAGAGATTAGATATTCATGTTATAATATTTTTAATGAGGTGATATCATTATGAAAAATGTAGAGTTTATTAGAAGAAGAAAAATATTAATGGATGAGTTGATAGAAAACTCTTTTGCATTACTGGCTTCAGGTGAAGCAATGCATAAGACTTGGGATCAATTCCATAAATTCATACCCAATCGTCATTTCTATTATTTGACCGGTTTACAAAGAGAAAATTTTTTCTTGTTTTTAGCTAAGGACGGAGATAATTATTTTGAATATATTTTTATTGAAGAACCAAGTGAATTTGCGACAAAATGGTTAGGAAGTCGTTTGACAAAGAAGGAAGTAACTGAAATATCCGGAATTGTCGAAAAAAACATTTTATATGTTCAAGATTTTAAAGATTTTATCGCTAATAAGATTTTGACTGATTCGCGCCAAGCACTTTTAGGCTCAACGCCTAAGAATCTTTATTTGGATTTGTTTAGATATAAAAAGATGAGAAAGCCAATGAGTTTTGTTTACTTTAAGGAAATTGTTGAGAATTACCCTGAACTAATAATCAATGATTTAAACGTTATTATCAGTAATAATCGTCGCATTAAATCAATGGATGAAATCGAAGAAATCAAACAAGCAATCGCTTATACAAAAACAGGAATTGAATCAATCCTAAGAAATGCAGGACCTAAGGTAAACGAAAGACAATTAGAAGCGCTTTTTGAATATGCTATTAAGATGGCAGGCTCTGAAGGAGTGGCTTTTGATACTATCGTTGCTAGCGGTGAAAACGCAACAATCCTGCATTATGTTGAAAATAATCAAGAAGTTAAAAAAGGCAGTTTAGTTTTATTAGACTTAGGGGCGATGTCTAATTTATATGCTGGGGATATCTCAAGAACTTTCCCAGTTGATGGTAAGTTTACTAATCGTCAAAAACAATTTTATCAATTGGTACTAGAGGTAAATAAAGCAACTATCGCTAAGGTTAAACCAGGTCTTTTTGTTTCTGAATTAAATGCATTTGCTAAAGAGTCTTTAGCTGAAGGCATGATCAAATTAGGTTTAATTAAAGAAAAGTCTGACGTAGATAAGTATTATTATCATAACGTAAGTCATTATCTAGGACTTGATGTCCATGATACCGGCACTTATCAAGAGCCTTTAGCTCCTGGAGCTGTTATAACTGTTGAACCAGGTATTTATATAGCTGAAGAAGGAATTGGTATTAGAATTGAAGATAATGTATTGGTAACCAAAAATGGTTATGAGAATTTAAGTAAAGATATCATTAAGGAAGTTGCCGATATTGAAGCTTTTATGAACTAAAGAGGTATTATGAGTTATATTGAAGGTAATATTCAAAGATATTTATTCTATAGCGAAGATACTTCATATTCAGTGATTAAAGTTAAGATTACTGACACTGATGATGTAGATGTCGTTCATTTTGAACCCACAATTATAGTTTGTGGGTTTTTTCCTAAGTTGGAGCATAGTGTAAATTATCGTTTTTATGGTGAAGTAACTAATCATCCTAAATACGGAATTCAATATAATGCTAATCGCTTTGAAAGAATGGTCGACAACACTTTTGAAGGATTATTGGATTATCTATCTAGTGATTTGTTTAAAGGAGTTGGAAAGAAAACGGCAGAAAGAATCATTGAGGTTTTGGGTTTGTCCGCTTTAGATTTAATTTCTGAGGACAAGCATGTTTTAGATAAGGTTCCTAAAATTAATGCCAAATTAAGAGATTCAATCTTTAAAGAAGTAGTGGCTAATAAAGAAATGGAAAACACTTTAGTATGGTTATACAGTTTTGATATTTCTCCAAAAATGGCAATGAGAATCTATTCTTACTATGGGGTAAGTACTGTAAATACTATTAAAGAAAATCCTTATATCTTAATGGATCACATTGAAGGTATTGGCTTTAAAAGAGCTGATGAAATTGGTTTAAAAATCGGCTTTCAATATGATTCGCCTTTAAGAATATCCGCCGTTATCTATTATTTAATGACTGAGTTTATGAATAAATATGGCGATACTTATTTGGAAAAGGATAAACTGATTGAATACACTTTGAGCTATTTAAATTCTCATCCTGATTTCAATGTCTCTGAGGAGTTGGTACATGATCAGTTAGAATCATTACTCATATCAGGAAGAATAGTTTTGTTGGAAGACAAAATTGCTTTAAAGTATCTTTATAACAGTGAAAAGGAATTGGCAAGAAAAATTAAACAAATTAATGATAAAGAAGTTAATGCCATTGACAAAGATACGTTCAATAAATTGCTTGAAGATTTCCAAGGATTCAATGATATTACTTATACAAAAGCACAGAAAAAAGCGATTTACACGGCATTAAACAATAATTTTTCAATAATAACTGGTGGGCCAGGTACTGGTAAAACAACAGTTATTAAAGGTGTTATTGACATCTATAGATTACTTCACAACAACCAGATAAATTCGAATAATATTAAATTAGCTGCGCCTACAGGCAAAGCTGCGAAAAGACTTTCTGAAGCTTGCAATTTAACAGCGACGACAGTTCATAAATTATTAGGATATGATTTTGAAGGTGATTTTAAATTTGATGAGTTTAATGAGTTAGATGCTAAAATCATCATCATCGACGAAGCCTCGATGCTTGATTCGTTATTAGCTAAAAAGTTATTTTCCGCTATCAGTACCGATACCTTAGTAATAATGGTAGGGGATGCTAATCAGTTACCGTCAGTAGGACCAGGAGACGTGTTGAATAATTTGATCTCTTCAAAATTATTTAATGTGGTGGAATTAGATGTTATTCACCGCCAAGCGAGTGATTCGCATATTATATCTTTGGCTTATGATATTTTAAGTAAAAATATTAATGAAGATTTTTTCCATAATTATGAAGATAAACAATTCATTAATGCTAACGACGATTTTATCGCTGGAAGGATAGTTGATAAGATTTCGCAACTTATTGATGGAGGGTATGATTTAGCCAATGATATTCAAGTATTGATACCTATTTATAAAGGATACAATGGAATAGATAGGATAAACGCGCTTATTCAAAGTACTTTTAATAGTGTGAATAAAGATTATACCGTTAAATTTAAAGATAAAGAGTTTTGGTATAATGATAAAGTTATGCAATTGGTCAATCAGCCCGAAGACAATATTATGAACGGTGATCAAGGTACGGTAATTGGCATTACCCCAAACGATGAATTAATCGTTGATTTTTCAGAGAATATCGTTAAATATAGTACAAAAGATTTAGAGAATTTAACTTTAGCTTACGCAGTTTCGATTCATAAATCACAAGGTTCTGAATTCAAAGCGGTTATCTTACCTTTAAGCAAAGCGTATACGATAATGCTTAAAAGGAAATTGTTGTATACGGGAGTCACAAGAGCTAAAGAACGCTTGATTTTAATCGGTGATTTTGAAGCTTATAAACGAGGCGTTTTAGGAACTGACCGTAAGCGAAATACGCTTTTAAATCATTTTTTAGAAAATACGGAAGATAGTGAAGATAATAATGATTTAAAGATTGCAGATTTCTTGTAATTTATTTGCAAAACAATCAAGTTTATTGTATAATAACTCATGAAAATCGATGACGAAGACTAGTAATAGATAGTTCATAAAAAATAGAGAGTTTAGATTAGGTGAAACTAAACATGAAATAGCTATGAAGCTCCTTTTGAGTGGTGTTGTTAAAGATACCCGAAATAAACCGCGTTAAGGTTTTTAAGTGCTAGCTATAAAAGCTAGAATTAAGGTGGTACCGCGAATAAATCGTCCTTTTATTTAAAAGGGGCGATTTTCTTTTTTAGTTAAAGATTTTTAAAGAGGTGATATGGATATGAAATATTTAACGGGTAATGAAATTAGACAAACTTGGATAATTTTTTTTAAAGATAAGGGTCATTCAGTCGAAGAAGGAGCTTCTTTGATTCCTAATAATGATCCAACGCTTTTATGGATGAATTCTGGAGTAGCGGCTTTGAAGAAATATTTTGATGGTCGTGTTGTACCAAAAAATCCAAGAATTGTCAATATTCAAAAATGTATTAGAACCAATGATATTGATAATGTAGGTAATACCGCAAGACACCATACATTCTTTGAAATGATGGGGAATTTTTCCATTGGCGATTATTTCCGAGATGAAGCAATCGAATACGGATTTGAGTTATTGACTAGCGAAAAATATTTTGGTTTTCCACTTGACAAACTCTTTTTTACTTATTATCCCACCGATGAAGATACTAAGCAAAGATGGCTTGATCTTGGCGTTGAAGAAGAACATTTAATTCCTAGTGAAGGTAATTTCTGGGAAATAGGCTCTGGGCCTTGTGGGCCATGTACTGAGATTTTCTTTGATCGTGGTGAAGCTTTCGGTGATTTTACAACTGAATCAATTAAAAAAGATATTGAAAACGATCGTTATGTGGAATTATGGAATATTGTCTTATCGCAGTACAATGCAATTGAAGGTCTTAATAGAAGTGAATATCCAGAATTACCTTCGAAAAATATTGATACTGGAGCGGGTTTAGAAAGATTTGCTTCAGTTATTCAAGGTGCCGTGACAAATTTTGAAACAGACTTATTTATGCCTATTATTAATAAAATAGCTAAGATATCAAATGTGCCTTATCAAGGACAAAAAGCCTTTAAAGTAATTGCTGATCACATCAGAACTGTAACTATGGCTATCAGTGATGGCGCGATGCTTTCTAATGAAGGTAGAGGTTATGTTTTAAGAAGATTACTGAGAAGAGCGGTTAAATACGGAAAGCAATTAAAAATAGAAAAACCTTTTTTAGTCAGTTTAGTAGATGAGGTTATCAAGGTGTTAAAACCTTTTTACCCTTATATTGAAAATAAAGTAACAATTGTTAAGAAGATTGTTGAAACAGAAGAAAACAAATTCTTGGAAACTTTGTTAGCTGGGGAAAAGAAGTTAAATGATATTATTGAAAATAGTACTAAAGTAATTAGTGGCGCAGACGCTTTCTTGCTTTATGACACTTATGGTTTTCCCTTGGAGTTAACTTCTGAGTATGCTGAAGAACAAGGATATGAAGTTGATATTGCTGGTTTTAAAGTTGAGATGGAAAAGCAAAAAGATCGAGCTAGAAAAGCTCGCAATGAAACTGACTCAATGATGGGACAAAATGAAGAGTATTTGAATTTTGATGAAAAAAGTGAATTTGTCGGCTATGATACTTTAAAAACAAATGCAAAAATCATTAAAGTTTTTCCTGAAGGATTAGTACTTGATCAAACGCCTTTCTATGCGACTTCAGGTGGACAAATGGCTGACCAAGGAATGATTTATAATAAGGAAATTTCTTTAAGCGTTATCGATGTTGAAAAATTACCTAACGGTCAATTTATTCACAAAGTCAAGGAAGAATTGTCAAGTAACTTTGAAGGTATGAATGTTATTGCCGAAGTAGATGAAAAAAGAAGAGAACTAACTGAATATCATCATTCCGCAACGCATTTGCTTTTTAAAGCTCTAAGGGATATTTTAGGAAATCATGTTTCCCAGCAAGGTTCTCAAGTTAGTTTTGATAGTTTAAGATTTGACTTCAATCATTTTGAAAATATTAATGATGAAATGATTTTGATAATCGAAAAAACAGTAAATGAAATGATTAAAGAATCTTATCCATCAAACACAAGAATTTTATCAGTTGATGAAGCTAAGGCTTTAGGGGCAATCGCTGAATTTGGAGAAAAATACGGAGATAAAGTCAGAACGATTGATTTGAAATACACGCTTGATCTTTGTGGTGGAACTCATGTTAAAGATATTAAAGATATCGGTAAGTTTGCGATAAAATCAGTTTCTTCTATTGGATCAGGGATTTATAGAATTGAAGCTGTCGTCAATAAAATGGTTGAGACATTAAGTGAATCTTTAGTAGGTTTGAATCAAGATATTGAAAACCTATTGGTGAAAGCTGATAAGATATTATCTTATGCTAAAGAAGAAAAAATTAATTTAAGTTTTGATTTTAAAAAGGACAAAGAAAACTTGGGCAGCTATCAAGATGTCATCAACAAAAGAGAAGAATTACACCAGGCTCAGATTGCTGTAAAAGATCTAGAAAAACAGTACAATCAATTAAAAGAAAATAAAGCTCTTGATTCAGTACAAGATTTGAGTGGTTTAGCTGAGAAAAATATGATTATCGCAAGACTTGATGATATTAATGCTTCTGTACTTAAACAATTAGCTGATGAAGCGGCTTCTAAACAGGATATTGATTTTGTTTTCTTAGCTTCAGTAATCGATGAGAAAATTATTTTTGTCGCAAAAAGCAATTTAAAAAAGTTAAACGCTGGTCAAATTGTTAAAACCGCTGCTCAAATTTGTGGTGGTAATGGCGGTGGGCGCCCTGATTTTGCTCAAGCAGGAGGAAAAGATATCAGTAAAGTTGATGAAGCGATAGAGCATATCAAAGGTTTAGTCCGATGAGGACTATCGGCTTAGACCTAGGGTCAAAAACTTTAGGGGTAGCTATTTCTGATCCTTCTAATACCATTGCAACTAAATTAACGACAATAACTTTTGCAAATAATGATTTTCCATATGCAATTAAAGAATTATTTGCTATACTTAAAAGTGCAGAGATTGATAAGTTCGTCCTTGGTCTTCCGAAGAATATGGATGGTAGCATAGGCTTTCAAGCTCAGTCTTCAATCAGTTTTAAAACGATGCTCGAAGAAACGTTTAAAAAAGACGTTGTTCTTTGGGATGAAAGATTAACATCTAAGATGGCTGAATCAGTGATGATTCAAGCTAATTTAAGCCGTAAAAAGAGAAAAACTAAGGTTGACTTTGTTG
Organism: Caryophanales bacterium UBA2298; assembly: GCA_002345425.1. GTDB lineage: Bacteria > Bacillota_I > Bacilli_A > Izemoplasmatales > Hujiaoplasmataceae > UBA2289. The sequence goes on along the minus strand of DDWA01000011.1, from coordinate 61,420 downwards.
CGGCAACAATAATATTACAAAGCTATTTGGATAGCAGAAAGAGAGTTTAATATGCAAGAATATGATGACACTTTAATAATTACCGATGAACAAGGAAATGATTTAGAAGCAGTTATTATTATGACATTTGAATCAGAAGAATTTGGAAAATCTTATTTAGTATACCAACTAAAAGATGATGAAACAGGAGAATATTTCGCTGCTAGTTTCAATCCTGAAGATGGTGATGAAGGTAATCTAAATCCGATTGAAACTGATGACGAGTGGGATTTAATTGAAGAAGTTCTTGAAAGTTTTCTTGAGGATGAAGAAGAAAAACATCAAGATCACGAGCATGAATAAGTATTTAGCTTCAATCAACAAAAAAACACAGCCAGCAATAATTAAAAAAATTTTATTGCAGGCTAAAGAATTAGATACACCGATAATTAGTGATGAAGGCATTAACTTACTTATCCAATTGATTAAAATCGGAAAAGTTAAGAAGGTTTTAGAAATAGGCTCAGCAATCGGATATAGCGCCATCATGATGGCGCTTAATGGTTTTGTAGAAGTGACAACCATTGAAAAAGATGAGTCAGCTTTTATTAAAGCTATGGAAAATATTTCTGAAGCTAAATTAGATAAAAAGATTAAGATTATTCACGGCGATGCTTTAAAAGTTAATGTTGAAGGTTTTTATGATTTACTTTTTATCGACGCAGCTAAAGCCCAATATCTGAAGTTTCTAGAAAAGTTTAAAGACAATTTGAATAGTGGAGCTATAGTTGTTTGTGATAACTTGTTGTTTCATGGTTTAGTTGAAACTCCTAACGTTGCTAGTGGAAAAAGAGTTAAAAGTTTAGTAATGAAAATTGCTAAATTTAACGAAAAATTAATTAGCCATCCTGATTTTGATACTTACATCTATGAAATTGGCGATGGTATGTCGATATCAATTAAGAAATAGGTGTTTTATGAGAGTAGTAGCTAGGCTCAAAAACTTCATGGAAATTGAAAAATTGATCAACTTAGGCGTTGACGTTTTTTTGGTTGATACGCCTTTAGCTGTTAAGCAGATAAACGGTGAATTATTTAGTGATTTGGATAAAATCATAACTTATGAGAAAGAAGTTTATCTTTTAATTAATAAAATGATTCATGAGACTGATTTAGAAATGCTAGAAATGATATTGAATAAAGCGAATAATGATAAAATCACCGGTATTGTTTGCGGTGATATGACAGTTATGGTTATGGCTAAGAAGTTAGGCTTAGAAAATAAAATAATCTATCAACCCGGAACGATGAATACCAGTAGTTTTGATAACGAATATTTTCACAGAAAAGCGATTAAAGGCATTACTATTTCAAAAGAAATAACTTTAGAAGAAATCACTAATATCTTTAAAAATAAAGTTACTGAGATTTCATTGATTGGACATGGTTATCTGGATATGTTTTACTCCAAAAGAGGTTTATTGAGTAATTATTTTATTTATAAAGGTGTTGACTATAATAATATAAAAAATAATGATAAGTTTAGATTGAAAGAAGAAATGCGACCAGATAGTCTTTATCCGATTTTTGAAGATGATGGCGGTACGCATATCTTTAGAGATAAAGCTTTGGAATCTTTCAATGAGCTAGATGTTTTAAAGCAGTATTTAGACGATTTCTTTGTCGAAAGAATTTTTATTGATGATCAAGAATATTATGATAGTCTTTTAGCTTATAAAACTAGTACTTATATGAATGAATTTTTAGATAAGTATAAAGATAAATACAATAAAGGTTTTTACTATCAATATACTGAAAAAATCAAGGGTGAATTAAATGAGAACTGAGTTATTAGCTCCAGCAGGTAATCTTGAAAAAGCTAAGATTGCTTTGATTTATGGAGCGGATGCTGTTTATATCGGTGGTAAACAGTTTTCTTTAAGAGCAAGAGCTTCTAATTTTGATTTAGAAACGATTAAAGAATTAGTTGATTTCGCTCATGATTTAAATAAGAAAGTTTATATAACAATGAATATCGTTTTTCATGATGACGATATTCAGGGTCTTGATGAATATTTGCTTTATCTAGATAGTATCAATGTCGATGCGATTATCTGTTCAAGTATGATTGTGATAGAAAGAGCTAAAATTTTATCTAATTTAGAAATTCATTTGTCAACGCAATTTTCTGTGACTAATTCGCTTTTAACAAATTACTTTTATGACGAAGGAATAAAAAGAGTAGTACTAGCTAGGGAATTATCACTTTTAGAAATAGAAAAAGTAAAAGAAAATTCAAAAGCTGACTTAGAAATCTTTATTCACGGAGGCATGTGTGTTTCTTATTCCGGCAGATGTACGTTATCTAATTATACTGTTTTAAGAGATGCTAATCGTGGCGGTTGCGCTCATACTTGTAGATGGTTATACGATCTTTATGAAGACGGGATATTGCTTTCCGATAACCATGACTTTCAAATGTCATCAAAAGATTTACAAGCAACTGATTATGTACAAGATTTATTAAGAATTGGCGTAAGTTCTTTAAAGATTGAAGGCAGAATGAAATCAATTCATTATATTGCTACTGTTGTCAGTGCTTATCGAATGTTAATTGACGATTATTATAATAATAGTTTAAGAGATATGAGTTTTTATCAAAACGAAATCAATAAAGCGGAGAACAGACAAACTTCTTATGGGTTCTTTGCTGGGGATACAACTATTGAACAGCAGCTATATAATCAAAGAAGTGAAGTTCCGACAAAAGAATTTGTGGGGATAGTCAAAGAGTATGACAATAATTCAAAGACTTTATATCTTGAACAAAGAAATTATTTTAGTCCAGGAGATACTTTAGAAGTATTTACTCCGAATAAGAATATTGTTCAATTCAAAGTTGAAAAGATTTTTGATGAAGAAAACAATGAGCTTGATGCAGCTAGACATCCACTGCAAACAGTGGTGGTAAAACTGCCAGTTTCTGTACCTAAGTACAGTATTATCAGGAGGGTTAAAGATGAGTAAACCTGTAATTATCGCGGTTGCCGGAGGGTCTTCTTCGGGGAAAACCACCGTTGTCAACAAAATCATGTTAAACTTTAATGCGGAAAAGATTGAAGTTATTAGACATGATGATTATTACAAAGATGAATCGGATAAAACGATGGAAGAAAGAAGGAAAATCAATTATGATCATCCGCTTTCTTTAGACAACGATTTATTCTATCAACACGTTCTTGACTTGATTAATAATAAGGCGATTGATAAACCGACTTATGACTTCGTGGAATTAAACCGAACGAAGGTCACGGAAAAAATTTATCCAGCTGAGATTATCATCTTGGAAGGGATTCTAGTTTTAGAAGATGAGAGAATTAGAAATCTAGCTGACATTAAAATCTATGTTGAAGCTGATGATGATATCAGATTGATCAGAAGGATAAAAAGGGATACTACTGAAAGAGGCAGAACCCTAGATCATGTTTTAAATCAGTATTTAAGTACTGTTAAACCGATGCACCACGCATTTGTCAAACCGACTAAAAGATATGCTGATATAATTATCCCTAATGATTACTCTCACGATGTTGCCGTTGATTTGATTAAGGCTAAAATTATCACTATCTTAAATAAATAAATTATGATATAATAATATGCGTTAAAAAAGGAGTTATAGATGGAAAATACTTATAAATTAACCGAAGCCGGTTACGAGCAATTAAAAGCAGAATTAGAAGAATTAAAAGGTGATAAACGTAATGCGAATCTTGAAGCTTTGAAAGAAGCTAGAGCTCAAGGCGATTTATCAGAAAACGCTGATTATGACGCAGCGAGAGATGAACAAGCTCGAATTGAAGCGAGAATTAAAGAGATTGAAAATATTCTAAAAAATTCAGAAATTATCAAAGAAAACAACCGTTCTCGTGTTATTGGTATGGGTAAAACTGTAGTTGTTAAATTTGCTCACAACAATTTAGAAATTGAGTTTACTATAGTTGGTAAATTGGAAGCTAATCCGATACAAAAGAAGGTCTCTAATGAATCACCACTTGGTAAAGCTATCATTGGCACTAAAAAGGGTAAAGTAGTTACTTACAAATCAGAAACCGGACAAGAAATTACTGTAGAAATAATTGATGTTAAATAATTAAAAGAAGAAGACATTTTTCTTTTTAATTTAGGGGTGAATGATAATGATAGGTATCATTGGCGCAATAGATTATGAGTTGAATTATTTCTTTCAACATATGATTATTGCTAGAACAGAAATTATTGCGGATAAGACATTTTATATCGGCAAAATAAAGAACCATAACGTTGTTATTGTGAAGTCAGGAATTGGTAAAGTTAACGCTGCTATCACAACAACAATTTTGATTGATAAATTTGATGTTAGATTAATAATTAACACTGGTGTAGCCGGTGGATTATCGCCGATTGAAATTGGTGATATTATTATTGCTAGCGGCATCTCATATTTTGATGTATCTTTGACAGAAATTGATGATGTGCCTTACGGTCAAATGGGAAGTGATCCGTTGATTGTTAAAATTAATCATGATTATTTGACTAAGGCTAAAAAGATTTTTGATAATCTTGGTTATAAATATATGGTTGGTAATTTAGTTTCTGGAGATAAATTCGTTACAAAGAAAAAAGATTTGACTAAGATTCAAAAACAAGTCGATAATATCTTAGGAGTGGAAATGGAAGGAATGGCCATCGGATTGACTGCTTTCAAGTTTAACCGTCCATTTGTTTCTATCAGAGGTGTTTCTGATGTTGTCGATACTCCTGACCAACCTAAAAACTATCGTGATGTAGTAAAGTCAGTTGCTTCGAAAACATCTGAGTTTGTCCTAGCTTTTCTTGAGGTAGTTGATGAATAAAATTGTACTTGATAATAAACTATTTTATTATCAAGTTTTTTTCAAAAAAAATAAAAATATGTATATGAGAGTCAAAGGTAATTTAATTACAATTACATCGCCAAAATCATTTAAAATTGTTGATATTGAGTTGTTTATCCAAAAGCATAAAGATTTCGTAATTAAACATAATGAGATTAATTTTAAACAACTTTACTCACGAGCAGTTTTTGAATTTTGGGGTAAAAGTTATAAGATGGTTATTAGTGATGGAAAAGCTCTAAAAATAGAAGAAAAACTGATGTTTATACCTAAGAATTTTACAGATGAACAAATTGAAAAATATTATATTTCAGCGACAATTAATCATGCCCAAGATTTAATTGATAATGAACTGAAATACTTAATTAATGAGATTAATTTCTCAGGATTGAGATTAAAATCAAGATTGATGAAAACAAGATTAGGAAGTTGTAAGAAGAGTACAAAGAGTATTAATCTTAATAGTATTCTTGCTAGACTTGACCCGAAATATTTAAGAGCAGTTTTAATTCACGAAATAGTTCATTTAAAAGTAGGAAATCATCAAAAAATATTTTATAATCTCTTGCTGAAATATGAACCTAAATACCGAGAAATAAAAAAAGAATTAAATAAAATAATGAAGTTATATGAAATATAGACCAATCAAAAAATGCGTCTATATTTTTGTTAATTATCAGGATTTTATAAATGAACATTTGCCAAGCGAAAAAAAATAGACATTTGTGCATAAATTAGGTATAATATAAGTGATATTTGGAGGAAAATCATGATTGAACTACTATTTAAAAAGAAATATTTCTATCCAGACGATTATAAAAAAACTGTGTTTGATGTAGATTTTAAAAAATTAAAAACTTTAGGCATCGAAAATATATTTATCGATTTAGACAATACTTTGATTCCTTATGATATCCATGAAGCTGATCAAAAGACTTTAGCGTTGTTTGATAATCTTCACAAATTGGAATTTCAAGTCTTTATTATCTCCAATAACAAAAAAGGAAGAGTTAAGTTATTTGCCAATATGGTGGAAAGCAGATATGTTTATAGCGCTCAAAAACCTTTTAAATCGGGGTTTAAAAGAGCTTTAAAGAAAGTAGGTTATCCAGACCCAAAAACCGTTTGTTTGATTGGCGATCAGTTTATGACCGATGTCTTAGGCGGTAAACGCATGGGGTTCTATGTAATTGTGGTTGACGCAATTAAAAGAAATAGTGAAAAATGGTATACCAAATATAATAGACATTTAGAAAAGAAAATTTTACAACGATTAAGGAGAAACGATTACGAGTTTTACGAACGATTAAAATTAACTGAGAAGAGGTAGGCTATGTCAGAACTGTTTTGCAAAGGCTGTGGAGCATTGATACAAAACGAAGATAATAAATTACCCGGATATATCAATGTGGAATTATTGAGTTCAAAGAACCCGGAGGAAGTTGTCTGTCAAAGATGTTTTAGGATTAGACATTATTCTGAAGTTTTTCCTTACACTGTTTCCAATACAGATTATTTACAAGTAATTGAAAAAATTAAATCTGAAGATGCATTAATCGTTAAGATTGTTGATATCTTCGATTTTTCTGGTTCTTTCGTACCCGCAATCAAAGAACTTACAGGGAATGAAGATGTTATTCTTGTCGGTAACAAAATGGATCTTTTACCTAAAAATGTTAAGCCTTCAAGAATTTTGAGTTGGCTTCAAGTGATGTTGAATTCTCAAGGTTTTTCCGTTTTAGATTCCGTTTTATTGTCAGCTAAGTACGGTGACAATTTTGACGAGTTAATGGAAAAAATCTATCAATATAAGGGCAATAGAAATGTCTATATTGTGGGATCTTCCAATGTTGGTAAATCAAGGATTGTCAATCAGATATTAAGAAGATATTTAGGTGCTGCTTCTGATATTATCACGGAATCTTTATCACCGCAAACGACAATTGGATTAATCGGTTTTCAATTATTAGATGGGACCTATATCTACGATACTCCTGGTGTTATCAACAAACATCAGTATATGCATTATCTTTCTAGACCATCATACAAATTAACTGTTCCTACAAGAGAGATTAAACCAATGGTTTATCAACTTAACGAAGGACAAACATTATTCTTTGGTGGATTAGCAAGATTAGATATCATCTCTGGTGAAACAGGAGATGTCATCAGTGTCGTTACTTTCTTTGCGAATACACTTAACATTCATCGAACTAAAACGGCTAAGGCTGATAAATTATATTGTGATAAACTCTATTCTTTATTGTCACCACCTTTTAGCAAAGATGAAGATGTGCCGAAATGGATTTATCACGAATTTAGAATTCGTGACAATCAGAAATACGATATTGTTTTTTCAGGACTAGGCTTTGTGACAATAAGAGCACCATTCTGTGTTAGAGCATATGCACCTTTTGTAGTTGGTGTTTATACTAGGTTAGCGATTATATGATAAATAGTGAAACAATAAATAAAATTAATGAATATTTAAAAAATGAATTTCTCCAAGATCAAGCCAGATTGCAACACATCATGAATGTTCTTAAAGTAGCACTTGATTTAGGAGAAATATTTGTTGTTGATAAAAACGCTTTAAAGGTTGCAGTATTATTGCATGATGCAACAAAAATGTTGGATTTTAAAGAAAATTATACTTTAGCAAGTAAGATGTTTGATAAAGATGTTTTAAATCAAGTTCCCATTCCTTGTTTACATGCTTATTCAGCTGCCGCTCTAGCAAAAGTTAAATTTGAAATTCAAGATCAAGATGTTTTAAATGCGATAACTTATCACTGTAGCGGTAGACCGAAAATGTCAATGTTAGAAAAGATCGTTTTTGTCAGTGATTATATTGAAGAAAAAAGAGATTTTGTAACTGACGATTTAAGAGAATTAGCGAGAGTTGATTTAAATAAGTCAGTTTACAATATTATGTTACAAACAAAAGCTTACTTAATTAAAAATAATAAAGCTATCTCTGATTTAACAGATTTAGCTATAAAAGATTATGAAAGTGAAGTGGAGGAATTTAATGACTGAAAAACTTAAGAGAGTTTATGAAGCTTTAAACGCTTTAAAATTGAAGGATATTATTATTTACGATTTTACTGAGTTCTCACCTTTTTTTGATTTTCAAGTGATAGCGACAGCTACGTCTGAAAGACAGGTTCACGCCGCTATTGATCATGTTAAGCAAGCTTTTCCAGAAATAACAACTATGCATGTTGAAGGCGCACTTGAGAATCGTTGGGTTTTGATTGATTTAGAGGATATTATTGTTCATGTTATGCATAAAGAGGATCGAGAATATTATCAAATAGAAAAATTGTTTTTTGAAAGAAAACAAGTAGGAGTTTAAGGGTGTACGAAATGGAATACGATTTATTGGCAACATTTTACGATTCTTTTATCGACGAAGTTGTCTATCAAGAATATCTGGATTTAGTAACTAAGTATTCTTCGTTAGGGACGCTTTTGGATATTGGTTGCGGGACAGGAAACCTAGCGATTGAATTTGCTAAAAGAGGTTATGATGTCGTCGCTACCGATCTTTCTGAAGAAATGTTGAATATTGTTGATTATCGTGCTAAAGAAGAAGATGTTGATATTGAGATTGCGATTTACGATATGTTGGATCCGATTGATTTTCAATTTGATATTGTAATCGCTTCAATGGATGTGATTAATCATTTATCAGATTTAGAAGATGTTGAGTTTGGATTTACCAATATTTATAACAGCATCAGTGACAACGGTGTTTTTATCTTCGATGTTTTATCAGTTGAATTCATCGATGCTTTCGATGGCTATGTTGAAGATGACGATGAAATGCATTTTCACTGGGAAAGTCATAAAGGCGATAAAGAGCATAGCATTGTTCATACTATCACAGTTAAAGTTGAAGATGATGATCGTGAAGAAGTTAAGATTTATGAGCAAACTCATGAAACAAAAGCCTATGAAGAGATTCTAGCGAAAGTAGGTTTCACTATCATTGAAGTTAAGGCTTTGCCGGAACGAACAATTTATGTAGTCCATAAACAAGAAAGACCAGAATAAAATCTGTTCTTTTTTTAATTTTTTAAAAAGAAAAATCACTTCTTAAAAGTATTATTTTAGCAGAGGTGATAAGAGATGAAAAAATATATTGGATATGGAATTATCCTAATTGGATTAATTGGTTTTTACTTTTTTAATCAACCGCAAGAAAAAGAAGAGCCGTTTTTGTATCAAGCATATGCCATTGAAAATACTGAGACTTTTGAAGATGAGATTAATATTTATTATGCGGAGATTAAAGGTGAGGTAAGGTTTCCCGGAGTCTATAAAATTGGTGAAGATGAGATTTTAAAACAATTGATTGATAAAGCAGGAGGTTTAACGGAAAACGCCGATATGTCGGGAATTAATCAAGCGCAATTAGTTGTCAAAAATTCTCTTTATATCATACCAAAAGTTTTTAAGGAAGAGTTTAAACCACCAGTTACATCAACAACCATGACAGAAAAAACAAAAGTTTATGTTGATTTAAAAGGTGAAGTTATAAATCCCGGAGTTTATTTAGTTGAAGAAGGTTCAAGGATTCTAGATGTTATTGAACTAGCTGGTGGATTGACTGTGAAAGCAGATATTAGCAATTTAAACAGATCTGATTTGGTACATGACGGTATGATGATTATCATTCCATCTTTACCAGATGAAGAATCGATGTATGCTTATATCGGTGGTGCAGTTATTAATCCTGGTTACTATGAACTTGAGATTGATTCATTACTCAGCGATTTGATTATTGAAGCTGGTGGAATTACTGAAACAGCTGATATGACGATGATTAATTTAAATCAAAAAATATCCAATGGAAACGTCATTGTAATTCCTGAGATTGTAATTGTTCCTAAAATTTATGTTTCCATCAAAGGAGCAGTATTAAATCCAGATGTTTATTATGTCGATCAAGATATTTCAATTATCGAATTAATCAATTTAGCAGGGGGATTAACCCCTGAAGCTAATCCTTCACTGATTGATTATGAACAAATTTTAGTTATGGGCAGCATCGTTAATATCCCCGGATATCAAACAGACGATTATCTACCGATTGATAATCAAAATGATTTGGTTAATATCAATACTGCTAGTTTAGAAGAACTACAAACATTAAAAGGTATAGGTGAGATTTTAGGTCAAAGAATAATAGATTACCGGATTGAGTACGGATACTTTACATCGATTGAAGATATTATGTTGGTATCAGGAATCAAAGACTCTATTTATGAGCAGATTAAAGACTATATTACAGTATGATAGTTCAAAATTTATCCATCTAGCAATTGTTTCTATTTTATTTTGTTTATCTAAGACTTCTTATTTAGCAATTATTCTTTTAATTGCAGAATTGATTCTATTATTTTACAACAGTAAAAATCTTTTGATTTATGCCTTTATCATCATGACTATTTTATTTGTCAGGTTTTCTCTTACTGAAACTGTTGATATTGAAAATGAAGGTCAAATTATTAAAGTTGAAGAAAAGCGAATCACAGTGAAAAATAAATATCTCTATCATTTGTATCTAAAAAATACTGATATTTATCAAGTCGGTATGGTTGTAAGATTTAAGGGAGAACCAATTGATATTGATGTTAAAAATTTGCCTAATAATTTTGATTATTTTACTTATTTAAAAAGCATTAATGTTAAAGATATGATAAAAGTAGAAGATATCAGCATTATTAACCAACAATTCACTTGGAGAATAATTCCAGAGTATGTAAAAACAATAATAAATGGCCGCTATGATGAATCAACGGCTACGTATTTGAAATTGTTTATCTTAGGGGATAACGACGATTTAGACCAAATGATTATGGATAAAACTAGAGTAATCGGTATTAGTCATCTCTTCGCAATTTCTGGTATGCATCTTGGTTTAATCATCGGGTTTATTAACTTTGTCTTGGATAAGTTCTATTTAAGAAAAAAGACTCACCACTTAATCATTGGTGGGTTTTTAGTTCTTTATAATATTCTAACTGCTTTTTCAGTTTCAATTGTTAGGGCTTCACTTTTAACTGCGACTTTGTTTTTAAAGAAGAGTCGTGATTTTACTAAGACCGATTATCTTAGTTTCATTATGGTTGGTTTTTTAATATATAATCCATATTTGCTTTTTAATGTTGGTTTTGTCTTGTCTTTCTTGGTAAGCTTTTCGATTATTATGGGTAAATTTATTTGGATGGATAAAGAAAAGGTAGTTCAAGTATTAAAAATTGGGATTTTAGCTAATTTAGTTAGTTTACCAATAATTATCAATCTTAATGGATCATATGGACTTATGAATATATTTTACAATGTTGTATTTGTTTATTTTGTCAGTTTTTTATTTTTGCCACTTTCATTTATTGTTTTGTTTTTTCCTGAATTAACTAAATTATATCAATCAATAATTAATCTTTTTGAATTGCTTGTTAATTTTTCTTATGAGGTAAATTATTATCTTGAATTTAGTTTCGAAAATGAAATCTTAAAAGTTTTATATTGGCTTTCTTTACTGGGACTATTCATCAACTACAAGAGCAGTAAAAAGCGAATATTCGCTTTTAGCGCTGTTTTTGTTCTGGCGTTGAGTATTTATAGTCAGAACTATAATTACTTCACCTATGTGAGGATTTTAGACGTTAATCAGGGTGATGCAATCCATCTTCATAGCAACAAATGCGATATTTTAATCGATACCGGTTATGTGGATGATTATGATGGAGTATTGAATTACTTTTTAAATGAAAATATTAAAGAAATCGATATCTTGATTCTAACTCACGGTCATAGCGATCATTTTGGTGAAGCAAATGATATTTTAAAAAATATAGTGGTAAAGAAATTAATTGTTAATCAATATAACAAGGAAGTAAATTATAAAAACCAAATTGTTTTTAAGAAAGATGATTCAATTAAATGTGAAGATATTGTCTTGCAAAACTTAAATAACTCAAATAGTGAAAATGAAAATAATAACTCTTTGGTTTTATATGGAAAAATTGGTAATGATAATTGGTTGTTTACAGGAGATATTGAAATCGAAGTTGAACAAGAAATATTAAAAAATTACACTATTGATATTGATGTATTGAAAGTAGCGCATCATGGATCAATCACCTCTTCAACCGAAGAGTTTCTTGATTTTCTGACACCTGAATACGCTTTGATTTCGGTTGGGAAAAATAATTATAAGCATCCTGATGAAGAAGTTTTAAAACGTTTTTCTAGTAGAAACATTGAAGTTTTGCGAACTGATATCGAAGGAACAATAACATTCTATTACTTTCCATATATTGATAGATGTGTAATTGAGACTTATCTTTTAGAAAAAAGACCGAAATACACAATAAAAAATTAAGGGTTTGTGCACAAATTCTTAATTTTTTGATATAATGTATTAGATAAGATATTTTAGCAAATGAATTGGAAGGTAAAAGATTGATGAATAGAAATTGTTACCTTTTTTATGGTGAAGACCATTTTATGATAAAAAAAGAAACCGATTTGGTTTTTCAAGAAAACGAAATCGATTTATCGATGGTTGAAGTATATGATGGTGAAGATGAGGGATTGGATAATGCCGTTACCAATGCTATGACTTTACCTTTTTTGTCTGATAGAAAGGGCGTAGTTATTAAAAATGCTCAATTTTTGACTACAAATCAGTCCATTAGTGATGTAGAAGCGGATAAACTTATTAACTTTTGTGAAATGAAATTAGAACAAACTGTTCTAGTAATTCAAGTTCCTTCCGATAATCTTGATTTTAAAGGAAAATTAGCTAAGTATTTAACAAAGAATATCATCGTTAAAAAGTTTGTAATAAACGATAAAAATTTTGATGTTTATGAGTATGTCAAAAAAGAAATAGCTAAGCATAATTTAAAAATTCAACCTTTCGCTTTGACTCAGTTTATAAATCGCGCTAATACCAATATGGATAATCTCAATAACGAGTTACAGAAGTTAATTTACTATGCTTATAATTTAGGAGAAATTAACGCTGATATCGTCTTTGAAGTTGTGAGCAGAGAAATTGAAGATAATATCTTTGATTTGGTTAATGCTCTGCTGGAAAATAATCGTGAAAAAGTATTTAAGGTTTACTATGATTTAATTGACCATAGTGTTAAAACAACGCAAATATTGGCGGTTGTCGGCAGTAAATTCTTAGAGATTTTATATACAAAAGCTTTGATGAATATTAAATATAGTAAAGCTGATATCGAAAAATTTTTTGGCTATTCGAGCGGAAGAGTTTATTATATGATGAAGAACGCTCAAGATACAAGTGATGATGTCCTTTATGAAAACATCAAAAATTTGGAAGAATTGGACTATCAAATCAAATCAGGTAGAATCGATAAGGATTTAGGACCGGAACTATATTTTCTTGGTGGAAAATAAAAAAAAGCCCTTCGGCTTTTTTCTTACAGAGCATTAACTTTATCTGATAAACGAGACTTTTGTCTATTAGCATAATTTTTATGATGAATGCCTTTAGCAACGCTTTTATCAAGTTTTTTGTAAGCGTAGCTCAACGCTTCAACAGCTTTTTCTTTGTCATTATTCTTTACTTCAGTCTCAACATTTTTAAGTGCTGTTTTTAAAGAAGACTTAAAAGAAGCATTTGCTAAACGTCTTTTTTCATTTTGGATATTACGTTTCATTTGTTGTTTGTTATTAGCCATTATTTCACCTCCATTAGTAATCGCGTTAATATTTTAACAAATTAGTGATAAAAAAGCAACAAATAAAATTTTTTATTTTCACTTATCTAGGCATTTTTATAATGATTTTGATGTATTTGCAAATAAAATTATCTAAAAGCTATATTTTAATTATTTTTTCATGATTTTTTACATGAAAATCTAAAAATTCAGTTATAATTAAATTGTCTTTTTTAAAGGGGTGTATCTATGTCAATTATTAAAACTAATGGTTATGTCGTTGACCAACTTGAGGGTTTAAACAATAAATATGTGATAGCTAACGGATATCTTGGTGTTACTGGAGTTATGGACGAATTAAAACAAGTTGACGGGGCGCATTTAAAAGTTGATGATGTAATAAAAACTGATCGTTTTGGTAAGCGATATATCAGTGTATTTAACCCTTTATACACTCAAGTTATCGCTAATGGCGTTACCTTACATCCAAACAATATCTTGCCTGTTGCTCATGAACAAAGCATTGACTTAGATTTTGGGATTTTTTCACGAACAACGCTTTATAAAGTTGGCGATGTGGAAATCAAAATCTATAGTGAAAGATTTTTAGATCAAAAGAACCGAGCTTTTCTCTATTCCAAATATAAAGTGTATGTAAACAAGGCAATTGATATTGAAATTATTCATGGTTTTGATTTAGATACGATTGATATATTTGAAGGTTCTTTTATTGAATTTAATGCTGATAACAACGATTTTATCTCTGTTGAAGCGAAGATTAAAACTAACGAAAAACCTTTGTATATGGTTTATGCTCATAACCGTAATTTTCGTCATAAAAACCGCAATCAAGTGATTAAATTTCAGGAGAGTTATATGTTGAGAGCAGAACCGGAACGAGATTACGAAATTATCAAATATATTGGGGTTAGCACTGATGGCCGAAAGAATCTTGAGTATTTAAAGAAGCATCTCAATAGAGTTAAAAAAGATGGCTATGATAAAGTTTATGATGATAATAAATTAAATTGGCAAAAATTATGGAAAAATGTGAGAGTCGAGATTTTTAATAATGATTTGGTTGATCGATACAATCAATTTAACCAATATCAGTTGATTGCTAATAGACCAATTAGCGATAAGAGTTTAATTTCTCGGTATGGTTTAACCAATCTGCCAATTGAATATGCTTATACCAATGAACTGTATATGTTTAGATATTATCTTAATACTGATTATAAATCAGCTAAAAGAATGCTATCGTCAAGAATCAATCATCTAGAAGAAGCGTTAGAGTCAGCGAAAAAGTTTCATAAGCAAGGAGCTTTTTATACCGACTACAAGAATAATCTATACATAAACGCTTTAATTGTCATCAATATGGTTGATTATATTGATCGAACTTTGGACAAGAGCATTCTTGATTATGGCGGTTTAGAAATGGTGCTTGAGATTTCAAAGTTTTATATGGATTATATTGTACTCAATAAAAAGAAAACAAACTACCAAGTCTTGAATGTTACCACAATCGATAACTTGATTACTGAGATTGACAATGATGCTTTTTTGAATTATTTAATCAGAGATTGTTTTGGGAAAACAGCTAACCTAGTTGCTTTAGCTAAGGTTGATAAGCGTAAGGAAGTAGAAGAGTTTTTAAAGAAGAGAAAATATGATGTTTTAATCAATGAGATTAGAGAAGCGAGAAGAAAATTATATTTGCAACAACCAAACGTTAATCATTTAATTCAAATCTTTGATAATTATTTTAAGAATGAAGAAAAATTGATTAATCCTGATGTTTTGAATTTATTCTTTTTGTATCCTGATGATTTTAAAGAGTTGATTAAAAAAGCAAATTATGATTATTACAGCAACCTTTCTAATCCTGATGCGATGGGACAATTCATTTTAAGTTTGGTTGCTTCGGCACAAGAACTTGAAAAAGAAGCTAATAAATATTTTAAAGCATATTTGCCACTGAATATCTCTGATAATGCCAATAAAATGAATCACTTGCAAGATTATGTTGATTTAGGGTTAAGTGCAGCAATTTATTTATATTTAGTTTATGGATTAGCCGGTTTAAGACATAACAAATATCTCTTAACAGCTGATTCATTTATACCTAGTGACATCAGAAGGTTGGAGTTCAAAGTTAAGATTGCCAGCAACTACGCTTGCGTCAAAATTAAAAGAAACAGTGCCAATATCGATTGGAATGAATAATATTTAAACAAAGAAAAAAAGGCTTGATTGTAATGAAGTCACTGAAAAATAAGGTATATAAAAAGAGATAAATTTCAACAATGAATTTTTATCTCTTTTTTATGGATTTTTGTCAAATCAAGAAAAAACAGAAAGAATCAATCTAATAATTTCATAATTCTTTTAATGTTTACCACGAAAATTGTAGTAGCAGCTTGGAGATTCATATCTGAAATACCATGCGAATCGGCATAGCCATACGCATGGGCATTTTTAAGTTCTGCATTTTTAGCTTCTATTTTATACCTATTTTTAACCTTCAATTTAAAGTCTTTGGTTTCTTGAAACTCTAAATGTTTACTGTGGGTATTTGACTTTATAGATACAGAATAACTTTTAGTAGAAGCACCCTCCTTATAACATTTTCCTTTTAAAGGACAAATCTTACATTTTTCAATATCAAAATGGTATGTCTCAACCATGGTTTTGCCTTCTGTTTTGTGTTTCTTTTTTCCAACTGTTGTCTTTCTAATTGCCATATGGCCCTTAGGACAAACATACATACCAGCGTCTTTATTATAATAGAATCCACCAACTTTACGTTTATTACCTTCTGAAACAGTACGACTTAATCTTGAATATAGTTTAAAATTTTCTCCTTCATTCGCTAATTCGATATTATCTTTTTCTGAATAAGTTCCGTCGCCAATAACCTCTTCAACTTCCATTCCAGCATTTCTAGATTTATCTACTAATTTCTTTAATTCTTTTCCATCATGTTTTTCACCTGAAGTAATCGTAGCAGCTGTGATAATCCTTTCATCGCTCATCGCAATGTGAGTTTTATATCCAAAGAAATGTGTGTCAGCGTTTTTATGGCCAATTTTAGCGTCTTCATCTTTAGATAATTCTAATTCACACATGTGATCGTCTATGATTTCATCCAAATAATCAACACCTTCTTTAATGTGATTATAAAACATTAAACGATTATCTCTTCGCAATGTATCACAAAGTTTTTTTGTATATGACATTTCTTCATCTAACAGTCCAATAGTTCTGTTATTTGGTTTCTTTGGCATTTTTTTTATACGATTCATCTATTTTATAGACATCTTTTCGCAAATTATTCGATAATTCCTGCAATCTTTGATGTGGTGATTTATGATTATATCTTGCGTTAGTGTGGGTAGAATCAACAATAATTGTTTTACTATTTAAAAGTCCTTTTTTCTATAGCTATTTTTACTGTTTTTCCTATAAGTAAATCTAATATATTTGTATCTTTTAATCTTTGTCTTCTAAATTTAGTTAATGATGTAGAATCAATCACTGGATCTTCTGGATTTAATCCTAAAAAATACTTGTAAGACATATCGGTAAAGGCGCGCTTAACTAATCCTTTATCACTCACTGGATAAAGAGCTTTTAGCAATAAATATTTAAACATTACTATTGGATCGATAGCTCCTCTTCCCATTGTGAAACTATATTTGTCTTTAAGTTCTTCATAGACAAATCCAAAGTCGATGAGTTCGTTTATTTGTCTTAACTCATTATCATCAGGTATTAAAATATCATAAAGTGAAGAATACTCACTTAATTTCATTTGGGTTTGTGATTTTAACATAATACCACCGCCTACCCTTATATTATACCACAAAATATGTGTTATAGGGCTAAATATAGGGAAATAAGTCGATTTCTTTTATATTTTTTTTAACGTAATTAAAATCTAACAAAAAAGCCTATGATTTCTCATAGACTTTTTCAGTGACTTCTATTTTGAACATATAAAAAAAGTAATTAGAGCCGCACATCTTTTAAAAGTTAATCGTGTTAGCACTTTTATTGGTAGAAATCAATATATCAATGAAGATGAAAATTTTGAGTTATTCAAAAAATATTGGCCGGAAATTATCGCTTATGCTGAAAGTTTAAAGGTTTATGTCGGTATTGAAAATTGTCCGATGTATTTTACTAAAGATGAATGGCCAGGAGGTCAAAATCTAGCGAGCAGTCCATTCATGTGGAAACAGATGTTCACAGAAATTCCTTCTCAATATTTTGGCTTGAGTTATGATCCGTCTCATCTTTACTTACAAAGAATGGATTATCTAAAACCTTTAAGAGAATTTAAAGATAAAATCTTTCATATTCACTTTAAAGACATTAAACTCTTCTCTGACAAAATTGATGAGTATGGAATATTTACTTACCCTTTAAGGTACATGCAACCTAAAATTCCTGGAGAAGGCGGAATCGACTGGGAAAAATTCATTAAGGTCTTAAAGGAAACTTCTTATCAAGGATATGCTTGTATTGAGATAGAAGATAAAGATTATGAAGATTCATTTACTTCGGTTAAACAAGCAATCAAAAATAGTTATGATAATATAGTGAAATTCATATAACCCCTTATTTAAATGAACAATCCTAAGATTTTGGATTGTTCATTTTTTTAAGTGAAGAACATTTGACAAAAGACCATTAAAAAGTTAAAATTTAGATAGTATATTTAGGAGGTAGTATTATGACAAACAAAAAACTTTTTGGTATTATATTAATCATAATAGGCGGTTTATTTCTTTTGGATAAATTTAATGTATTTAATTTAAGTGTTTTATTCTCTGTTGATGGTTGGTGGACTTTATTCTTGATTGTTCCCGCTTTAATTTCTATGACAAGGCAAGGAGTTACGACCGGTAATACAGTTTTATTGATTATTGGAGTGGTATTGTTGCTTAGGGAAAGAGGAATTGATTTTGAAGGTTTCTTGGTACCGGCTGTATTAATTGTTTTAGGAATTAGTTTATTTGTCAGGAAATGATTTGTTTATTTTCGAAATGTAGAAAGATTTACACCTTAAAACGGAAAATATTTTTTAGCAATCAATGATAATTGACAATTTATATCATCCTAACAGTTATAATATCGGGATAAACAATGGCAAAAGTGTTAGGTAAACAATCATGCATTTACATGTTCATTTAATTCCCAAATATGATAATGATAGTAAAAATCCACGTGGTGTAGTAAGAGGAGTAATACCGGAGAAACAAAGTTATTAGTTTCTCCGGTTTTAATTTTAATAGTTTAAAAATGTTATATTTGTAGTATAATATTAATGATGTATGGAGGCTAATTATGAAAAGAAAAACTAAAATTGTTTGTACGATTGGTCCGGCAATTGATTCAAAGCTAATGATAAAGAAAATTATCAATGCCGGAATGAATGTTGGTAGACTTAATTTTTCACATGGAAACCATGAAGAACATAAAAATCGGATAGAGATGATTAGAGAACAAGCTGCTCTATTGAAAAGATATATCGGTATCATGGCTGATACTAAAGGTCCAGAGATTAGAACTGGTATGTTTAAAGATAATCAAGTAGCTTTTAAAACTGGTGATCAAGTAAAAATTGTAAAAGAACCAATCGAAGGAACGAAAGAAGCTTTTCATATTTCTTCACTCGAGTTATTCGATGATATAAAAGTCGGCGACTTTTTGTTGATCGATGATGGAAAAATGCGTTTAACGGTTATTGAAAAGGGTGTTGATGATTTTACTTGTGTCGTCAATAACTCTGGCCTTATCAAAAACAGAAAAGGAGTTAATGTTCCTAATGTAAAATTATCAATGCCATTCATCTCTGAAAAAGATGATGAAGACATTAGATTCGCATGTAAAAATAAAGTTGATATGATTGCTTTGTCCTTTGTTAGAAGAAAAGAAGATGTTTTAGCTGTAAGAGAAATTTTACGTCAAGAAAATAGCGAAACTATTGAACTTATAGCGAAAATTGAAAATCAAGAAGGTGTTGATAATCTTGATGAAATCTTAAAGGTGTCCGATGGTATCATGGTAGCTAGAGGTGATTTAGGCGTTGAAGTTTCAACGCAACTAGTTCCAGTTTATCAAAAGAAGATTATTCAAAAAGCCAATGAGGCAGGTAAGCCAGTAATTACTGCAACGCATATGTTAGAATCTATGATGTTGTCGCCGAGACCAACAAGAGCTGAAGCGAGTGATGTTGCCAATGCAATTCTTGATGGATCTGACGCGATTATGTTATCAGGTGAAACAGCTGCCGGTGAATATCCTATTGAAGCGGTATTGATGATGGATACTATCGCTAAAACTATTGAAGATATTATTCCTTATGAAGAAAGATTACAAAGAGCAATTAAATCATCACATGCAACGACAAATGACGCGATTGGAATAGCTGTTAGTCAAACTGTCATCACCTTGCCAAACGCAGAAGTTATTATCGCTTTTACGGAAACGGGTGGCACAGCAAAAAGAATGTGCAAGTTTAGACCGGGAGTTCCAATTATTGCGATTACTAATAATATAGAAACTTGTCAAAGATTATCTTATTATTGGGGAGTATTCGCTACGATTGGCGAAAATGTTACAGATTTAAGATATCATGACCCAGTAGCGATACAGGTAGCTAAAGATTTCGGTTTTAAAAAAGGTGCTACTTTAGTTATTACCTCCGGTTGGGGTCAAAAACATGGTTCAACTAATACAATGAGAATTATTGACATTGAATAAAAAAGCCAGGAAAATTTCCTGGCATATTTTTTTAGATAATATTAATGTAACGTTTTATTTCCCATTCAGTGACGGTTTTTCTGAATTCATCCCATTCTCTGGTTTTATATTCAATAAATTTATTGAAGATATGGTCACCTAAAGTTTCCTTCATCAGTTTGTCTTCTTTTAAAAGGTCAATTGCTTCTTTTAAATTGTCTGGAAGATTTGATACTCCGAGATTTTTTCTTTCAGTTGGTGTTAATGCGAATAGATTTTCGTTGATTGGATCAATTAAAGGTAAATTGTTTTCAATTGCATCTAAACCAGACGCTAGGATAACAGCAACTGCTAGATATGGATTTGCAGTATTATCGACGGAACGGATTTCTGTTCTTGTGGTTTTACCTCTGGTTGCAGGAATTCTAATCATTACCGAACGATTATGTTCTGACCAAGATACGTAGCAAGGCGCTTCATATCCGGGAACTAATCTTTTATATGAATTGATTGTCGGATTGGTGATAGCACAGAAATTTTTTGAGTGGGTCAATATTCCGGTTATCCATTGTCTAGCTACTAAAGAAAGACCGATTTCATCATTAGGATCGTAAAAAGCATTATTGCCATCAAGATCTGCGAGTGAACAATTAGTATGCATTCCTGAGCCGTTGATATTAGCGATTGGTTTTGGCATGAATGTAGCATGAAGATTGTGTCTTCTTGCGACATTTTTAACGACTAATTTAAAAGTTTGAACTTTATCGCAAGCTTCAACGATATTAGAAAACTCAAAATTGATTTCATTTTGACTAGGTGCTACTTCGTGATGTGAGGCTTCGACTGTAAAACCGCTTTTTTCTAATTCTAAAACGATATCACGACGACAATCGCCTGAACCATCTATTGGTGATAAATCAAAATAGCCGCCTTGATCCATCGTCTTCAAAGTAACATTTCCTTCTTCATCGAGTTTAAATAAGAAAAATTCAGGTTCAAAGCCGATATTTAAAGTTGAAAAACCCATATCTTTCATCTTTTTAACAATTCTTTTTAGGTTAGATCTAGGATCGGCGTCTGAGGGATTGCCATCGGGAGTATAAATGTCACAGATTAAACGCGCTACTTTTCCATAATTGGTTTCTTCCCAACTGAGAATTAACCAAGTATCTAAATCTGGTCTTAAATACATGTCGGCTTCCATAATTCTAACAAAGCCTTCAATTGAAGAACCGTCAAACATCACTCTGCCATCTAAAGCTCTTTCTAACTGACCGACAGGAATTTCCACACTCTTAATAGTCCCAATGATATCGGTGAACATTAAACGAATGTATCGAACGTTTTCTGCCTTAGCATTTTCTAATATTTCTTTTTTAGTGTATTTTTTCATTTTTTCTTCCTTTATTTTCTAGGTTAATTGCATGTGATGTAATTAATCTTATTTTATGCAACAATTTTTTGTATTATACAAATAAAAAACAAATAAATCAATAAGAACAGATTTATTTGTCTAAATTAAAACGGTTTCATAAAAATTTTATTTTTCTAACTTGAGTTTTACATTGAGATTTTCAATCCAACCCCTTATGATTTTAACAAGTTTAGAATCCTTCAAAATCCAATATGCAGCTTCAGCCAAGATAATTCCCACAATTAAATCGATGATATAATGTTGTTTTAGTGTTTGGGTAGCGATAATAATCGTTAGAGATAAGGTCCAAATAATTACTTTTGGCCAAATTGGAACTTTTTTATCAAGTCTAAGAGTTAAGATACAAAGCCAACTCATCAAAGTATGCATTGATGGTAAGGCGTTCCTTGGTCCTGCAGCGTTATAAATCCAAATTACCAATGACTCAGTGAAATTAAGATCTGTCCTTGGAGTAGCATAGTCGTTGTTGATGAAAAGTCCTGAAGTCAAGCGCCAGCTTTCAACATCTGACTGCCAGAAAAAATACCAGATTCCACAGATGATAAAAGTTACTAAAGACATCGTGAGAATCTTATACATATTTTCTTTAGAGCGAGTGCTGATATAGATAAAAGTTAATGCCCAAAAAGGATAAGCAAGAACATAAGGATAGATAGTCCATGCAAGGAAAGGCATTTTTTCATTGAAACTTAAGAAGATATATGAGTAATCAACGCCGGGATTACCAAAAGTCATCGCATACCATTGGTTACCAAAATAAGCAACAAACAAAAAAACGACTAATAGTATAAAGGGGATTATTATGTAATTATATTTTTTAATATTCATGAAAGCAATTCTCCTTTACAAATGATAATAAAATTATAACATAAATTTGTTTAAACTTTCACATGATTTTTTTGTGATAACAATAATATTGTAAAGAATATTAATCTGTGATAAAATCATAAGTAATTTATGGAGGGTAATAATATGTTAGGATTCAGAAGTGATGGCAAAAAGGTTAAGAATATTGATCCTGTTATGCGTTTAGTCCCACACATCATGTTTGATCGTAATGATGCGATGGTTATGCAACTACAAGAAATAGATTGTGAAAACATGGATAAATACATCCTTGATAAAAGAAAAAACGAAGGTTTAAGATTAACCTATATGGATATAGTAATGGCTTCTTTTGTAAGAGTTGTTTCTCTAAGACCGAAATTAAATCGTTTTATCGTCAACGGTCGTATCTACAAAAGAAACAATATTCAAATTTCTTTAGCAGTTAAGAAAAAACTTACAGATCAAGCTGAAGAAACAACGATTAAATTAACGTTTGACGGGACAGAATCAATCAAAGAAGTTATGGAAAAAGTCCACCAAACCGTTAAAGAAAATAAAGGTGATATCCAGAACGACACCGATAATATTGCAAAAATCCTTACAAGAGTACCAAACCTATTAATTAAGATAATGGTTAGATTTTTAATGTGGCTGGATAAACATGGCATGTTGCCAAAGTCAGTAATTGATGCTAGTCCTTTCCATACTTCCATCTTTTTGGTTAATCTAAAATCAATTAAGATGGAAACAGTTTACCATCATATCTATAATTTTGGAACAACAGGAATTTTCGTTTCAATGGGTAAAGAAACAATGGAACCCAAAGTAATTAACCCTTTGACCAATGAAGTTGGTGTTAAGAAGATTATGAAAATGGGTATTGTAGTTGATGAAAGAATCTCTGATGGTTTATATAATAGTTTATCACTGAGAGAATTTAAAAAGATTATGGAAAATCCCTATATCTTAGATGAGAAAAATGATAATGTCGTTTTAGACGATTAAGGAGTGAATTAAATGTTTTTATCAATTTTAGGAATAGTAGTTGGCCTTGGCTTTTTCATGGTGGGAATGCGATTGGCATTCTTCCCGAAAAAGTTCATTAGAGGGATGATGAATTATAAATATAAAACTAGTGTTGAACCTCAAAAAAATGCGGTTATCGTAGCGATAATCATGGGAGTATTATTAATGTTAGCGGGAGCGTATTATGTTGTCTACGCTGCCTTGACTTTAATCTATCCTGCATAGAGTTAAATAAAAATTTTGTTATGGATACGAAAATTGTTGTATATTTAGCGGTCTTTTGATAAAATAATATTGGCGAGAAAAAAGTAATATCGCTAAATTCTGTTTTTTAGGTGGTGACACTATGAACTTATTACGAATAAATAACCTAAATAAAACATTTGGCGGTAATGTGCTTTTTGACAATATTTCGTTAGAAATTAACAAAGATGAGAAAGTGGCTCTTATAGGGCGCAATGGTGTTGGTAAGACCACTTTAGTCAAGATGATATTAAATGAAATTACCCCAGATTCTGGGGAAATTTTTATTTTTAAGCAGGCAAAAATCGGTTATTTATCACAAAAAATCATTGAATCTGAAGAAAATACGATGTTGGAAGAATGTTTAAGTGTTTTCAAAGATATCGTTAAAGTTGAAGAGGAATTAAAGGTTTTAGCTAAGAATCTAGAAACTGATGCTTCTGAAACAAGTTTGAAAAGATACAGCGATAAAGAACATGAATATCATGTTAAGGGTGGATATGAATATCATACCAAGATTGAAATGTTGTTATCGAAGTTTGGATTTAATAAAAGTCAATATGACCGAAAAATCGAGAGTTTTTCCGGTGGCGAAAAAACGAGAATCGCTTTTGCTAAGCTATTGATGATTGAACCTGATTTGTTGATTTTAGATGAACCGACCAATCATATGGATATTGAAATCATTGAATGGTTGGAAGATTATTTAAAGTCTTACCAAGGAGCCGTTTTAGTAATTACCCATGATAAGTATTTTATCAATAAGGTAGTTAGAAAAATCTATGAAATCGATAATCAAACGATTGAAGTTTATCACGGTAACTACGATGATTATGAACTGGAAAAAGTTAATCGTTATGAACTGTTAGTCAAGAAGTATGAAAAACAGAAAAAACAGATTGACCATTTGCAAAGCTTCGTCGATCGCTTTCGTTATAAGGCTAAAAAAGCTAGAAGTGCACAGGATAGAATCAAAAAGATTAATCTGATTGAACGGATTGAACTTCCTAATCAAACCCAATCACATTTAAAAATCAAGTTCCATGCAGGAAGACCGACCAATGTCCATATTCTGGAACTTGAAAATTTAACTATCGGTTATGATGAACCGCTTATCAGCAAGATAAACTTAAAGATGAGAGGTTTTGAAAAGGTTGGAATTATCGGTAATAACGGTACGGGAAAAACAACTTTAATTAAAACTGTAATGGGAGAGATTAAACCATTAAGCGGCGAATATAAGTTTTATAAAAAATTAAGTTTTGGGTATTTTGATCAAAATTTAAGCAATTTTAATCCGGAACTAAATTTAATAGAAACTATCCATAACGTTTATCCGCAAAAAACACTTTATGAAGTTAGAAGTGATTTAGCAAGAGTAGAGTTTAGTGGTGAAGATGTCTTTAAAAAGGTTAAGGTTTTAAGTGGCGGTGAATTGGTTAAGTTGCAGATTTTATTACTGATGCTTGAAAAACCTGACATCTTGATTTTGGATGAACCAACTAACCACTTGGATATTGATTCTAAGAATATTATCGAAGATATCTTTGAGGATTATGAAGGTCCGATGATATTCATTTCTCATGATCGTTATTTTATCAATAAAGTAGCGACTAAGATTGTTAAATTAGATGAACGTGCTCATGTCTTCAGCGGTAATTATGAAGAATATTTGGAAAGTTTAAAAAAACACGCAGTAATGAAAAAAGAAGTAAGAGTTAAACAAGTTAAAACAAATCCTTTGAAAGAAAAAAATAATTTAGAAAAAAGCATTCATGCTTTGGAAGAAGAAATTGCAGAATTGCAAAAATCTTTATTCCAAGAAGAAGTTTATAGTGACGCTTCAATCTATAAGGAAACAGAAAACTTAGCTAAACAAAAAGAGAAGGATTTAGAAGATTTGTATTTAAAGTTAGAAGAATTGGATATTTTAGAATAATAATTCATTTAATGTGCTAAAATATTGAATAGATATGGAGATGACTAACTATTAAAAGTCAAGTACTTTTATATGAAACAAATTCACAGTATATTATTAGTATATTAAATTAGAGAAAAGGAGTAAAGATTTAAAGAACTAAGTACTAACTTAATACACTTTAAATCTTATATGATATTTATGATTGATAAATTAAAATTACAAATTAGAGAGGACTTAGAAAAGAGTCTTTCTGCTAAGTATAATCAACCGATTAATGTGGTTGTCGAAGAACCAAAGACAAGTGGTTTAGGTGATATCTCAATACCGGTTTTTTCGATTGTAAAAACTGTTAGGAAACAGCTTAATGAAGTGGTTGAAGATGTTATCAACGCTTTGGAATATTCATCTGCATTTAATCTTATTAAAGCAGTTACTAGAGTCGGTGGATTTATCAATATCACTTTGGATCGTTTAGGTTTTTCTAAAGCGGTTATCAAAGAAAATCAATCAGCTAGTTTCGGTCAATTAGATATTGGCGAAAATAAAACTATCGTTATCGACTACTCATCTCCGAATATAGCAAAACCATTTTCGGTAGGACATTTACGTTCAACGATTATCGGTCACGCTATCGGCAATATCTTAGAAAAATTAGGATACAATGTTGTAAGAATTAATCATCTAGGTGACTTTGGTACACAGTTTGGGAAAATTATCTATAGCTATCTCAACTTTGGCGATAAAGCAAAAGTTGATAAAAACCCAATTGAAGAATTGGTAAAACTCTATGTTGAGTTTCATGAGATTGCTAAAGAGAAACCGGAGATTGAAGACAAGGCTAGAGAGATTTTTAAAGAACTGGAACAAGGCAATCCGGAATATCAAAAATTATGGTCACATTTTAGAGAAGTTTCTTTATCTGAATACATGAAGGTTTATGAAATGTTGAATGTAAGATTTGATTCATATGATGGTGAAGCTTTCTATAACGATAAGATGCAGGCTGTAGTTGAAGAACTAACGGAAAAGTCTTTATTAGTAAAAGATGAAGGAGCGATGATTGTTGATTTAGGTGAAGATATGCCACCGGCATTGATTCAAAAAACCGATGGATCTACGCTTTACATTACCAGAGATTTAGCTGCGCTTTTCTACCGTAAAAAGACTTATGACTTTGATGAGGTTTTATATGTGGTGGGTAACGAACAAAAACTGCATTTTGAACAACTTAAATCAGTTGTTAAAAAGATGGGTTATGATTTTTATGAAAATATCCATCATATTAACTTTGGATTGGTTTTACAAGACGGTAAGAAGATGTCGACGAGAAAGGGTAAGATTGTCAAATTAGAAGATGTTTTAATGGAAGCGACAAATCTTTCTTTAGAATATATCAATGAAAAAAATCCTGATTTAGCAAATAAAGCTGTAATTGCGCAAAAGATAGGGGTCTCAGCGATTATCTTTAATGATTTGAAGAATTACCGAACTAACGATGTGGAATTTAACTTAGAAGACATGGTTAATTTTGTAGGACAAACAGGTCCATATTTACAGTACACATCTGTAAGGATATCTTCGGTACTAGAAGAAAACAGTTTTAACTGTGAAAATATTGATTATCATTTATTTACGAGTGATCATAGTTTTGAACTTATCAAGACGATTGCTCAATATCAAGAAATTTTAATAAAAGCTAAGAGTGAATATTCGCCTTCAGTATTGGCGAAATATTTACTGAGTTTAGCTAGTTATTTTAATAGTTTTTATGCTAAAGAAAAGATTGTGGTTGATGATGTTTTGGAAAGAAATACCAAACTTTGTTTGATTTCAATCATCAGAAACATACTTGACGAAGGCATGAATTTACTGGGAATGCAAGTGATTAGAAAAATGTAACTTGCTTATGTTAGGGGGAAGAACATTTTGGAAGACATAAAAGAAATAAATAAACCGAAGCGGAATATATTAAAACATCTTGGATTGATGTTTAAATGGATGGGTCCTAACTCATGGTTATTAGTTCCGGCTTTGGTATCTTTGTTTATAGTATCATATTTAAGAACATTGACCCCGCTTTTTGGGCAACATATAATTGATGTAATTTTAGGATTCAGTGATGAAGGTTCGAAGTTACCAAGTTTCTTTGCGAATCTATTGTTGGCTGACACTTTCCCAAAACAATTATTATTAGCTTCAGCTTTAATTATTGTATTAGCATTGATCAGAGCTTTGCTTATCTTTGCTCAAAGAGCTATATCAGGGGTTTTTGCGGAAAGAACCGCATATGATTTAAGAAATAATTTATATAAGAAATTAAGGGATGCGGATTATTATTTTCATTCACATTCTGAAACTGGGGATATCATTCAACGTTGTACGACTGATGTAGAGATGTATAAGCGTTTTATCTCCGAACAAAGTATTGAAGTAGCGAGATTGATTCTTTTAGTTGGTCTTTCTATTTATCATATGTCAAAACTTAACATGACTATTATGTGGGTTTCATTGGTGATTGCACCGGTGCTCTTAACAAGTGCGGCATTCTATTTCAATAAGGTTGAAAAGATGTTTAACAAGATTGAAAAGAATGAAGCAATTATGACGACTCATGTTCAAGAAAATGTTAGTGGTGCAAGAGTAGTAAAAGCTTTTGCGAACGAAGCGTATGAGGTTAAAAAATTTAAGAATTTAAATCGTAATTTTACTGATTCTGATTTTAATTTAGTTAAGAAGATGGCGATTTTCTGGAGTTCGACTGATTTTATATCTTTCGCACAATTTTTTATTATTGCTTTGATTGGGATAATCTATGCTTCAAGAGGGGTTATCACGATTGGAGTTTATACAGCGTTTCTTGCTTATGCCGGAAATATTATTTGGCCGATGCGACAACTTGGAAGATTAGTTGGTGATTTCTCGAAGACGATTGTTTCAATCTCAAGACTTGATCATATCATCGCTAATCCTGGTGAGTATGTTGATGAAGAGAATAAATTGCAATCGGAAATTAAGGGTAATGTGGAATTTAAGAATGTTTCATTTAAGTTCTCCGATTCAAAAGAAGATCAAATTATTGACGTCAGCTTTGAAGTTAAACAAGGCGAAACAATTGCAATTATCGGTAAAACCGGTTCTGGTAAGAGTACTTTAATGAATTTGTTGATTAGGTTGTTAGATTACCAAAAAGGTCAGATTTTAATTGATGGTATTGAGATTAAAGATATTGAAAAACATCATTTAAGAAAGAATGTAGGTGTGATTTTACAAGAGCCATTCTTATTCTCGAAATCAGTTGAAGACAATATTAAGATCTCTGATGCTAGTTCTGATAATGTGAGAGTTTCCAATGTTGCGAAGATTGCTCAAGTTCATAATGATATCATGAATTTTGAAAAAGGTTATGATACTTTAGTTGGTGAACGTGGAGTTACTTTATCTGGTGGTCAGAAACAAAGAGTAGCTATCGCGAGAATGCTTTTAAGACCAAAACCGATTTTAGTTTTCGATGATAGTTTATCGGCGGTTGATACTGATACTGATATTCAAATCAGAAGAGCTTTAAATCAAGAATGGAAGAGTTCCACTGTCTTTATCATTACTCATAGAATCACTACAGCTTCTGAAGCTGATAAGATTTTAGTAATTGAGGATGGAAGAATTAAAGAAAGTGGTAAGCATGAAGAATTAATTAAACGTAATGGTTTATATAAAAATATCTGGGAGATCCAATCTCAGATCAATTTCCAATTAGAAGAGGATGGTGAGGACAATGAGTGATTATTTGCACGATGAAGAAGAGTTCACATCCCAGAAATTTGATTGGTTAGTATGGAAGAAAATATTTGCTTTTATGAAACCGCTGAAGAAGTATATAATTTTAGGTATGTTTGCGATTATCGTTTTAGCTTTGACAGATATTTTATATCCTTATATTTCTGCTTTTGCGATTGATGATATCATTCAACCGAATCGCCAAAGCGGTGTGGTGGATTTTACGAAATTGCCACTTTTGATAACTTATTTTGTGATCTTTATGTTCGTACAAGCGACAATGGTTTATTTGTTTATTATCTTTGCGGGTAAAGTGCAAACTGAACTTGCTTTCAGTATTAGGGAAAAAGCTTTTAATCATTTACAAGAACTGCCTTTCTCTTACTATGATAGAACGAGAGTTGGTTGGATAATGGCGAGAATGACCTCGGATTCAAGAAACTTGAGTGAAATTTTATCTTGGGGCTTGATTGATCTGGCATGGGGAATCTTTTTAATGGTTTTCTTGACCATCTTCATGTTTATCATCAACTGGGAGTTGGCTTTGGTTATTTTAGCTGTAGTACCGGTATTGACCGCTGTTTCCGTGTTCTTTAGAAAGTATATCTTAAAAGCTTACCGTTCGATCAGAAAAGTAAACTCAAAGATTACCGGCGCTTATAATGAAGACATTACTGGCGCTATTACTTCAAAGACTTTAGTTTTAGAAGAACAGAATTTTCATGAATTTGATCACTTGACATTTGATATGAAACGTCAATCAATTAGAGCTCATATGTTACAAGGGATTTATTTCCCGATAATGTTGTTTATCATCTTTATCGGTATGGCGCTTGTTTATAATGTTGGTGGAAATATGGTTTTAAATATGGCTATTAGTGTGGGGACGCTTTATTTGTTTACTAACTATGTCTGGCAGTTTTTTGATCCGGTTAATAATATTGCGAACTTTTACGCTCGTTTCCAACAAGCACAAGCTTCAGCGGAAAGAATTGTTTCTTTAATTGAAACTCAAGCTGATATCGTCGATCGAGAAGATGTTATTAAAAAGTATGGTACGATTTTTGATTATAATTTAGAAAACTTTGAACCATTGATTGGTGAAGTCGAATTCAAGAATGTTGATTTTAAGTATAACGTTGGCGAACAAGTTTTAACTGATTTTAATTTAAAGGTTAAAGCCGGTCAATCAATAGCTTTAGTAGGACATACTGGAGCGGGAAAAACCACAATTATCAATCTAATTTCTCGGTTTTATGAACCGACAAAGGGTGAGATTTTAATCGATGGCGTCGATTACCGCGAAAGATCGCTTGGATGGTTGCATTCAAACTTAGGTTACGTATTACAAACACCGCATTTATTTAGCGGTAGCGTTATGGAAAATATTAGGTACGGTAAATTGACCGCTACAGATGAAGAAGTTATCGCTGCGGCTAAAGCAGTAGAAGCTCATAGTTTTATCGTTAAATTTGAAGAAGGCTATAATACAGAGTGCGGAGAGGGTGGATCAAGACTTTCAGTTGGTCAAAAACAATTGGTTTCTTTTGCTAGAGCGATTTTAGCTGACCCAAAAATATTAATTTTAGATGAAGCGACTTCCAGTGTCGATACCGAGACCGAACAGCTTATTCAAAATGCGATTAACAAGTTGTTAAAAGGAAGAACTTCCTTTATCGTCGCTCACCGATTATCGACGATAGTTCACAGCGATGTAATCTTAGTCCTTGAAGGTGGAGAAATTATTGAATCTGGTACACACAGAGAATTGATTAAAAAAGAAGGCGCTTATTACAAACTTTATACTAACCAATATTCTGAAGAGATGTTGGAACTTTCAATTAGATAAACCTACAAATTTTGTAGGTTTTTCTTTTTTTAATGATATAATTATTTTTGAGGTGATAAGTGATGAAAATTCCTGCTTTTATTGATTCCCATCTTCATATGCTTGGGGTTGGGTATTATGATGAAATAATCAATTTGGGTAAAGTTAAATCAATTGAAGAAATAAAAGCCTTATTGCTTGACAGCGACCGAGATATAATTATTGCAAGAGGTTTTAATCAAGAGAATTTAATTGATAAAAGAATGCCAAATAAAAATGACTTTTCTAATATCGAAAAGCCATTGGTTTTATTTCGAATTTGTGGACATGTCGCTGTGGTTAATCAAAGAATGTTAGACTTATTAGGAATCGATGATTTCACCAAACAAGTGAGTGGTGGTAGTTTTGATATAGATACTGGTTTGTTTCAAGAGAAGAGTCTTGGTTTGATCTATCAAGCAATGCCAAAACCTAATAAAGAAGATTTGAAAAGATATTTAATTAAAGCCAATAAAATCTTAATCGAAAATGGTATTACAAAAGTCGCGAGCGATGATTTTTCGAGTTTTGGTGTTCCGTATGAAATGGTGATAGAAGCCATCAATGAAGTTGATGTAGCTGGATTGTTGGATGTGGAAATTACCGAACAAGTTAATTTGCCGATGGAAGAATTAAGGGATTTTATCAAAAAAGGTTACGTAAGAAGAGTTTATAAAAATTTTAAAATGGGTCCATTGAAAATATTGGGTGACGGTAGTCTTGGCGGAAGAACCGCAGCTTTAAATAAACCGTATGAAGATGACACATTGAACATCGGAATCTTAACTTATACAGATAATGAACTAAGTGAATTAGTTGAACTAGCTAGTCAAAATGATATGGACACAGTAATCCATGCAATTGGCGATAGAGCAGTTGATCAAGCAATTAAAGTTATCAAGAAAGCTCAGGATAAATTTCCAAGAAAAGCTGAACATAACGCGATTATCCACGCACAAGTAACAAATAAAAAGCAAATAGATTTAATGGCAAAGTCAGGCATTGGCGCAATTGTTCAACCGATCTTTATCAACACTGATATTAAGGTCGTCAAAGAGCGACTAGGAAAAAGAAGTGAAGAATCATATTTGTTCAAAACAATGTATGATAAATTAAAATTGGGTTTCTCAACTGACAGTCCGGTTGAAACCGTAAATCCAATGCATAATATCTACACAGCTATTGCCAGAAAGTCAATTGATTTTCCGGAATACGAACCGTTTTTACCAAGTGAAAGTTTTTCTATTGAAGAAGCGATTAAAGCTTATACAAAGAATAACTTGCCATATGTTTATAGCCAAGCCCATCAGGACTATATTGAAATCAATCAAGATATTTTTAGAGTAAAATACCAAGCGATTAAGGATATAATAGTTTTGAAGGTCTATAAAAATAATAAACTGATATATGAGAGAAAAAACTGAAAAATTTTTTCTTTTCTTTTTTGCAAAATAAATGTATAATAAATATTGCTACGCCGGTATGGTGAAATTGGTAGACACGATGGACTCAAAATCCATTGCCCTTAAAAGCGTGTCGGTTCGAGTCCGACTACCGGTACCATTATAATAAATTACTTTTATAAAGTTAGAAAAGACTGAATTTAATCAGTCTTTTCTTTTGCTTCTATAATAGTTTTTCTTAATATTTGATAAGCTTTGTCAATGACGTTTGAGCAGCGATTTAAATCTTCACGATGCAGCGGTTTAATGCTTATGCATTCAGTTGAAGTAAATATTTGTTTTACTTGATTTTGATAATTTAAAACTACAGTTTCTAAATCGCTTTTGTCAAGGAAAATCAATGATAAAGCAGCTATTCCGCCAGTAACGACGCCACAGGTGCTTTCTTGGTACATTCCGCCACCAAATCCTGCCATTATTTTTAAAACAGATTCATCTAAATCAAGATGAAATTCTTCATTGCTCATTCGTAAAATTGTTTCAGCGCAATTATAGTTTTTTTCGAGGTAATATTTTTTTACGGAATCATGCATTTTCTTTGTTCTCCTTGAACCAAGTAATGGTATTTTCTAAAGTTAAGTTTATCGGTGTGGGTTTGACTTTTAACTGATCAATCATTTTTTGATTTGTGAAATTATGCTCAGTTAAAAGTGCTTTAATCATCACTTTATATTTCGGTAAAATTAGGCTGGCAAATTTGATTAGATATACAGGTATTTTAATCATCAATACTTTTTTATCGATTTGTTTATAAATCATTTTATACATTTTATATAAGCTGATATATTCACCGCTGATAATAAAAGAAGAGGTGATGTTATTTTGATAGCCATTGATGATAGCTTTAGTGACGTCTTTAACATCGACAAAGTTATAACCGCCATGGAAATAAACGCAGATTGGTCTTTTAAAAGTCCTTTTAATTTCTTTACCAATAGCGGATGGCTTAAAATCGTTGATTCCTAAAACCGCTGTTGGATAAAGAATTAAAGCTTTAATCTTATTTTCTTTTTGCAAATTAAGAAGGTAATTTGTGGCTAAGGCTTTTGATAATTGATAATAACCGTCTAGATGATCTGTACTAATAATGTCAGGTTCTTTGATTAGGTAATCATTACTGGTAATGCAATCGACTGAAGAAGTGTAGATTAAAAAGATGTTGTTTAGTGCGCAGAAATCAGCGATTGTTTTTACGCCTTGAAAATTGATTTTGTCAGTAAGGGTTGATTTATCATTTTTTAAATTTATATAAGCTGCTAAATGAATCAGGGTATCCCCAGATTTAAGATGTTGACTTAAAAAATCGCCTAAAAAAATATCACCGATGATTATTTTATCAGTGAAATCTTCAATTGAGACGTTGGTTTTTCTTGCCAAGATGATAAAATCAAGTTTTCCTCTTGATAATTCTTTAACTAAGTTATTGCCGATATGGCCAGTAGCGCCTGTGATATAAATCATTAATTTATCCTCTAATCAAGATTATTATAACACTATTACTATTTTTTCGAAGTTTTTATTTTAAAATCTCTCAGAGATATTGTATAATAGAGATAAAATTATTAAAGGGGTAAATATATGGAACATAAAAAGCTTGATTTGATAAAAGATTTAAAGAATAAAGATCCAAAACTTATTAAACTGTTAATCGGTTTTGACGGTTTTGTTGATGAGATAATCCATGTGGTTGATAAAAGAATGGATAGTGCTAATTTCAAAAGAATTGATACAATTGAAGATTTTGCTAAAAGAATTCAAAAAGCAAGTGGACTTTCAACTAATATTGAACTTGTTCCGGTAGTTAAGAAAATTGGTGGAAATGGCCCGATTATGTGTAATGCCATGTCTAATGCCGGCGCTAAGATTACCTATATTGGTTCTTTGGGATACCCTACGCTTAATGACGTTTTTAAGAGTTTAGAAGAAAAAGTGAAGGTTTACACTATCGAAAATCCAGGTCATTCTGATGCTTTAGAATTTGATGATGGGAAATTAATTTTAGGAAAAATGAGTTCATTAACCAATGTTACTTATGAACAGTTGATTAATTGTGTTGGTGAAGAAAACTTAGAAAAGATGATTTCCGAGATTGATATGTTCGCTACAGTGAATTGGTCAATGTTACCAAACATGACCGATCTTTGGCAAAAACTTTTAAAAAATATAATAGTAGATCTTCCCAAGAAAAACACTAAACCTTTTATGTTCATCGATTTAGCTGATCCAGAAAAAAGAGAAAGTGATGAAATAGTTGAAGCCTTGAATCTTCTTAAGGAATTTGGCGGCTATTTTAGAGTAATTCTCGGCTTGAATAAAAAAGAAGCTTATGACGTAGCTAACGTCTTAAACTTGTTTGATGAAGTTAGTTTAAAGAATATGCAAGTATCTTTAGAAGACTTAAATCAAGCTTTATATAATTATTTAGAAATTTACGGTCTTGTCATTCATCCAGTTGATAGATCATGCTGCGTAGTTGACAATGAATTTTATGAAGAGACTGGTCCTTATGTTGCTAAACCAAAACTTACAACAGGTGCAGGCGATAATTTCAATGCTGGTTTTATGTTAGGAATGTTATTAGGATTAAAACCAAATCAAGCCTTATTGACAGGAATGTCTACCAGTGGTTTTTATGTCAGAAATGCTAGAAGTCCTGAGTATCAGGAATTAATTGATTTTATCAATGATTGGCACGAAAATTTGATATAAAAAAAGGAGCTAAAATTAGCTCCTTTAATTTTTTAAAACTTATCTTTTACCTACAACATGGTCAAGCATCAAGAGGCCGTGATTGCCTGTCATTTTAACTTTGTCAATCAATTCAGAAAAGTTTGCTTCCTCTTCAACTTGTTCATTGACATACCATTGTAATAAAGCAATAGTAGCGTAATCTTTTAATTCCATCGCCATCGTCATTAGATTATTGATTCTTTTTGTCACTTCTTTTTCATGATTCAAAGAAGTTTCCAAGATTTCTAGGACTGATTCAAATTCATTTTTTGGTGTAGCAAATCCCCGAATATCAACCCTCGCTCCGCGATCATTCATATAATTCATAAATTTTTGAGCATGTTCTAATTCTTCACGGAATTGAATTTGGAACCAATGTTCAAATCCCTTTAGTGATTTGTTAGCGAAATAATTTTGCATAGCTAAGTAAACATGAGCTGATTCAATCTCAAAATTTAATTGTACATTGATAGCTTCGATTAATTTTTTATCCATTTCTATTTCCTCCTTTTTCTTTCATATACTATTATAACGCTTTTTTAGAGCTTATTGCAACCGATACACTTATAATTTTTGGTCATCAACACTGTCAAGGTAAGCCTTGATAGGTTTGATGACTTTTTTAACTGTACCGTCTTCGAAAGGATTATCAAGATTAACAGCTTTGATTAGATTTACAAAGCTCTTAGAACCGCCTAAACGGCATAATCCCAAGTAAGAAGCAAAGGCTTCTTCATGGTCAACTCTAGATTTAACCCAATATTGGAAAGCTAATATTTGAGCTAAGGTATAATCGATGTAATAGAAAGGTGAACCGAAGATATGACCTTGACGATACCAGAACGTTCCTTTTTCTAAGAAATCGTCATCGTCATAATCTTTATATGGTAAATATTTCTTTTCGACTTTTCTCCATGTTGCTTTTCTTTCTTCTTTAGTCATATCTGGGTTGAAATAGATTTCATGTTGGAATTCATCGACCGCTACGCCATAAGGCAAGAAGGAGATGGAACTGTCCAAATGATAGAATTTATATTTTTCAGTATCGTCTTTAAAGAAACCGTCAATCCAAGGCCAAGCCAAGAATTCCATACTCATAGAATGAATTTCCGCAGCTTCATATGTCGGCCAACGATATCCAGGGAAATTATCTTTACTGGAATAAACTTGGAAAGCATGACCAGCTTCATGAGTTAAAACATCGACGTCATGGCTAGTACCGTTGAAGTTGGCAAAGATAAATGGAGTTTTATATTTAGGAATATATGTACAATAGCCACCACCAGCTTTTCCAGGCACACTATCTAAATCAAGTAAATCATGATCTAACATGAAGTTAAAGAACTCATTTGTTTCATTTGACATTTCTTTATACATTTTTTTAGCAACATTTACTTGCCAAGTTCTATCACCTTTAGGAGTAGGGTTACCGTTTAAGAATGACAAAGCCAAGTCATAAGATTTCGGGTTTTCAATGCCAATTCTTTTTGCGGCTCTTTGTTTTAATTCAGCTACTACAGGAACCACATCACGATAAATTTGGTCACGATAATTCTTGACGTCTATGTAATTATAATCAGTTCTACCTAAACGGTCATAGCCTAGTTGTACATAATTTTCATAACCCAAATCAAGTGCGATTTTAGTTCTCAGCTTTACCATATCGTCATAAATGCGATCTAAAAGTTCTTCATTGTTAGCGAAGAATTCCGAAACTTTTAATTGAGCGCGGTGACGAATATCGCGGTCTAAGTTTTGTAAGAATGGTCCCATTTGACTTAAATTATAAGTTCCACCTTCAAACTCGATTTTCGCTGATGCTAATAATTTAGAATATTCAGTTGAAAGTTTGTTTTCTTGCTGAAGCAGAGGTATAATTTTTGGGTCAAATGTTTTTTGTCTTAGTTCAGCGGTTTTAAACATTAATTCACCGAACTCTTTTTCTAAAGTTTTACGATTTTTTGACTTTAAAATCTTTGATGAAAAGATATGTTCATATTGTTGAAGTTCAGGAATGTTGTCGTTAAAAAAATCCTGTTCTAATTCATAAAACTCATCTTGGGTATTAAGTGAATTTCTGATCGATACTAAAGTAATCATACTATCCATTTCATCATTTAGATCAAAGATAGCTTTAATCGCTTTAATCTCAGTTTCAGCTGATTCATCTTCCCCGATTTGGGCTAGAAGAGTTTTAGTTTTATCGACAAATTCTTCGATATTTGGTCTTTCGTACTTAAAATCTTTAAATTTCATTTTTTTCAGTTCCTTTCTTCTTTTTATAATTTAATTTTAACATAGGTAAAATGATATTCCAATAATTTAGGACTTATTGTCTTTTATTCACCGATAATTTTAATTAAAACGCGTTTATTTCTTTTCCCGTCAAACTCACCGTAAAAGATTTGCTCCCAAGGACCGAAATCCAGTTTACCTTCAGTAACTGCACAAACGACTTCTCTACCCATCAACTGTCTTTTGATATGAGCGTCAGCATTGTCTTCGTAGCCGTTGTGTTGATATTGAGAATAAGGTTTTTCTGGAACTAATTTCTCCAAGAAGTTTTCAAAATCTTGAAGGAGTCCTCTTTCATCGTCATTGATGAAAACAGAAGAAGTTATGTGCATCGTGTTGATTAAAACTAAGCCTTCTTTAATTTTACTTTCATTAATAGCAATTTCAACTTCTTTAGTGATATTGATATATTCTCGTCTTTTGTTGGTGTTAAACCATAATTCCTTACGATAGTTTTTCATTTATATCCTTCTTTCTCATTTTTGATAATGTTAAGATTAAGCCTAAAGCAATCGATAAAAAGCCAGCACTTAATATTCGGTAATTTTCCGGAAGTAAAAAAGTGATTGTATGAGCGGGAATCCAAAATAAAGGTATTGTTTTTAAAACAACAAAACCAAAGAAACCTTGCCAGTCAATTTTGTCTATTACATCTTTACCCTTAACTCTGAATATTTTTCTAATTTGACCTTCGCCAAGATCGATAAAAGTATCGGTGAAACGATGTAAAATCATAAATGTTGGCGCAAAGATTAAATTCATAAAGAAACTAACTGTAAAAGCAATATATATATTGGTTAAGAGATTGTAACTATTAGGATTGATTAATAAACCACTAATCATGCTGGCTCTAACGCCTTGATCAAAAATCTTGAAAACCAAGACAAAAGCCATTCCTAAAAAACCCCAAATGATAAAACGGTAGATTAAACCTTTTTTATAAAAGTAATTCTTGGTAGCTATTCTTGAAGCAATCATTTCTCCATAGGTAGCTAAGATTGCCGTTTTAATAAAGCCTAATAAATAAGGGAAGTTTGAACTTGCATCACCAATAAAGATTCTCGTATTTGGAATTATTAGCAAAGTGATAATAATTATTAAGAAAAGTACAAAAACAAAATCAATTTTTTTCATTATAAACCTCCCATTTTTAAATTATAGCATTTTTTTTTATCATTTGTCTTAACTCCATTTAAAAATCACATTCTTTATGTATAATATTTATATCTTAAATTCAAGAGGTTGTTTATGGAGAGGTTAAAAAAGTACTTAAAAAGATATTCCAATGCCAAAATTCTTGACATCGGCACTGGCAGAGGTGATTTCATCGCTTTGATTGATTATCTATATCAAGATTATCAAGAGATTATTGGGATAGATATAGTCGATTATCTTTTGCAAATGAATCAAAAAACCTTCAAGGATAATCCGAAAATTAAATTTGTGGAAGATGACATTTTAAAAACCAATTTAGCGGATAACAGTTTTGACATTGTTTGTTTATCAAATACATTGCATCATTTGCCTGATATCGAAGCTACATTAAAGCAAATGAAAAAGGTCGTAAAACCTGAAGGAATAGTCATTATTAATGAGATGATTTCAGATAAGTTAAATGCCAAACAAATATCTCATAAATTATTACATCATTTTGCGGCTAAGATTGACAGAGAATTAGGGAGAGTTCATCAAGAAACATATACTGAAGAACAGATTATTGAGATTCTAAAATCAAATAAAGATTTAAATCTGCTTGATTACTGGCAAATGAAATATGATTTACCTAGCGAATCAGATGATTTGGATGGTTTTTATAAAATAATCGATCGTTTACTTTGTCAAGTCAACGAAAGTGAATCTTATAATGAATATGTAAAAGAAGCTGAAGAATTAAAAACATATTTACAAAACAATGGTTTTGCTTCAGCAACCCAATTAGTTTTGATTTTAAATAAATAAAATTTCTGCAAGAAGTTAATATCTTAAATCTTGTTGATATTTAGCAACATATGATATATAATATTTAAAATATTATTTTGATAAGAAACATCAGGAGGTTAAATTTTGAAAAAATTATTTGGTTTATTAATTGTATTCATGTTTATTGCCGGTTTTGCTGGCTGTAATGGAGTAACAACTTTACCACCAACAACCGCTGCGCCAACTACTGAAGCTCCAACAACCTATGTACCAACAACAACCGTTGATAATGCACCGGTGTTTAATGGTGTTGAAGATGTTACTATCGATGAAGGTACAAATTATGATCTTCTTACTGGTATTACTGTGGAAGATGATTTAGATGGTGATATAACTTCATCAATTATTGTTAATGATAATGGTTTTGATTATCAAGTTCCAGGAACATACACTATAAATTTAAGTGTTACTGATTCCGGGGATAATACTGTCGAAGCATCTTTTGTAATAACAGTAGTCGAGACGGGACCAACTAATGAAGACTTAGCATTGCTCGATGTTAATTCCGTTAATTTGACTTTTCCTAATTTGACTTTACCAAAATTCGGAGCTAATGGAACTTATTTTTATTGGAGTTCTAGTAATCCGATGGTTATTACCGGTAGCGGTTTTATTATCAATCCACCAGTAGGGTCTAATCCAGAGGAAGTTATTTTAACATTAAGAGCAGTTAATGGCACCTATATTACGACCAAGAACTTTACATTTACCGTACAACCTAATCAAGAAGTTTCAGTAACTTCTCAAGTACAATTACCTTTTGAAGGGACTTCAACTGAGTATGTAGTTGCTAATAACCCAGCAGTTGATATTTTCTATGTTGATAATGGAAGTGTTCCTTATGTTGATGTGCAAACTTTTATTACTCTTTTAGAAGGTGCGATTGATACGTCAATTATTAGTTATTCAAATCCACAACCAGACGTTTTAAGAGTATCTTATGATATTGAGTATTTGGATTTAGATGGAGTTACGACAATAACAGAAAGTTATTACGCGGAAATCAATTTTACTGATAACACCTTTACAGTAAATAACTTTGATTTCTTTGCAGGATATATCGCTTCAACAGAGTCTGACTACGGCGAAGGCCTTAACTATGTCGATGCAGATTATGTTGATGGACAAGAAGTAGTTATTCCTTTAGGTTTTTATAATTTTGATTTAGTTGTTTACAATGACGGGGTAGAAAATTATTATTTAATGCCTTTACATGTAGCTAACCGTTTGTTTGCAGGAGATATCTATTATGATGTTTATTATAATGGGGATAAACTTTGGGGTATTGATACATTCGTGATTTCAAGCGATTCTGATCCAGCATTAATTACACAAATTCAAACAAGTTCTTTGAATTCTGCATCAGCTCCTACAGATATGAAACTTGCAACTTATAATTTCTTGGCTTTCGTTATGGATTATTTCTATGGCTTAAAACCAGAAAAAGGTTATGATACATATTATGAAGTATTATATGCTTATGCTGAGTCTATGATAAAAGGTGGAGATATTAACCTTTATTCTAAGATTTTCAATTTAGCTTATGGACTTGATGATTTGCATACTTCCTATCAGTTTGATGGTTATTGGGAAAATCCGAGAGTCCCTGGATTATCCATTAATGATTTAGGCCCTAAATCAACCGCATTTTATGAAGGCTTATGGGCAATGCAAGATTTATTGGATATCAAATTTGGTAGTTATAGTAACTTACCGGAGTACTCTTTAATCAATAATGATACAATCGCTATTATTCATATTACTGGTTTTAATATCGATACACCAAATGAATTTAAAGCGATTTTAGATGGTCTGCCATCAAGTGTAGAAGATGTTGTTATTGACTTATCTTATAATACCGGTGGTAATATTGGTGCAGTTATGAGAATCTTTGGTTATATGACAGAAGGTCAATATACTTATCATTCACAAAATCCTGCAGATGGATCAGCGGTAACTTACTATATTGAAAGTGATTATGTGGCATATAACTATAATTGGTATGTCTTAACTTCCAGCGTAACATTTAGCGCGGCTAATATGTTTGCTTCAATGGCTAAAGAATTAGGAATCCCTATTCTTGGGCAAAATTCAAGTGGTGGAGCTTGTTCAATCGGCGTTGTTATGAATCCTGACGGTTCTGCAATTATGATTAGTACAAATAATGTTTTAAGTACAAGAATTGGCAACGAAGTAGATGGATATCAATATTTAAGTGTCGAAGGTGGTATTGAAGTAGATTACTTTATGTCAAATGTCACTAGTGATACTAAGTTGATTGAAATCATTACCCAAATTAAAGCACAGGGCTAAATAACTGGTTTTAAGATTGATTTAGATTTTGTTTTTTATAAATTTTTAGTTTGAGATAAAGTTAAATAGATAGTTTGGCCAAAAAATCGAGAGTTTTTATACTTGTTTTTTCAAAAGGTTTCTTTACACCCTAAAAATTGTATGGTATAATTACTTAACAGTTTTCTAGGTCTAGTTGTCTAGTTTGCTATCAAACTGGGAAGTTAGACTGATATAATTTTCATTAAAAAATGGAATTTATATAGACTGAAAAGAAAGTAAAAAGAGAGGAGAAAAAAAATTGAAAAAAGTATTTATGATTTTAATGGCAGCATTCCTATTTGTAGGTATTGTTGCATGTGGTGGTAAAACTACAACTACAACACCAACCACACAACCTTCAACAACTGGAACTCCTACGACTGTAACTACAGGCGAAAATACATTACCTGTAATTAGCGGTGCAGATGATGTAACAGTATATGTTGGGGATGCTTTTAACCCATTAACTGGAGTTACAGCTACAGACGCTGAAGACGGTTCTCTTACTGCAAGCATTGAATTGACTGGTACAGTTGATTTAAATACAGCAGGAGATTACACTTTAACTTATACTGTAACAGATAGTAGAGGTGGAGAAGCAGAAGTAACTAGAGTTGTAACAGTTATACTTCTTGAACTAGTGTATCCTACAGGTATGTACAACTATAAGTTTGCTACAACTGAATTAAGACACACTTTCATGGCAGCAGCTGAAAAATATTTAATGAACAATATGTATGGCGGA
This sequence comes from Caryophanales bacterium UBA2298, assembly GCA_002345425.1. Lineage (GTDB taxonomy): Bacteria > Bacillota_I > Bacilli_A > Izemoplasmatales > Hujiaoplasmataceae > UBA2289. The sequence goes on along the minus strand of DDWA01000011.1, from coordinate 18,426 downwards.
ATTCCTTTGTTTGCCAATGGAGGTTTCGTATTATACAGTTCAAGATTACAGTTGCCTGTTGAAGACTATGTTGCTGTTATGGGATATGGTACTGGATTCGCAACTATGACAGCTGACGACTCTACAGTATTAATGGACAATGGGCAACCAGGAAATGTTGGAGAATATACTTATCGTACAACTATCTCAACTAACCCTGGTACTTGGAATCAATGGTTATATGACACTTCAACTGACTCAGATTTGATGGGCGTATACATGGATGCATTATACACTTATCATTTCAATGATGATAAGACTGGTTACGCAGTTGTTCCTTCAATGGCGGCTTCAGATCCTACTCCTGTAGATTCTTATATTACAGAAACTGGTAAAGAAGTTTCTAAAGTTTGGAGAATAACTTTAAGAGATGACCTAGAATGGTATTATCATCCAGACACAGTTATTACTGGTCTTCCAGTTGGTCATGAAGTTATCGACGCTAATGATTTCGTTGAAACTTTCAAATTAGCTTTAGACAAAGAATGGTTCCGTGCTATTTCTGGTGGTGGAGATTTTATTAGTTCAACTAATAAGATTAAGAACGCTCAAGAATATCTAGACGGATCTGCAACATGGGAAGAAGTAGGTATCAAATTAATTAATGACTTAACATTTGAATTTGAATTTGTTGATGATCAATCAGATTGGAACGTAAGATACTTCTTATCTTCATTTGTTATGACTCCTATTAACATCGATTTATTCGAAGCTTTAGGTGGAGAAGTTGATACGGATGTTGATGGTAGTTATGGTACTGACAACAAAACTATCGCTTATCATGGACCTTACTTTGTTAACTATTTCGAAGCAGATAAAATTTTACGTTACAAAGAAAATCCTAATTATCATAATCCAAATGAATATTTCTACACTGGATATACTTTCTCAGTTATCGAAGATTCAGCAGTTAGATTCCAAGAATTCGTTGCTGGAAAACTAGAATCAACAAGTCTTCCAACTGAAAATTATGATGAATACAAAGATTATCCTGGTATTAGACAAGTTCCTGGAGCTACAACATTTAGAATGATGATTAATGGCTTAGGCACTGTTCAAAACCAAAGAGACCAATTCCCTGACGGAACTTGGGTTCCTGAACCAATTCTTGCAAACCAAGATTTCAAGATGGCAATGTTCTTTGCAATTGATAGACAAAAATTAGCTGAAGAAGTTCTTAAGACTTCTACAACACAAATGTACTTATTCTCAGATGCATACTTAGTTGACCCTGAAATGGGTGTTCCATATCGTCAAACAGATCAAGGATTAACAGTAGGTGAAGGATTATCTCCATCAACTTATGGTTATAACGTTGATGCTGCAAGAGCTTATTGGGAATTAGCTATTGATGCATTAGTAGCAGATGGCACATATACAGCTGGTACACAAGCAGCTTTCAATGTAATTCAATTAGACTTCAATATATTCAGTGGTAGTGTTGCACAATCTCTAATGGGAGACTATATCAAAACTACATTTGAATCACTATTCATATCTTATGATCATTACATTAAAGTTCAAATCAATGTACAACCTAAAGACTTCCCTGGAATCTATTATGATTACATGATGGTTGGGGAATTCGACCTTTCAATCGGTGGTATTTCTGGTTCTACTTTAGATGCAGCTAGCTTCTTAGATGTATTCAGTTCAGATAACCGTGGTGGATTTACTCTTAACTGGGGTATTGACACTTCACCAGCTGAAATTGAAATTAGATATACTGATTTTGAAGGTGTAAGACATTGGGAAATGTGGTCATTTGACGCAATTACCGCTGCATTAAACGGACAAGTTTATTTACAAAACGGTGAAGAAGCTATTGTTCCTGCAGCAGTAGTTACAGATTATACACCTACAAGCGTATTTGTAGAAATTCGCGAATTCAATAATGCTGCTTTCACTAATTTAACTTATACAGTTGAATATTACAGTTACGATGACGATGCATATTATCCTTTAGATGGATTCATTGACATTCCGATCACAGCAGCTACATTTGAAATTACAGGTTTAGATAATTACTATTACTGGTATGATGCATCTGGTTCAATTGCTTATCAAGGTGATTATCAAGTTGTTGTAACCTATGCATTAACTGAAGATACTTCTTTAGGTGCTAGCACAACTACTCCTTGGTTCACTACTGATACAATTCTACCTGGTTCAGCTACAAATGGCAGATATCCAGCAGCTAACTTAACACTTACACCTACAAGTGCAGTTGTTAATTTGGTATTAAATGCAGATTATTCAGAAGCTATTACAGCAATGGATGTTTATAGTATTACTGATAGTTTTGCTGCAGTAACAACAGCTACAGTAGACTTTACAAACCTTGCAGCAGTTAGCATTGGTAATTTAGAAATTGATACTTATTACCTAGTAGTTATTACATTTGCTGATGGAAACTGGGATGCAATTAGATTTAGCACTCCTGGACCTATCGCTTCAGCAGTAGTAACTCCAGCTGAAACTAGTGCTACAATTAACTTAACTGTTAATGAATCAGATAGTGTTACTAGAACAATTACAGCTGCAGTAGTTTACTTAAATGCAGATGATACAGTTGTTGCAGGTGCAACAGTAGATTATACTAATTACACAGCAATCTCTGTAACTGGCTTAACAGCAGAAACAGCTTACTACATTGAATTCACTTTCAGTGATGGATCAGTAGGTTATGTTGATGTAGTTACACCAGCTCCAACTGCTTAACAAATTTTACAATAATATAAGTTTTAATTTATATTTATAACTTGCAGACCATCTTCTTTCGAGCAAGATGGTTTGCTTGTTATATCATTTATGTAAAAAAATTTAACATAAAGCCTAAAAAGTCAAATGGTCATAAATCTAATTATTTAGTAGCCATTTGACTTTTGAAGGCTATATGCATATTTATCTTAGGAAAATATTTGAAAATCTTTGATGATTCATCTATTAAAACATTAATTTTGATAATTAACTCTTTATCATATTTTTGATAAGAGGTTAAGATAAAAATTACGGAAAGGAGATATGTTAGCGCTCCTAACATACGATTTGCTAATGACGAAATACATTATTATAAGAACATTATGGATTATGATTATTATTTCCATAATTCTTACATTAAACTTTACCTTACTAAAATTAGCTCCTGAATATCCACCAACGACCAAAGAGGAAAAAACCATCTATTATGCTAGACAGGTTTCCGATGGGTATATGACCGAAAGAATAGAGGCTAATCCTTTAGTGATGAATTCTTTAGCTAGAAATGAAATAACTCCAGGAAGAAATGTTTACTTTAAGAACGAAAATACTAGATATAGAATTTATGAACCTATTTCCATTGCTAAACAATATATTAGTTGGGTAACTAATATTGTCACTGACTGGAATTGGGGTTATTCGACACGTGTACAGGTAAATGTACCGGTTTTTGATGTGTTGAAAGATCGAATGGTCGTAACCTTGAAGTTGAACTTGATTGCATTATTCTTTTATATACCAATCGGCTTTACTTTAGGGATAATCGCAGCTTTGAAAAAAAATAGTTTTACAGATAACGTAATATCTTTAGGAGTAATGATATTTATTTCCATACCTAGTTTCGTAATGATGACCTTATTGTTGATGTTATTCGGTTATACACTTGAATGGTTACCTACACAGTTTCCATCGGCGGACTTGACAGGATCGATTCAATTTACCGGTTTGATATTACCTGTCCTTGGTTTATCATTCGGATCAATTGCTGGATTAACCCGTGTCACTAGAGCCGAATTGACTGAAGTTTTAACATCTGAGTTCTTGCTATTAGCTAGAACAAAAGGTTTGACGAGAAATCAAGCTGTTATTAGACATGCTATGAGAAACTCAATGGTTCCATTAGTACCAAGTATTATTGGTTCATTCGTTAGTCTGTTAAGTGGTTCTGTTATTATTGAAATGATATATGGTGTACCTGGAACTGGTAGAGTCTACATTAGAGCCCTTACAAAAAATAGTTATGATTATAATTTAATCTTAGGTACGACAGCATTCTATACTATTATTGGTCTGTTTGCCGTATTGTTGGTTGACTTATCATACGGTATCGTTGACCCTAGAATCAGAATGGGGGCGAGAAAATAATGGCAGATTTAAGAAAAGAAAATTTCGATAAAAGCGAATTTGAGTTTGTCCAAGCTGATAAAAAACTTTATGATAAAAAATTAGAAACCAAACCAATTGGCTATTTTAGAGATGCAATGTCTCGTTTTGTGAGAAATAAAACAAATTTAGTTGCGTCTTCAGTCTTGTTTATTGTGATCTTGTTATCAATTTTTGTGCCAATTTTCAGTACTAAAAATTCTGATTTGTTAGAAGAAAGACTTTCTTTTTTACCACCAAGAATTCCATTACTTGAGGATATTGGATTTGCTGATGGTACAAAGAAGTTAGTAGATCAACCTGCTGATCCATTAAATATTGATCCTGAAACAGGTCTTGCTTTACCAATGACAACTGCTCCAGAATACATTATTTTGGAAACTCTTGAAAATTATTATAAAGAGTGTACAGAAAAAGATGAATACTGTGTTGGCGGGGAAAATCAATTGATGATTGATCGTAAGACTGATAAAGTTGCGGTTCGTTCTTCAGCATGGGTTAGTTTTAATAAAATGATGGAATCTAAAGTTATCTTAGAGGTAGCTGAAGTTCCAAGTGAAAACAACTCAAGAGTTCAGTTATTCTTAGGTCCAATCATGAATGAATATATCTTAATATATGAAATTACTGAACCTGGCACTTACACAATTGATCCTTGGGTAGAAGTTGAGACCTTATCAGCAATTTTTAATGCTAAATTGCAAATTGCTTATACATCAGAAGACTCAACTACTAAGGCTTCAATTAAATCAATTGAAGTTACTAGTAATAATCCTGATATCGTCGCTAATAATTTCTATGCAGATGGTTATAAGTTATCACAATTTGCTTTGATAGCTGAAGATGGTTATGCAGGAACATGGGTTAGAGCTTATGGACAAAGATTAATGGCTTCATACAGATATGACAAATATTCAGAAGTTTTTGGAGAAAGAACAGTTTTAGCTTTTTCTGCTAAAGAATATGATGCTTTAATGATTGAATATGCAGATGTTTGTGTACAATCACCAGACCCTGATAATCCTGATGGCTGGTTATTGTCTGAAGGTTGTCCAATTGTTAAAGTAATCAAGCAAAATGAATCAGTTTTTGTTGCAGGTGTAGAATATTATTCTTACAATCTAGTTTTAGATTATCAAATTTATATGGGATATGATGAAATGCCTTACTTCTTGTTTGGTACAGACCAAGCGGGTAGAGATATGGTTAAACTGATTTGGATTGGTCTAAGAACTTCTTTATTAATTGGTTTAATTGTTGCTTTCATTAATATTACGATTGGTATTGTTTATGGTGCTATTTCTGGGTACTATGGTGGACAAGTCGATATTATCATGGAACGTTTTGCCGAAATTGTCGGTCGAATACCGTGGCTGGTTACCTTAAGTATTTTCATTGCCTTAATAGGACCGGGAATTGAAACCTTGATTTATGTTATGGTTGTCTCCGGTTGGATTGGGGTCGCTTCTGTTACCAGAACTCAGTTCTATCGTTATAAAGGTAGAGAGTATGTGTTGGCTTCAAGAACTTTAGGTGCCAAAGATGGTCGTTTGATTTTTAGACATATTTTACCTAATGGTATAGGTACAATCATTACAAGTAGTATTTTAATGATTCCAGCTTTAATATTTACAGAAGCAACACTTTCTTACTTAGGTTTTGGTATTGGGCATGGTCAATCTTTCAATATATTAGGGATCAAAATGTCTGGGGTTTCAATCGGGGTATTACTTTCCGATGGTCGTAATCAATTAAGACAAAATCCACATTTGACTTTATATCCATCTTTAATCATCTCAATCTTGATGATTACCTTCAATATGTTTGGTAACGCTTTGAGAGATGCATTCAATCCAGCTTTAAGGGGGTCTGAATAATGGAAAAGAATCTTAAATTACATGTTGAAGATCTAACAGTTTCCTTTAAAACCACTCAAGGTATGGTTCGTGCCGTTAGAGGCGTTGGTTTTGATTTATATGAGGGAGAAACACTAGCTATTGTTGGTGAATCTGGATCTGGTAAATCAGTTTCAAGTAGAACTATTATGGGTATTTTAGCTGGTAACGGTGTTATTGACAAAGGTTCTATCATCTATGAAGGGCAAGACTTAACCGAAGTTGATGAAGAACATTTTCATGAAATTAGAGGAAATAAAATTGGGATGATCTTCCAAGATCCAATGTCAAGTTTAAATCCAATAATGAGAATCGGAAAACAAATTACAGAAGGTATGATTCTTAATGGTAAAAGATTAAAAAATCGCACTAAAAAACTTTATCAGTTAGAGAAGAATAAATATACTGAAATTACTCATAAAAAAGAAAAATTAGAAAGAAATTATAAAAAAGATCTTAAATTGATTAAGAGCGGTGAACTAGATAAATCAAAAGCTGATTTGACTTCAGAATTTAAAAAAACTATAAGTGAATTGAATAGCCAGATTAAACCAGCAAAACAAGCTCTAGATCAAGCTAAAAAAGATGCAAAGGCTCAAGTAAAGAAAGAGTACGCAGACGAAAAAATTAATAATGCTAAGAAAATAGCTGAACTTAAGGAAAAACAAGCAAAAGACACTCAACTGCAAGTTAAAGTTCAGACAAAACAGAAAGAACTTCAAAATTTACAATCAAAATTAAGAAAACTTGCCGATAAGCATAAAGCTGAGATAGCTAAGACTCCAAGTTCTAGAGATCAAGAAGTATTAAAAACTAAGTATAATAGCGCTAAGAATGAATTAAACAATCAAATAAGAGAAGCAAGAGTAGAACTTAGAAACTTGCAAAGATACTATCCTAATTTGATTGCTGAACTTAAAGAAGAACTTAGACGTTATAAACACGTTACAAAAAAAGAAGCAAAAGAACGTGCGATTAAAATCATGCAAGAAGTGGGAATTCCACAGCCAGAACAAAGGTTCAAACAATATCCTTTCCAATTTTCTGGTGGTATGAGACAAAGAATCGTTATTGCTATCGCTTTAACTGCTAATCCAGATGTATTAATCTGTGATGAGCCAACAACAGCTTTAGACGTGACAATTCAAGCGCAAATCTTGGAATTGATTAATGATTTGAAGAAATTAAGAAATCTATCAGTTATCTTTATTACCCATGATCTTGGTGTTGTGGCTAATATGGCTAATAGAATTGCTGTTATGTATGCAGGAAAAATAGTGGAAATTGGTACAGCTGAAGACGTTTTCTATAATCCTATGCATCCATATACATGGGCATTACTTAGTTCAATGCCGGATATTATGTCAAAAGAAAGATTAAGAGCTATTCCAGGAACTCCACCTAATATGTTGTTCCCACCAAAAGGTGATGCATTTGCGGAAAGAAATCAATATGCAATGAAGATTGATTTTGAAATAGAACCTCCGATGTTCAAAATTAGTGACACCCACTATGCTGCAACTTGGTTATTGCATCCAAACGCTCCAAAGGTTGAGATGCCTGAAGTTGTTAAGCATAGAATTGAAAGAATGCTAGAACATGATAAAGAGGTGAACAAGAATGGCTAAAAATTTAGTTGACAGAAGTCAAGAAACTCCAGTTTTGAGTTTAAAAAACCTAAAAATGTATTTTAAATCAGGACATGGAAAAAATAAATTAGTCGTTAAGGCTGTTGATGATGTTAGCTTCGATATCTATAAGGGTGAGGTTTTTGGTTTGGTTGGTGAATCTGGTTGCGGTAAAACAACAACCGGAAGGACAATCATTAAATTATATCAACCTACAGATGGCGAAATTTGGTTCTTAGGTGAATTGATTGGAGCTGGTGTTTTAGGTAATAGAGAAAACATCAAAAACAAACGCAAAGAAGTTAGAGAACAAATTAGATATTTAAAATCCGATTTGCATGAGCAGCTTAAAAATGTTACTAATCAAAATCAAGTTGAAACTTTTACAGAAGATATAAACAAAAAGATTGATGCACTAAAACAAGAAAAAGTTAAGTATATTGAAGAACAAAAAATGGAAATGCATCGCAAGAAAAAGACAGAAAATGCTAATTACGACTTAATGAGAAAAATGCAGATGATTTTCCAAGATCCTATCGCATCTTTAAATCCAAGAATGACTGTAAAAGAAATTATTGCTGAAGGGTTGAGAATTGCCGGGGTTAAAAACGAAAAAGAAATTATTACAAAAGTTAATGATGTACTTGAGACTGTTGGGTTGTTGCCAGAACATGCATCACGTTATCCACATGAATTTTCAGGTGGACAAAGACAACGTATTGGTATTGCAAGAGCTTTAATTGTTGCACCGGAATTTATTATTGCCGATGAACCAATTTCTGCACTTGACGTATCAATTCAAGCACAGGTAATTAATCTTTTAAATGACTTACGAGATAAATTGGGAATTACCATTATGTTTATTGCCCATGACTTGTCTGTTATCAAGTATTTTAGTGATCGTATTGGCGTTATGTATTATGGTAATTTAGTTGAAATGGCTAGTTCTGATGAATTATTCTTGAATCCGCTTCATCCATATACTCGTTCTTTATTATCAGCAGTTCCACAACCGGATCCAAGATATGAAAAGAATCGTAGACGTGTGCCATATGATCCACGTATGCATGACTATAAGAACAATCCGCCTAAGCTTCACGAAATCAAAGAAGGACACTTTGTTTTAGCTAATGATAAAGAATTAGCAGAATATAAGAGCACTTTAAAATAATGATAAAAAAGCTTTTGTTGGATTTAATCGGGGGGACAATATTTGTTTACATTTTAATGTATTCAATCTATGATTGGGATTTAAAGCCAATAAATTATTCTAATTCACTTTTTATTATTGGCGTAGTGATGTTCAGTGCTGGGATTTTGACAGTAACTAATGCTACGAGAATATTTAGTGGAGTTGGCTTTGTCTTTAAAAAGATGTTTACGAGAAAAGTAGAAGGTTTGTCTTACTATGAATACCTCCTGCAAAAAGATGACGGCAAAGAGAGTGTTCAAGGATATCCATTGTTAATATCCGGCATAATATTTATTGCAATTGCTTTGATAATAGCATAAAACTTTAGCCACACTTTTTAGTGTGGCTTTTTATTTACAGGAAAGCTCTATAATGTGGGGTTTTTAAAGGAAAAAAATCTCGATTAATATTTTACAATTTTTTTAAAAAGATGAAACAAAAGTTATATAATATTATCGTAACACTTGATTTTATTTAGTTAAATTTGCTAGAATATAGTTATACTTTTTTAAGGAGTGATATAAGATGTTTAGAATCAATCGAGAAAAAATATCACAAGAACTTAATAATAAAGACTTATTAGAAATGCAAAAAGATTTAATTAAACAAAGAAAAATAAGAATTTTAGTAATGAGTTTTTTATTATTCGCGCTTGTCTTCACAATTGTTTTTGGTACTTTAGAGAGTCCTTTTGATTACACTTTGAGCAATATCGGCAATCACTTCAATTCTGAGTACCGTTTATTATTTATCATTTGGGCACTTACATGTGCTCTAGCAATTCAATTTGCGATAATTGCGCTAATAAGACTTGAAGAATATCAAAGCAAAACCTGTACGGTGTTTGTCGTATTGGCTACCTTCTCTTTAATAGCTACAGGAATTATTCCTGCTGTTTTAGAAGATTTACCTTTTTGGCACGCTGTTCATACCATTACATCAGGTCTTACTGCTTTATTTTTGTTGCTTTCAATTATTCCTTTCGTTAGATTTGTAAGTCGCGAGAATCCTAGACTTAGAAATGTTGTAGCGGTTTGGTTGTTTATTATTTGGATTGGATCTATTCTTGTGTTAATTTTTTTTGGAAAATCTGGTATTTTTGAAATTTGGTTTTTTGTTTCTAACATATTGTTTTTACTTTACTTAAGTTTGATTTTATTTGAAGAAAAAATTGTTAAGCTGAGCATTCTCTTTCTTAAGGACGAAGATAATTTAAATTTAGCAATTGAAAAACTCTTTATCAGTAAGGAAAAGTTAAGAAAAATAGAAAATGAGGCTGATGATGTTTAATTTTAACTTAATTTATGTTATAATAAAGACATCAAAAAGGAGGAATGAATTATGAATCAATATCATGAACCATATGAGCTTCTAAGTGATGAAACTCGGGATATCACAAGAGCTATCAAATCTTTAATCGAAGAATTTGAAGCAATCGATTGGTATAACCAAAGAGTAAATGTTACAAAGGATGAAAATTTAAAATCAATTCTAATTCATAACCGAGACGAAGAGGTCGAACATGCGGCTATGGCTTTGGAATGGCTGAGAAGAAAATTACCTGTTTTGGATAAAGAGTTGAAAGACAATTTATTTAAAGAAGGCAAAATCGCTGGTCAACATCACTAATTACTTATTTTTTTAATGTAGCACTACTACAAAGTAGTGCTTTTTTTTTTTGTTTAGTTGTTTATTACTGAGTAATTTGATAAAATACTAGTTAGGAGAAATTTTATGATTACTAGAGTTAAGAATAAAAAGGATTTAAAAAGTTTCGTTTATTTTATCAAGGATTTATATAAGGGAGAAACGCACTATATATATCCTGTTTTTTATATTCTATTGAGAGAGCTAAAAAAGCGTGTTTTAGTTGATAAAACCTATAAAGCAATTCTATGTTATAAAGATAATCAGATAGTGGGCAGATTGTTATACACCTTTGAATTCAATGAAAAAACTAAAAAAGATGTTTGTTATTTCTCTTACTTCGACTTTATTAATAATCAAGATGTTTTCAATGAATTATTAGAGTATATGGAAAATGACATGATAAATGCTAATATTGGTTATTCTGAAGGTTGTTTCACGCCATATGATCCGGATAATCGTCGTGGTGTTTTAGTGAAAGGGTTTGATGACGATCCTGTAATCTTCACTTCATATAATTATCCTTATTATCAGGATTTATATGAAAACTATGGTTTCAAAAAAGCACACGATACCTTTTCGCTTCAGCCTGAAGCAAGTGAAGAAAATTATAAGAAATTGCATCTCTTAGCGCAATTTTTTGAGAGAAGATTTGATGTTTTGTTTTCACCGATAAATCTAAAGAATATGGATCAAGAAATTAATGATATACATCAGATATTAATAGAGGCAACTACTGAAGATATTTATCAAGAAGCGCCATCAATTGATCTAATTAAGCAGGTAGCTGAGAATTTAAAATTATTCTTAAATCCAGAAATCATTATAATCGCTAGAGAAAAAGACACATTAAAACCAATTGGCTTTGTCTTTTGTCTATTGGATTATAACCAAATATTTAAATTAACAAAGGGCAAAATAAATATATTCAAGTTATTGAGACCGTTAAAATACATTAATAGATCTAGAGGCATGATGCAGTATGTTGTTCCAAAGTATCAAAGCAGCGGGTTAATTGGTTATATGTATTATGGAATATTTAATGCCTATAAACGTTTAGGAATTACTGATTTTGAAGCGGGAACAATGATGGAATCCAACCCTAAATCTTTTAAAGCTTTTTCTAAATTTGGCGGTGAAGTAAAAAAAATATATCGCATCTATGGAAAGGAAATTACAAAATGATAGTTAGTATATTGCAGGTGCTTGCGATTTTTATTGTTCCATATTTCATTATTAGATTTAAAGATTTTAAATTAACAAAGATGTTGGGGACTATCGGAATGGCTTATCTATTAGGTTTGGTAGTTGCTGGATTGGTCTTGTTAGTTAATTTATTAGGTGCTAATTTAGTTTTAAGTAAAGATGTTGGTGAGATCACATCATTTGCGGCGATTGGTATTGGTATCCCGTTATTGCTGTTTAGTTCAAACTTGAAAGAAGCGAAGAAACTATCGAAGATGGTATTGTTGTCATTTGGTATTTTGATATTTAGCGTTATTATTGTTACGTCAGTTGTTTTTTATGCTTTTGCGAAGAATATTCCTGATGGGGCGGCTTTATCAGCTGCGGCTATTGGTTTATATACTGGTGGTACACCTAACTTGAATGCAATTACCAATATTTTTGGTCTTGATTCGCAAACTATTGCTCTAGCAAATCTTTCAGATATTATCATCGGAGCTGTATTTTATGTTTTCTTATTAACACTGGCTAAGCCATTAGTGAATTTAGTTTTAAAGAAAAATAAGCCCGATAAATATTTAAAAGAAGATTCAAATATGGAAAATTCAGAGAATTTTAATTTAAAAGATTTTAAAACCCACAAATCATTGTTTAAAACTTTTCTATTATCTTTAGGAATGGCAGCTTTAAGTGCTCTTGTTGGAATAGTGATTTGGGTTATTCAAGGTATGCCCGACGGAAGAATGTTTGATATGTTAGTGCCATCACTTTTAATTGGAGTAACCGTTTTAGGAATTGTCGCTTCCTTCAATAAAAAAATAAGAGAAACAAAAGGAACTAATATTTTAGGACATTATCTCATTTTAGTTTTCTCATTCGCGATTGCTTCATCAGTTAATTTCTTAGATATTCGTGGTGATTTTTCACAGTTACTCTTACTTTATGGAATAATTACAGTTGGGTCATTCATCCTCAATATGATTATTGCAAGTTTCTGTAAAATTGATACTGATTGTATGATTGTCTGTGCAACTGCAGGGATTTATGGTCCAGCCTTCGTGCCAGCCATAACAAAACAACTCAAAAACGAATCTTTAACTGTTCCCGGGCTGATAGTCGGGTCTATCGGTTATGCAATCGGAACTTTCTTAGGAGTCTTATTAGGGCTTTTATATATGATTTAAAGGCAAGGAGGAATTTTAATGCCATATCAAAATAAGTATTTAGAATTATTAAGTAAAGAGTATCCAACCATTCAGATGGTAGCTTCAGAATTAATTAATCTTAATGCAATTTTAAATTTACCTAAAGGTACAGAAATATTTATCACTGATATTCATGGTGAGTTTGATGCTTTTAATCATTATTTAAAGAATGCTTCAGGGATTATTAAAGAAAAAATTGATTTGATCTTTCCTGATTTAACTGAAGTTGAAAAGAACCGCTTAGCATTCTTTATTTACTACCCGACTGATATGCTGAATAAATATAAGCAGGAGTTAAATGGAGAGAATTTCCAGAAATTAATCAACAAACAATTGACTTATATGATTTTATTAGCTAAAGAAATCGTAACTAAATATACAAAAAGCAAAGTTAGAAAAGCTTTGCCAGAAGAATTTTCATATGTAATTCAAGAATTGATTTATGAATCAAGTTCTCATGAAGACAAAGAACGTTATTATCAAGCGATAATTGAGGCTATCTTTTTAACAAAGAGAGAAAATAAGTTTATCTTGCAACTATCAAGGTTCATTAGAAAGTTAGCGATTGACCAGCTTCATATTGTTGGCGATATCTTTGATAGAGGACCATTACCACATCTAGTTATGGAAAAATTGGTGAGTATGAACAATGTTGATATTCAATGGGGTAATCATGATATTTCTTTCTTAGGCGCAGCTAGCGGCTCAAGAGTAATGGTTGCGAATGTGATTAGAATTGCAGCTCGTTATAATAATCTTGATTGTTTCGAAGATGGATATGGTATTAACTTAATACCACTCGCTAGACTAGCTGTTAAGTATTATAACAATGATGATTGTAGTTTGTTTATCCCAAAAGGTTATAGTATAAATTATAATAAAACAGAAGACATGTCGTTTGTTGCAAAGATTCATAAAGCAATCAGTGTTATTCAATTTAAATTGGAAAAAGAAGTTATTTCCAGAAAACCGGGATTTAATTTAGAAGATCGATTGTTGCTGGATAAAATTGACTTTGACAATAAAACTGTCAGAATTGATGGTAAGGATTATCCTCTGTTTGACAGTAATTTTCCGACGATAAATCCAAAAAAACCTTATGCTTTAAACAAAGATGAAGAAGAGGTGTTAAGTCATCTTACTCTCTTGTTTTTACATAATGAAATGTTGCAAAAACATGCTCGCTATATGATGCAAAATGGTAGCATGTACCTAAAATATAATAATAACCTTCTGTTTCATGCGGCGATACCATTAACGGAAAACCGCGATTTCTTGAGACAAGAGATTAATGGAAAAGAATATTATGGTAAGAGTTTACTTGATGAATTTGATCGTTTGGTCAGAAGTGCATTTTTAAATCGTTACGAAAAAGATAACTTTGATAAGGATTATTTTTATATTCTTTGGCAAGGTGGTTCTTCACCTTTGTTCGGAAAACATTCGATGAAGACGTTTGAAAGATATTTCTTAAGTGATAAAAAAAGCCATAAAGAAATTAATAATCCATATTACAAGTTTAGACTAGAAGATGATGTTCTAAAAATGATTTATGATGAATTTGAATTGGACTTCAATAAATCGAAAATTATTAATGGGCATGTGCCTTTGGATGTTACTAAGGGCGATCAAGTTGTGCTTGCTAATCGTAGGATTTATAGTATTGATGGGGGAATGAGTAAAGAATATTCTAATAAAACCACAATGGGTGGATACAGTTTAATCTCTGACTCACATGCTTATTTCTTAGTATCTCATGAAAGATTTGATACTTATCAAGCTCTAATTGATTCAGAGAAAGATATTGTTTCTGTTACTCGCTCAGAAGAATTAAATACTAGAAGAACTTATATCTATGACACCAACAAGGGAGCAGAACTTAAAGAAAGCATCAACGATTTATTGCAGTTACTAGATGCCTATCGAGCTGGTACAGTTACCGAAAAAAAATAAAAATAAATCTCGTTCTATGTAAACGAGATTTTTCTTTATACAAGCTTTTTTCTAAGGTATGCCGATATGTTATCTACTATAAGAACTAATACAACGATAACTATTAATAATGTTGCAATTGTATTCCACTGATTGTGAGGATCTGTACTTGCAAGGAGTAATAATGCCCCAAAACCTCCCGCTAAAGTACCAATAACACCTAAGACAGATGCTGACCGGATGTTTATATCGAACCGATATAAAGTAGTAGAAGTCAATTCCGGAATTACTTGAGGAAGTATTCCATATCGAATCTTCTGCCATGTGTTAGCTCCGACTGCGTTAAGTGCTTCAATAGGTCCAATATCCATATTATCAATGGATTCAGAGAACATTTTTCCTAACATGCCGATCGAGTGTATACCGATGGCAATGACACAGGTAAGTGGATTCATCCCAATTGCTTTTACGAACATTAAAGCTAAGATAATTTCCGGAAATACTCTAATGATTGTAATTATGGTAATTCCGATTTTTGAAGCTTTTTTTCCGACTATTCGTTCAGCTGCTAAAAATGAGAATGGCAATGCAAGTATTGCGCCTAAGAAAGTACCTATAAAAGCAATAGCTAAAGTTTGAATAGCCATATAAACAATACCTTCAACAAACTGACGCGATCCATATCCGAAAAGGAATTCTGGATTTATTTCCGTAAATCCGTTTAACATAGCTTTTATGGCGTAACCAAAGGTAGACCAACGTAATAAGTTTATAGTTGAACCTTGGAATGACAAAAATAGTGCAAGAATAAGTGATAATCCAAATATTAAATTAATTAACCATCTTTTTGGTTTTTTTGATAGTACCTTTTCTGAATTTTTCATTGTAATTTACCTCTAACATGACTGTTAATTAATTGAAGAGCGAAAATTAAAATGAAAAGTACAATTACAGCAGCCCCAACTCGATCATAATTATATAGTCTATTAACACTGATTACTTCACCGATTCCATTAATTCCAACAAAACCTAAAATAGCAGAAGCACGAATGTTAAGTTCGAAAATATAGAGTAGAATACTTACAAATGGAGAAAAAATTTGCGGCACAATCGCATAGGAAAATGCTTGAAATTTATTTGCTCCTGTAGATTCTAAGGCTTCAAACGGATTCATATCAACTGTTTCAATAGCTTCATATAGCATTTTAGCCATTATCCCAAATGAGAAAACGGTAAAACCAATGATACCAGATAAAACACCCGTTCCTACCATAGCCACACCAATAATCGCTAATAGAATAACAGGAATTGTTCTTATTAGATTCATGATAAAACGGAATGGAACACTTATATATTTGTTTTTAAAGACATTTCTTGCAGCTAAAATAGCAAAAGGTATTGCAAAAATAGATCCGATTATAGTTCCACCAATACTCATTTGTATAGTAATCCACAGTGGATTTCTTAATTCCCACATAAAGGCAAAATAATCTCCCCAAGTTCTTTGTGAGAGTATTGTATTTTTGGGAGTAAACATTTGTTTTACAATTACAAATAATTGACTCATATCGATCATACTAGGATCATAAGTTATAAATTGCCATAGTATAATAACTAAAGTAATTAAGATTGCAATTATAAACCAAATTTTATTAAACGGCTTTATTATTGTTTTTCCGTTTGTTATTTGAAACTTATTCATTTGGATCGCCTAACAATTCATCGTGTTTCAATGATCTACCATAGATATTTACAAGTGTTTGATCATTAATTTCATCAGATTTTCCATCAAAAACTACTAAACCATCTTTAACTCCGATTATTCTAGTAGCATATTTCAATGCTAAATCAACATGATGCATATTGGCTACAATTGTTATTCCAAATTCTTTATTAACTTTTGCAAAATCATCCATTACCTGGATGGTTGTTATAGGGTCTAATGATGCAACAGGCTCATCAGCCAGAATTACTTTTGGCTCTTGAGTTAGGGCTCTAGCTAGAGCTACTCTTTGTTGCTGTCCCCCTGATAATTGATCAGCTCTTGTAAACGCTTTGTCTAATATCCCCATTGCATCTAATGAATCAAGAGCAAGAATTTTCTCTTGTTTAGGAAAAAGCCCCAATATAGTTTTACAGGTAGAATGATAAGCCACTCTACCTGACAAAACGTTATTAAATACAGACATTTTCTTCACAAGATTAAATGATTGAAAAATCATACCTATGCTTCTTCTAAGCATTCGGAGTTCTTTACCTTTAATGGAGCTAACATCGATGCCATCAATATAAATCTGACCTGATGTGATTTCGATCATCTTATTTATGGATCTCAGCATAGTAGATTTACCAGCGCCAGAAAGGCCAATAATAGCGACGAATTCTCCATCTTGAATTTCAAGATTTACTCCTTTGAGAGCTTGAACCCCATTGAGGTAAGTTTTTGTCACATCAACAAATTTAATCATGTGATACCTCCGGGTTTGTTAAATTTTAATTATTCTTGATGTAAAAATTGATATAATTCTCTTTCAGATTCGTAAGATGCGTCAACAGCTTTCATATAACCAGTATGATTATAAATAGAAAGAATTTCAGCGCCTTCAGTTGTAGCAATAATTTCAATAAATGCATTTTGAAGAGCTTCTTGTAAACCATCGCTTAAACTAGAAACAACAGAAATAGTATCGTTATAAATTGGATCTGTTAAAGCAACAACAGAAGTGTAATCAAAAATACTTACTCCTGGGTTTGCATCTTGCCATGAGCTATAAGCATCAGTGATATAACGAGCATCAAAGAATGCAAATGTAGCGTCTACGTCTTCATTCAATAAAGCTAGAACAGCACTAGTGTGACCGCCAATTGTAACAGCTTTTACTTCGCCGTTGGCAGCGTTAGGAGTTCCAGTTACAAATGATAAATCATTTTGATAAAGTAAGAAAGATGGATAAACATAACCTGAACCAGATGTTTCTGTTTGCACAGCAACTTCTTTACCAGCTAAAGCAGCAATTCCATTAGTTTCATATTCAGCATAATCTTCAGTTCTAACTAAAAGCATTGAATAATATGAACTAACTTTATGTTCGCTTGTAGTAGCAGCTGAATAACCAGAAGCATTAGCTGCAGCTACTAAAGTAGCTTTGTCGGTAATTTCATTTCCGTCGTCATCAATTTGAATTTCATAAGCATTTCTGACAGAAGTAAGAATTACATTGACCTTATCTGGAAATTCAAGAGTTGTATAAGCGTATTGTTGAGCTGTCAAGAATCCCACATGTACTTGTCCAGAAACCATAGCTTCTATAACTGAAGCATAACTTGTACCAACGCCGATGTTAACATTAACATCATAACCAGCAGCAGCTAATTTTTCCTCTAACATTCCTTCCAAATTTTCAAGCAAAGTGAGCTTTTCGGAATCGATTGTCGTACTAGGAACGAACTGAATAATTAATGTTTCTGGTTCTGCATTATTGTTACATCCAACTAAAGCAAATGACAAAAGCATTAAAACTAGTAAAACTAAAACTTTTTTCATAAAAAAACTTCCCCCT